>JBEVMS010000157.1:0-17302 GCA_040508515.1 Dyella sp. | reverse complement strand
CGCAGCCGACGAGGTCGGGCCCGTACCGGCCGGCGGATGACCACCGAACGGCACCACCTGGCTGGCCAACTTGGGATCGGCTTTGATCAGGGCGACCGCGTCGGCCATGATGTGCGCCGCCTCCTGCAACTGCGGATCGGCCGCCTTCTTGGCATCCTTTTCTTCCTGCAGCTCAGCGGACAAGCTGCGCTCGTTGGCGTTGAGGCCGTCGTCGAGGTTGGAATCTTCGTCCGCCAGCGCCGAATCGTTACCGTCGATCGCCTTCTGCCGCGCGCGGAAGCTCGCTTGCAGCGCGTCCTGTTGCTTGCGCTCGGTTTCGCGGGTGGCCAGGTTGAGCGAAATGGCGGTTTTGTCGCGCATCATCTTGTACTGCGACAACTCGTCCAGCATCAGCTTCCACGACGGCGAAGTGGCGATGCGCGCATCGTGCATCGTCTGCAACTGCATCAGATAGGCCTTGGGATTGGCCAACGGCTGGTACTTGGCCGGGGCGATCTGGGTCCACGGCAATGCGTTGTCGTAGGTCGACTCGCCGAAATACTTTTCGTCGCCGTTCTGCGGGAAGGCAATGTCCGGCGTGACGCCCTTCAACTGGGTCGAGCCACCATTGATGCGGAAGAATTCCGCGATGGTCATTTTCAGCTCACCCAATTTGGGCTTTTCACTGCCGCCTTGCGACAGGCGATCCAGGTCGATCAGATTTTGCACGGTACCCTTGCCGAAGGTCGGCTGACCGATGATCAGCCCGCGGCCCCAGTCCTGGATCGCCGCGGCGAAAATTTCCGACGCCGAGGCCGAGCCACGGTTGACCAGCACCGCCAGCGGGCCGCTCCACTGCATGTCCGGATCGCCGCTTTGGCTGCCTTGCACTTCGATCTTGCCGTTGGCGCTGCGAACCTGCACCACCGGACCGTGACCGGTGAACAGGCCGGTCAGGGTATCGGCCTCGTCCAGCGAGCCGCCGCCGTTGTCGCGCAAATCCATCACCACCGCTTCGACGCCCTCCGCCTTGAGTTCGCCCAGCAGCCGCGAAACATCGCGGGTGGCGCTGCGGTAGTCCTTGTCGCCGTCGCGGCGCGCGCCAAAATCGGCATAGAAGCTGGGCAGCTCGATCACGCCCACCTTGTGCACCACTTGGCCATCCTTGATCTCGATCACCTTTTTCTTGGCAACCGCGTCTTCCAGGCTGACCTTCTTGCGCACCAGGGTGAGCATTTCGTGCTTGCCGTCCTGGCCGGCGCTGGCCGGCAGCATCTCCAGCCGCACGGTGGTGTCCTTCTTGCCACGGATCAGGTTGGTCACATCATCGATGCGCCAGCCGACCACGTCGGTCAACGGACCGCTCTGGCCCTGACCCACCGCCAGGATGCGGTCGCCGGGCTTGAGCTTGCCCGATTTGGCCGCCGGGCCGCCGGGCACCAGGCTGACGATCACCGTGTAGTCGTCGCGCGACTGCAGGGTGGCGCCGATGCCTTCCAGCGACAGCTTCATCGCGATGTCGAACTGATCGGCGGCGCGGCTACCCAGGTAATCGGTGTGTGGATCGGTGGTTTCCGCATAGGCGGTCATGAACGCCTGGAACACGTCCTGGCTGTCGATCTGCTTGAGCCGTTCGATATAGCCGGCGTAGCGCTTGTCGAGCGTTTTGCGGATCTCGTCATCGTTTTTGCTGGCCAGCTTCAGTCGCAGCCAGTCGTTCATGGTGCGCTCGCGCCACAGCTGATCCAGCGCCGCGGCATCGGCAGCCCAATCAGCTTTCTTGCGGTCGAGCACATAGCTTTGGTTGCCGGAAAAATCAAAGCCCTGCTTGAGCAGGCCGCGCGCGTAGCTGATCCGCTCGATCGCGCGCTGCTCGTAGAGGTTGTAGACCGAGAACGGGCCGCTCAGATCTTGGTTCCATATGGCGTTGCCGAACTGGGTCTTCATCGGCGCGAACTTGTTCATGTCGGCCTGGGTGAAGAACACCTTCTCGGGGTCGATCTGCTCGAAGTAGGCCTTGTAGATATTGGCCGACATCGCCTCGTCCAGCGGACGCGCGTCATAGTGAAAACGCGTCAGCAGGCTGGCCGAGAGCTGCGCGGCCTGCGCGTCAGTGGTGGTGGGCTTGAGCGGGAACTCCGAGGCCTTGCGCGCGCGCGCGGAGCCGGCACCCATATCGGCGGCCGACTGCGCCTGAACGGCAGTGAGGGTGAAAGCCAGTAGCAAAACGAACGCGGAACGGAATCTCATGAGTTCCCTCAGGCAACCTCGGTGACACCGGCGGCATGAGCCTGCACGTCGGCGTGGTAGGACGAACGCACCAACGGGCCGGAGGCGACATGGTTGAACCCCATCGCCATCCCCGCTTCGCGCAATGCTTCGAATTCTTCCGGCGTCCAGTAACGAACCACCGGATGGTGATGCGCGGTCGGCTGCAGGTACTGGCCGATCGTGACCATGTCCACGTCATGGGCGCGTAGATCGCGCAGGGTTTCGATCACCTGATCATGGGTTTCGCCCAGGCCAAGCATGATGCCGGACTTGGTCGGCACCTCCGGATGCTGCGCCTTGAAGCGCTTGAGCAGGTCCAGCGACCACTGGTAATCGGCGCCGGGACGCACCTCGCGGTACAGATGCGGCACCGTTTCCAGGTTGTGGTTGAAGACATCCGGCGGGTACGCCTGGAGCACCTCCAGCGCCCGCTCCATGCGGCCCTTGCCGCGGAAATCGGGGGTGAGGATCTCGATGCGGATGGTCGGGCTGGCGTGGCGCACCGCGCGGATGCAACTGGCGAAATGCTCGGCGCCGCCGTCGCGCAGGTCGTCGCGGTCGACCGAGGTGATCACCACATAGCGCAGCCGCATGTCGGCGATGGTCTGCGCCAAGCGCGCCGGTTCCAGCGGATCGGGCGCCGCCGGTCGGCCGTGCGCGACATCGCAGAACGAGCAGCGCCGAGTGCACACCTCGCCCAGGATCATGAAGGTGGCGGTGCCCTTGCTGAAGCACTCGTGGATGTTGGGGCACGAGGCCTCCTCACACACGGTGACCAGCGCGTTCTCGCGCAGGCGCGACTTCAGCTGCTGCACGGCGTTGCCTTGCGGCAAGCGCACGCGAATCCAGCTCGGTTTGCGCAACGTCGGCAACTCGGTATCGAAGCCGGCGCGGTTGCGGCCGATCTTGTCGTTACCGAGCTGCTTCTCGACCGCCGGGGTACCGGCGACGACGCTGATCGGGATGGTCTTGGAGGGGATAGCTTCGCTCATCGGCTTGGATTCAGACCGCAACACGCGCGGGGAGTTCAGGAACGGTGGGGGCGGCCGCGCGGGCGTCGAAACCGAACTGCCGGCAGAACTGCTCCACCAGCACGTCTTCGACGTCCGCCAGACGCGACGGGCCGCCCAAGTCTAGCACCTGGGTCACCGCCAACCCCTGATAACCACAGGGATTGATGCGGTGATACGGCTCCAGATCCATGTTGACGTTGAACGCCAACCCGTGAAAGCTGCAGCCGCGCCGTACGCGCAGCCCCAGCGCGGCGATCTTGGCCTCGCCCACGTACACCCCCGGCGCCCCGTCGCGCCGCGTCGCGCCGATATTCCAGTGTTCCAGCGTGTCGATGATCGCCTGCTCGATCTTGTGCACCAGTTCGCGCACGCCCAGCTTGGCCCGGCGCAGGTCGATCATCGGGTAGGCGACGATCTGGCCCGGCCCGTGGTAGGTCACCTGACCGCCGCGATCGACCGGCAGCACCGGAATGTCGCCCGGCGCCAGCACGTGTTCCATCTTGCCGGCCTGGCCCAGGGTGAAGATACGGTCGTGCTCCAGCAGCCACAGCTCATCGGGCGTGTCCGCCTCGCGCGCGTCGGTGAAGGCGCTCATCGCCTTCCAGGTCGATTCGTAGGGCTGGCGGCCGAGGCGGCGCACTTGCAGAGGCAGGGACATGGCGCGAAGAACCTGGGAGGTGTGGGAGGGAAGTGCGGCCGGCGGATCGGGATGCAAGAGCTTCCACGCCAGGCATGTGCTGCCGATGTCAGCGACGGAGCGGGAACTGCGATCTCAGGCGCATGCCACTGGCGTTACTCGCTCCTCACGTAGGGCACTCCCGTACTAGCAATGCCATGGGTGATGGAGAAAGCAGGAGAACCCACGCGCCCTTACTCGTTTCTCGCTGCCTGGCTCACCTCAAGCGCACCATCCCGCAGAGGGTGCGCCCGAAGCGTGCAAGGCCCGCGTCGCGTTTCATCGCGCCTTGCTTTGGCACGCACTGCTCATGCATCACAGCGTGTAGCGGATGTCCGGATCGGCGCGCAGCGCGGTGTGCGCGGCATCGTACTGGTCGCGGGTCTGGCAGCGAAAGCTGACCGTGACGGACAGAAATTTACCCTCGCGCGACTGCTTGTGCTTGACCGTCTCGTGCAGCACGTGCAGCCCGACCCCTTCGAGGATCTGCGGCACACGTGCCTTGAGATCCGCCGCGGCGTTGCCCAGCGCGGTGATCTCGAACTCGCCGGGAAACTGAAAGCCCTGGGTCGCGTCTTGCGCGCGGATCGCGTCGATTTCCTGCATCACGGCTCTCCGTTACTTGGCGTCGGTTTTCTTGTCGCTGTGGAACCACAGCATGATGCTGTCCCACAGTCGCGCGAAGAAGCCGCCCTCGGGCGCATCGGCCAGCGCCACCAGCGGCAGGGTTTCCACCGGCTGACCGTCCAGGGTGACGCGCAACGTGCCGACTTGCTGGCCCTTCTTGAACGGCGCGATCAAGGTGGCCGGGATATCCATGCTGGCCTTGAGCTTGTCGTAGTCACCACGCTTGACCGTGACCAGCACGTTCTCGCTGACGCCGATCGGCAACTGGTTATCCGCGCCCTTCCACAGCTTGGGCGTGGCCAGCGGCTTGCTGGCGTCGTAGAGCTTGTGCGTCTCGTAGAAGCGGAAGCCGTAGTTGAGCAGGGACAGTGCCGAGTCGGCGCGCGCCTTTTCGCTGCTGGCATGCATCACGATGGCGATCATGCGCGCCTCGCCCTGCTTGGCCGAGGCCGCCAGGCAGTAGCCAGCCGCCGCGGTGTGGCCGGTCTTGATGCCGTCCACGCTGGGGTCGCGCCACAGCAAGGTGTTGCGGTTGTGCTGGGTGATCCCGTTCCACTGGAACTCCTTGATCGCCGAGATCGCGTAGTCCTCCGGGAAATCGTGGATCAACGCGCGCGACAGCAAGGCAATGTCGTGGGCGGTGGTGTAGTGGTCGGCCACCGGGTAGCCGGAAGCGTTGGAGAAGTGCGTGTTGACCATGCCCAACTGCTTGGCATAGGCGTTCATCAGCCCGGCGAAGGCCTGTTCCGAGCCTGCGGTGTGTTCCGCCAGCGCGATCGCCGCGTCATTGCCGGACTGAATGATCAGGCCATAAAGAAGATCCTTCAGCGGCACCTTGGAGTTGACCTTGAGGAAACTGGTCGAACCATCGGTGCCCGCGCCGCCGCCGCGCCAGGCGTTCTCGCTGATGAATACCTGGTCGTCCATGTGGACTTTACCGTTGGCCACCTCGGCCGAAACCACGTAGTCGGTCATGATCTTGGTGATCGAGGCCGGCTCGACGCGCTCGTCCATGGCCTTGGAAGCAAGGATCTGGCCGGTGGCGTAATCCATCAACACCCAGGCCTGACCGTCCACATCCGGCGGCGGCGGCACCGGCACCTCGGGCACCACGGGGCGCGGCACCGGCGGCGGGGTGGGTGGCGTCTGCTGGGCGGAGGCGGCGCCGATCACCAGCAAAGCGGCGGCGACGGCGGACAGGGAACGGCGGAACAAGCTCATCAGTGGTCAATCCAGTCTTTGAAAGGTCGGCGCGGCGACGCCGTCATGATTACGTCGTCAGTCTACCGCGACCTGTGGCCGCGGCAGACCCATCGCCTCGATTTTGGCGCTCACCTGATCAGCGCTGTCCACGTCGGCCAGCGGACCAACACGCACGCGCCGCACGGTGCGACCGCCAATTTGAACCTCAATCACCTGCACCGGGGCAAAATTGGCGCGCCGCAATTGATCGGCCACCCGCCCAGCATTGATCGCATCGGAAAATGCGCCCACTTGCAGATAGATCGCCGCCGCCGGACCGACCACCGGCACCGGCGGTCCGGCTTGCAGATCCTCGCGTAGCGCCGGCGCGTCGGACGCCAGACCCTGCGTCACCGCGGCGCCGTCGACGGGCGACGTCGACCCTGCGGATGACGGCACCACCGGCGCGGGCGCCGCGGCACCCGGCTGCGGCGTCAGGCGGGTCTGCCCGGCCACGATCGCCGCCGGTGGCGGTGAATCTTCCGGGTGCGCCGGGTCGATCGCGCGCACCTCGACCAATCCGGTGCCCTTGGGCCACACGCCGATCTTCACCGCCGCCACGTAGGACAGGTCGATCACGCGGTCGTCGTGGAACGGGCCACGGTCGTTGACCCGCACGATCACGCTCTTGCCGTTTTGCAGATTGGTCACCCGCGCGTAGCTGGGCAGCGGCAAGGTCTTGCTGGCCGCGGTGAACTTGTACATGTCGTAGTCCTCCAGGTTGGAGGTCTTGTAGCCATGAAACTTGTTGCCATAGAACGAAGCGATGCCGCGTTCCACATAGCCCTTCGAGGTGGGCAGCACGGTATAGGTCTGGCCGAGCACGGTATAGGGCGACTTGTTGCCGTACAGCGAGCGCGGTTCGAGCTTGGGCACCGGCTCGGGGATCGCGCTGATATCCGGCGGCGGGCCCGAGGGAACGCTATCGCTGCCCGCGCGATAGCGACTGCCTTGACCCTTGCGGATGTCGTCATAACTACCCGCCGGACTACCGCCGGCCACACTGCTGCGCGCCGGCCGGGTGGCGCGCCCGCCGGAACAGCCACTAAGCAGCAGCGCCAACCACAGCACCAGCAACCCACCGCGCCACCCACTCATTGCGTCGCGACACCCGCGCCATCGGCGCGCACGCCCGCGGCGATGGCCTGAGCCAATTGGTTGACCGCCATCGCGTAGAGCGGACTGCGGTTGTAGCGGGTGATCACGTAGAAATTCTGAAAGGTAAACCAGTATTCCGGCCCGTTACTCCCTTGCAGTGTTTGCAAGCTGCTCGGCTCGCCCGGATTGAGCGTCACCATCGGCGCGTAGCCCCAGGCTTCGAGCTGTTCCAGCGGCCACTGCGGTTTGCTGTCAGCCACCGTCAAGGGTTTGGCGGCGGCATCGGGCTGCGCACGCGCGGCAACCGGCCCACCGCTGACCCAGCCGTGCTTGGCGAAATAATTGGCCACGCTGGCCAAGATGTCCGGCAGCGAGTTCTTCATGTCGATGTGCCCGTCGCCATCGGCGTCCACGCCGAAATCGCGAATGCTCGACGGCATGAACTGACCCCAGCCCTGCGCGCCGGCGTAGGAGCCGGTGAGGCTATCCAGCGGGCCGGCAAGGTGGTTGTCTGGCAGTTCCAGCAGAGTTTTCAGCTGTTCGCGGAAAAACGTCCTGCGCGGCGGGTAGTACAGCCCCAGCGTAACCAGCGCATCGAGCACTTTGTACTTGCCGGTGTTGCCGCCGTAGAAGGTTTCCACGCCGATGATCGCAACCAGATATTCCGGCGCCACGCCGTACTGGCGACCGGTCTGTTCGACCAGCGCGCGGTGCTCGCGATAGAACGCGATGCCCTGGTCGATCCGCTTGTCGGTCAGGAAGATCGGTCGATAGTCCTTCCACGGCTTGGCTTCGGCCGGCCGGGCGATCGCATCGAGGATGCTTTGCTGCTTGCGCGCGCCGTCGAGCAAGGCATTCAGCGCGGCCGGATCCTTGCCGCTTTCACGAGCCACTTCATCGACCAGCGCCTGCTGCCCAGGATGCTGCTCGGCCCAGACGGGCGCGCTGAGCATCAACGCGAGCAGCGCCAGGCAGCGAAACCGACCCGTGCGCGAAGGAAGGAGGGCGGGCCCTCGGGGGAGCTGTTTGTGAGCCATCCCCCGAAGGCTACCATGGGTCCGACAACCCGCGCGCCGTCAGTGATTGCGTGGATCGTAGTCGGTCATGGGTCCCGCCTGACCTGCCGGCAGCGCCGCGCGCAGCGCCTGCACCTGTGCTGCCGTCACCGCCGCGCCCTGGTTACCCCAGCCAGCGCGAACGAAGCTCAACACCTCGGCGATATCTTGATCGGACAGACGGCTGTCGAATGCCGGCATGCTGAACTGCGTCGGCGCATCGCGCCCCGCCGGCATGGTGGAACCGCGCAGCACCAGACGGATCAGCGAATCGGGCGCGGCGCCGTTGACCACCGGATTGCCCGCTAGCGCGGGGAACGTCTGGCCGTACCCGCGGCCGTCGGTGCGGTGGCAGGTGGCGCAGTTGTCCACGTACAGGCGCGCGCCCACTTGTGCCACATTCCCGCTATGCAAGGCGTTTCGTGTGGCCGAGTCGTAGCTGAGCGCGGCCTGTTCGCTATGCGCACTGAGCGACTTCAAATACCGCGCCACCGCTTCCACGTCGGCATCGGTCATGTAGCGGGTGCTGTGCGTGACCACGTCGGACATGCCGCCGAACGCGGCCAGGTTTTGGCTGCGACCGGACTTGAGAAAGCTCGCCAGCTCGTTCTCACTGACACTGCCCAAGCCATTTTGCATCTCGCCGCGCAAGCTCGGCGCCAGCCAGTTGTCAGCGGCGCCGCCGC
Source organism: Dyella sp. (assembly GCA_040508515.1). Classification (GTDB taxonomy): domain Bacteria; phylum Pseudomonadota; class Gammaproteobacteria; order Xanthomonadales; family Rhodanobacteraceae; genus JBEVMS01. The sequence goes on along the minus strand of JBEVMS010000157.1, from coordinate 8,655 downwards.
TGAGGAACAGCGAACCTTGCCGATCGCTGATGGCCCGCTCCTGCAAGGTCGGCGCACGCGGCGTGTGGCAGGCGCCGCAATGCCCCAGGCTGTCGACCAGATAGGCGCCGCGCGCCAACACCGGGTCATGCATCTGCACGGCGACCGCCTCGGAAGCCACGCGCGGCGCGTACAGCCAACGCCAATAGGTCAACGGCCAGCGCAGCGACAACGGCCAGCGAATCGCATTGGCCGGGGTGGCCTGCGCCACCGGGGCGACGCCATGCATGAAATAGGCATACAGCGCCTGCATGTCCTGGTCGCTGACGCCCGCGTAGGACGGATACGGCATCGCCGGATAGAGCGTGTCGCCATTGCGCTTGACGCCTTGACGCACCGCGCGCTCGAAATCGGCGTAGCTGTAGTTGCCGATGCCGTGATCGGCGTCCGGGGTGATGTTGGAACTGTAAATGGTGCCGATCGGCGCGGCGATCGGCAGGCCTCCGGCAAACGGCTTGCCACCCTTGGCGGTGTGGCAGGCGGCGCAGTCGCCCAGTTGCGCCACATACTCGCCCTGCTTGATCAGCTCGGCCGACGGCGCCTGCGCCGCGGCGGTGACCGGGCGGGTACCCCGAATCACCTGCGTGGCCAGCCAGGCCAACAGGCCCAGGACGATCACGATCACCACCAGCCAGAGCAGGCCGCGGCCTAAACGAGAGGAAGAAGACGTGCGCGTCATGCCTGCACCATCGGGCCGGGGTTCTTGAGATAGGTCTCGCGGATCGCCTTGGCCGCGTAATAGGTCAACCCGCCGATCAGCCCGGTCGGGTTGTAGCCGATGTTCTGCGGAAAGGCCGAGGCGCCGGGCACGAACAGGTTATGCACGTCCCAGTTTTGCAGGTACTTGTTCAACGCACTGCTCGACGGATCGGTGCCGGTGATCACCCCGCCGGTGGTGTGCGTGGTCTGGTACTGACGCACGTCGAAGTGATCGCCCTGCTGGCGGATCAGCAGCGAGTGCTGGCGCGGATTCATCTGCTTGACGATTTCCAAGGCGCGATCGGTGAGGAAGCGCGACATCTTGTATTCGTTGTCGTGCCAATCGAAAGTCAAGCGCAGCAGCGGCAGACCGTGGGCGTCCTTGTAGGTCGGGTCCAGATCGATGTAGCGATCGCGGTAGGACATCACCGAGCCGTGCGTGACCACGCTGGTGGTGTGCAGATAGCTATCGCGCGCGGCGCGCTTCCAATCCGCGCCCCAGGCCGGCGTGCCGGGCGGCACGGCCAGTTGCTGGATCGGCCGACCGCCGGTTTGCCCGCCGATGATGTAGCCACCGCCGACAAAGCCGAGCGGGCCGTGGTCGAAATGGTCGGAGTTGAAATCGTCGACAATCTGGCTGCCGCCAGAACCGGCGCCAATGAACGGATTGATCGCCACGTCCTTGTCGAAGAACACCGACATGCTGCTCATCATCTGATAAGCGAAGTTCTTGCCGATGACCCCGGTGCCGGTGACCGGATCATAGGGCTTGCCAATCTTGGACATCAGCATCAGGCGCACGTTGTGCATCTGGAACGCCGACATGATCACGATGTCAGCCGGCTGCTCCACCTCACGCCCTTGCGCGTCGATATAGGTGACGCCGGTGGCGCGCTTGCCGGTGGAATCGAGGTTGACCCGAGTGACGTAGCTGTTGGTTCGCAAGGTGAAATTGGGCCGCTGCATCAGGGCTGGCATGATCGTGGTCTGCGGCGACGCTTTCGAATACATGAAGCAGCCGAAGCGCTCGCAGAAGCCGCACAGATTGCACGGTCCCAGCCGCGCGCCGTAGGGATTGGTGTACGGCTGCGAGGCGTTCGACGAAGGCTGCGGAAACGGGTGATAGCCCGCCGCGCGCGCCGCGTTGGCGAACAGCTTGGCGGCGTAGGTGTCGGCCACCGGCGGATTGGGATAGGCGCGACTGCGCATGCCTTCGAACGGGTTGCCACCCGCCACCTTCTGCCCATTGAGATTGCCAGCCTGGCCGGAGGTGCCGCAGACATCTTCGAACTGGCCCAGGAACGGTTCCAGCTCGTCGTAGCTCATGCCGTAATCCTGGATCGTCATGTCCTCGGGCATGAACTTGTCGCCGTAGCGCTGGCGAATATGGCTGTTCAAGTTCAGGTCTTCGGGCGAGGGCCGGAAATGCTGACCGTTCCAGTGCGCGCCCGCGCCGCCGACGTTGTTGCCGAGCAGGAACGCGCCGTACTGGCGATACGGCACCGCCGTGTCGGCCAAGCCGTGGCGCACAGTCAGCGTCTCGCGCGCCAGCGGCTGAAACAGCTTGCCGCGAATGCCGTAGGCCAACTCGTCGGCGATGTTCGGGTAGCTGAAATCCGGCGAGGTGTCCTGATACTGGCCGCGCTCCAGCGCCACCACGTTGAGGCCCTCCTCGGTGAGTTCCTTGGCCATGATCGAGCCGGTCCAGCCGAACCCGACGACGACCACGTCGACCGGCTTCATGCGGATCATGCGTGCTCTCCTTCGATCGACACCGCGCCGAGCGGGTACACCTTGCCGGGCTGTTCCGACCAATCGGCGAAATCCGCCCGCGCGCCAGGAAATCCGATCATCTTCCAACTACCCATGTTTTTATTGCCGCCGTACATCGGGTCGGCCAGATAGCCTTCCTTGGTGTTTTGCAGCAGGTGCGAAAAGAAAGTGGCCGCCGGCAATTCTTCCAGCGCGATCTTGCCTTTCTCCAGCATGCCCAGCACGGCATCCTGCGTAGCGCCATCCAACTGCGCGAAGGGCTTGCCGTGGTTGCTCTGGCACCACTTATCCACCGCCGCGATCGCCACGCGGTAAAGCTCACGCGGGGTGAAGCGCAACTGGTAACCAAACTGCGGCGCCGAGTCCGGCACGAACGGGCCTTGCATATACCAAAAGCCGCCATGGCCGTAGGCGGCATTCATCTCGCGATCGAGGAATTCGGGCACACCCAGTTCCAGCGCGCCGGGGCCGTCCTGGTTGCTGGGAATCAGACGATCCACCGCCGCCTGCACGAAGGCCCATTCCGGCGCGGTGAAATAACGTGGCAGATAAGGCTTGCCGGCGGCCTCGGCCTGTTCCGTCGCCGGGCTCATGCTCGCCGCAGGCAGCGGCGTACCGGCCAGCGCCGCGCCAGGACCGAGCAGTCCGACCGCCGGAGCGACCACCATAGTGTGCCGGATGAAATCGCGTCGCGATTGTGAAGGTAACTTGGAAGACATGACGAACCCCACTGCTTATGTCTTTAACTTGAGAAAACCTTCCACGCCCGCAATCGATCCTCAGGCGCAGCCGAGCTCGCCGTCGTCCCTGTCGGCCGTGTGCGATATCCAATGGATGGTCATGTCTCTGAGGGGAGCTACCCTCGCGCATCGGCGGCCTTTTACGGCAACGGATGCGTTACTACGTCACCGGCAGGCACGCTCCAGCGCGCCCATAACCGGCCCAACGAAGCAAGAGCAATGAGCGCGACAAATTGACATCCCCATTATGTTAATGGGAATTCATGAAGCCGCTCATGAAATTTTCGATAGATTTGGTTGCGCAAACATCGGGTGCCACGGCGCAATTTATTGCGCCGACAACGGCGAACATTAGTCGTGCATTTTGCGATTGGCGTGGATCGACATCAGCACGCCGAAGCCGACCAGCAGCGATACCGCCGAGGTACCGCCGTAACTGATCAGCGGCAGCGGCACGCCGACCACCGGCAGCATGCCGGCGATCATTCCGCCGTTGACGAACACATAGACGAAAAAGCTCATGCCGATCGCCCCGGCGAGCAGGCGTGAGTAAGTCTCGCGCGCTTCCATGGCGATCCACAGACAGCGTCCGATGATGAAGGCGTAGAGCACCAACAGACCGATCACGCCAACCAAACCGAACTCCTCGGAGAACACCGCGAAGATGAAATCGGTGGTGTGCTCGGGGAGAAATTCCAGGCGCGATTGGGTGCCCTTTTCGAAGCCCTTGCCGAACACCCCGCCCGAGCCCACTGCGATCTGCGATTGGATGATGTGCCAGCCGTTGCCCAGGGGATCGGATTCGGGATCGAGCAAGGTGCGGATGCGGTTGCGTTGGTACTCGTGCAGAAAATGCCAACCCACCGGCACCGCAGCGGCAGCCGCGCCGAGCAATGCACCGATGCGCCACCAGGCCATGCCGGACAGGAACAGCGCGAACGCGCCAGCGCCCGCCACCAGCACCGCCGTACCCAGGTCGGGCTGTTCGGCGATCAAGCCAGCGGGCACCGCGATCAAGCCACCGACCACCACGATGTCTTTCCAGCTCGGCGGCAGTTGGCGCGGATGCAGGTACCAGGCGACCATCATCGGCATCGTGAGTTTTAGAAGTTCAGACGGCTGAAAGCGCATCACCCCCAAGTTCAACCATCGGTAGGCGCCACGCCCCTCGCCCAGCACCGCCACCACGACCAGCAACAACGTGCTGCCGGCATAAAGCCAGGGCGTCCAGTTGCGCAGCACGCTCGGCGGAATGCGCGAGATCAGCATCAGCAACGCGCCGCCCATCACGAAGCGCGCGGCCTGACCACCGACCAACCCCAGATTACCGTCGCCCGCGCTGTACAACGTGGTCAGGCCAATCGCCGCCAGCAGCACCAGGCCGCCAATCAACGGAAGATCCAAGCGGGGTCGCGTCAGCAGACGGCTGAGCAGACGACGCAAGCGCACGTGGAAGGTTTCAAGCATGGCGTCAGTCCTGATCGGAGGGTGGCGCGGCCGGATCGCCCGGCGCATCCTCTACCACCGGCGCGGAGGCGGCCGGCGCCGGGATACTGCGCGCCGCGCTGGTTTTATTCACCGGCACCAGGTGCCCGCCGTGGGCGAACAGCCAGGCATCGAGGATTTTGCGGTCGATCGGGCCGGCGGCGCTGCCCCCCCAGGCGCCCGCTTCCAGCAGCGCGGACACCGCGATTTGCGGATCGTCGGTCGGCGCATAGGCGATGAACCAGGCGCGGTGGCGCGCCGCCAGGTAGGCGCTGTTCTTGTTGGTGTCGTAGGCGTCGCTGGTGCGCGAGTAGCGCTCGGCGGTGCCGCTCTTGCCCGCGACCTGAAATGGCAAGCCGTCGAAATAACCCTTGCCGGTCCCCCCGATGACCACCGCCTCCATGCCTTGGTTGATCACACCCCAATCGGCGGGCTTGCGGATCAGACTGGGCCCGCTCGGCGGGTTGGGCAGCGGCACGGGCTGCGCGTCGACGCCGGCCTGGGTTGCCATTACCAGCCGCGGTGCATACGGCACGCCGTGTCCGGCCAGCGTAGCGGTAGCATGCGCCAGTTGCACCGGCGTCACCGCCCAGTAGCCCTGGCCGATGCCGGCGATGATCGTTTCGCCCGGAAACCAACCGAACTTACTGTGTTTGGCCTTCCAAGCGCGCGAAGGCAGCACGCCGTCGGACTCGCCCAGCAAATCGATGCCGGTGGAACCGCCGAAACTGAAGCGACTCATCCAGGCGCTCAGCCGGTCGATGCCCATGTCCAGCGCCAGCTTGTAAAAGTAAGTGTTGGTCGACTTCTCGATCGCCTTGACCATGTTGACCACGCCATTGCCACCGCGCTCATCATCACGGTAGCAACGGCTCTGCCCGGGCAGGCAGAACTCGCCGGTGGACAGCACCGTGTCTTCCGGCCGACGGATGCCGTATTCCAGGCCGCCCAGCGCCAGGAACGGCTTGACCGTGGAACCGGGCGGATAGACGCCCTTGATCGCACGGTTCAAGAGCGGCTTGGCCGGGTCGGTCGTGAGCATGTGGTAATCGGCCGCGCTGATCCCATTGACGAACAGGTTGGGATCGAAACTGGGCACGCTGACCATCGCCAGCACCTGGCCGTTACGCGGGTCGATCGCCACCGCCGCGCCGGGCCGGCCATCGAAGGCGGCCTCGGCGGCCTTTTGCAGACGCATGTCCAGCGACAGATAGAGGTTTTTGCCGGGGATCGGCGGATGCGTCTGCAAGGTGCGCTGCACGCGGCCATCGGCATTCACTTCGACCAGCTCGTAGCCGGGCGTGCCGTGCAGCATGTCCTCGTAGGAGCGCTCGATGCCGCTGCGGCCGACGTGGGTGGTGCCCTTGTAGCGCTCCGGATCGAGCCGCTCCAGGTCGTCCTGGTCGATTCGCCCGACGTAGCCCACCACATGCGCGAACAACTCGCCCAGCGGGTAGCGCCGGGTCAGGTACGGCACCACGCTGACCCCGGGAAAACGCCATTGGTTGATCGCGAAACGCGCGATCTCATCCTCGGACAGATGCATCCTCAGCGGCACGCTTTCGTAGCGCCGGCTCTGCTTGAGCTGTTTCTTGAACGCCTCCAGATCGCCCGCGTCCAGCGGCACCACGCCGCCGAGCTGGCTCAACATCGCCGGCATGTCCTTGACCTGCTCGGGTATCACCTCGAGCCGGAACGCGGGCACGTTATCGGCCAGCAGCACGCCGTTGCGGTCGTAGATCAGCCCGCGCGCCGGGGGAATCGCGCGCGGCTTGATGCGGTTTTGCTGCGAGCGCGCCGCGAAGTCGTCGTAGTGCATGACCTGCAGAAATACGAACCGTCCAACCAGCGCGGTCAGCCCCAGCAGGATCAGCGCAAAGCCCACCAACGCACGCCGGCGGAACAGCGCGCCTTCACCACGAGCATCCTTGATCGAGCGGCGGCGCGGCGAGCGTCTCATCTCAGGCGATGCGCAGCCGCGCGCGCAGGTCGTCCATCAACAGGAACAGGAACGGCCACAACGCCGCGCCGACCAGCGGCGACAGCCACCAACTGGCCGGCGGCAACGATTCCCCGGCCAACACGCGCACCAGCAACAGCAACACGCGGTCGTTGAGCAGCAGCGCCAGCACCGCCAGGGTCTGCTGCCACATCGGAAAAAAGCGCAGCCGCGAGCGGAAACGCAGCGCGATGAAAACCAGTGCAGTCAATCGTAACGCCTGCTCACCCAGCAGCACCCCATCAAGCAAATCGGCGCCCAGGCCCACCGTGAAGGCAAGCCCCAGGGTAACCCGGTCGCCCGACTCCAACGCCCAGTAGAGCAGGATCAACGCCGGCCAATACGGCTTGAGCGGCTGCAGCAGCAGCGGCAGCGGAATCAGCATCGACAACAGCGCGAAGAGCAGCGTGGCGGCGAACCACAGCCGACCCAGACGTTGGCGGTTCATGGCGGCGTCCCCGCGCCATCGCTCGCCACGCCAGCGCTACTCGCCGTGTTGGCGGGCGGCTTGGCGATGCCTGCCACATGACTTGCCGCGGCGGGAACCGTGGCAGTGCCGGCCGCCGCCGGGGCCAGATCGACCGGCGGTCCCATCGGCGTGATCGGGTTGGGCGGACCGTCCGGCTCGGCCATGTCGTGCAACAACAGCACGTTGTCGCTGCGCTCCAGATCGGCGGCAGGACGTGCGCTGGCGTTCAAGAACATGCCCTCCCCCGAATCCACCTCCGTGATTTCGCCAACCGGAAAACCCGGCGGGAAACGTCCACCAAGGCCGGAAGTAACCAGCTTGTCGCCAACCTTGACGTCGGCCGCCACCGGAATGCTCGGCAAGCTCAGCCGTTCGCCTTCGCGCGAACCGTAGGCCACCGTACGCAAGCCGGTACGCTCGATCGTCACCGGCACCGCGTGGTCCGGGTCGGTGATCAGCATCACCACCGCAGTGGTTGGCAAGGCGTCGATCACCTGCCCCATCACGCCATGCGCATCGATCACCGGCTGGCCGGTCTTGACCCCGTCACGGGCGCCCAGGCTAATCATCAGGCGATAACGCGAGGCGCCCAGGTCCACACCAAGCACGCGCGCCAGTTGCACGTTGATGCCGAGGCTGCGCTGGGTATCGAGCAATTCTTTGAGGCGCTGGTTCTGTTCGGCGACCGCGGCCATCCGGTTGAGCTTGGCGTTGGCCAGCAGCAGATCCTCGCGCAGGCGTTGGTTCTGGTCGGTCAGCAATTGCCGGTCGGCGAAGGCAACGCTGAGTGCCCGCATGCTCTGGCTCGGCACGCCGGCGAGCCGGTAGATCGGCTCAATCACCATCGAGGTGGCATAACGCAGGTTGGGCAGCCAGCCGTCGCGGTGATCCAGCACCATCAACACCGCGGCCAGCACGAGATAGAAGATCAGCCGCAAGGTGCCGGCGACGGTGCCGGCGAACAGGGGCGACGATTCCTCACGCGAGAGGGCCATAAGCTAGGTGCACTCCCGCGCCAAGGCTTATTCGGGCGCGAAGAAGTCGCTGCCGTGCTGATCGATCAGCTCCAGCGCCTTGCCGCCGCCACGCGCCACACAGGTCAGCGGCTCGTCGGCGACCTGCACATAGAGGCCGGTTTCCTCCGAGATCAGCCGATCCAGATCGCGCAGCAAGGCGCCACCACCGGTCAGCACGATGCCGCGCTCGGCGACGTCCGAGCACAACTCGGGCGGGGTCTGCTCCAGCGCCGCCTTGACCGCCGCCACGATGCCGGACAGCGGCTCGTGCAGGGCTTCCAGCACCTCGTTGGAGTTGATCGTAAACATCCGCGGCACGCCCTCGGCAAGATTGCGGCCGGAGATCTGAATCTCCTTGACCTCGCTCTGCGGAAACGCGCAACCGATTTCCACCTTGATCCGCTCGGCGGTCGCTTCGCCGATCAGGGTGCCGTG
>JBEVMS010000017.1:0-5619 GCA_040508515.1 Dyella sp. | reverse complement strand
TCGAGCAGCAGCACGTTGCCGCCCTGCATCAGAGTCTTGGCCATGTGCAAGCGACCGCGCTCACCGCCGGAGAGGCTGCCGACCAACTTCTGCTGGTCGGTACCCTTGAAGTTGAAGCGGCCGATGTAAGCGCGCGACTGCAACTCGTACTTGCCGATGGTGATGATGTCGGCGCCGTCGGACACTTCCTGCCAGACGTTTTTGTTCGGATCGAGCGTGTCGCGCGACTGGTCGACGTAGGCCAGCTGCACGGTGTGACCCAGCTTGACCTCGCCCGAATCGGGCGTTTCATTGCCGGTGATCAGCTTGAACAGGGTCGACTTGCCGGCGCCGTTGGGGCCGATCACCCCGACGATGGCGCCCGGCGGCACCTTGAAGGAAAGGTCTTCGATCAACACGCGGTCGCCGAACGACTTGGTGACGTTCTTGAACTCGATCACTTCCTGGCCCAGGCGCTCGCCCGGCGGGATATACAGCTCGTTGGTTTCGTTGCGCTTCTGGTACTCGACCGAGTTCAGTTCCTCGAAGCGGTTGATACGTGCCTTGCCCTTGGACTGACGACCCTTGGCGGCCGAGCGCACCCACTCCAATTCGCGTGCCAGCGCTTTCTGGCGCCCCTTTTCGGCGGCTTCTTCGCGGGCCAGACGCTCGCCCTTCTGTTCCAGCCACTCGGTGTAGTTGCCTTTCCAGGGAATGCCGCGGCCGCGGTCCAGTTCCAGGATCCACTCGGCGGCGTTGTCCAGGAAGTAGCGGTCATGGGTGACCGCCACCACGGTGCCGGGGTAGTCGTGCAGGAACTTTTCCAGCCAATCGACCGATTCGGCGTCCAGATGGTTGGTCGGTTCGTCCAGCAGCAGCATGTCCGGCTTGGACAGCAGCAGGCGGCACAACGCCACGCGGCGCTTCTCACCGCCGGACAGCGGCCCGATCTTGGCGTCCCACGCCGGCAGGCGCAGCGCGTCGGCGGCCACTTCCAGCTGGCGCTCCAGCGCGTGCGCGTCGTTGGCGGCGAGCAGGTTTTCCAGGGCTTCCTGCTCCTTGGCCAGCTTGTCGAAGTCGGCGCCATCCTCGGCATAGGCGGCGTAGACCTCTTCCAGGCGCTTTTGCGCGTCCAGCACCACCGAGACGCCTTCCTCGACCGCTTCGCGCACGGTCTTTTCCGGGTCCAGCTGCGGCTCCTGCGCCAGGTAACCGACCTTGACGCCGGGCTGCGCGCGCGCCTCGCCCTGGAAGTCGGTATCCACGCCGGCCATGATCTTCAGCACGGTGGACTTGCCCGAGCCGTTCAAGCCGAGCAGGCCGATCTTGGCGCCGGGGAAGAACGACAGCGAGATGTCCTTGATGATCTGCCGCTTCGGGGGAACGATCTTGCTGACCCCGTTCATGGTGTAGATGTATTGCATGCCGACTCCGGAAAGCTTGCGATGGCTGGCGCGACCGCACGACCTGAGACGTGAGTCGATGGGGACGCCAAATATTTGATTATAGCGGTTGGCGCCCCGGCCTCGCCAACGCAAGGGAGGGGCTGTGCGGCAGATTGGCGGGCATGAAGGCGCGATCCGCACGGGATGGGGGCATCGGCTGCGGTGCCCGAGCGCGGCTGTTCGTGCCTTACGGCAACGTGCAGGCGGCGGGCGCGCCGGTTTTGGGTGGTTTGAAGGCTCGTGGCGGTTGGCGTTGGCCGCCGAACTTCCTGAGTGCGACGTTCGGGGGTTGCGCTTGAGCTGAGGTAGGTGGACGCTTAGTCGATAATTCTGTGATGAGCGACATGAATATCACTTTTCGCCAACTACGCGTGTTTATCGCCGTGGCGGAGCACTGCAGTTTCAGTCGCGCCGCGGAAACCATGCATATCACCCAGCCGGCGGTCAGCCGCTATGTGCGTGAGCTGGAAGACGCCTTGCAATTGCGTCTGTTCGATCGCACCACGCGCGAGGTGGTGCCTACCGATGCCGCGCGGGCACTGCATCGGAGCATGACCCAGTTGCTGAAGCAGTTTGAGGCCAATCTGCTGGACATCACCTCCGAGCACGCCCGGCACAGCGGGAAGGTGCGCGTGGCCAGCGCGCCGACGCTCTCTTCCAGCTTGATGCCCACCTGCGTGCAGTTGTGCACGGCGCGCTATCCGGAAATCAACTTGCAGATGCTCGACCAGGTGCAAAGCCGCGGCATGGCGTTGATCCGCAATGGCGAGGTGGATTTCGGGCTGATGATCGATCCGCAGGACGACAACGACCTGCATATCGAGACGGTGATGGAAGACCCCTTCTACCTGGCTTGCCGACAAGACCATCCGCTGGCCGAGCGCGATGGCCTGGAATGGGCCGAACTGGCGACCGAGGCGTTGGTGCTGCTGGACGACACCTCGGGTAGTCGCCGGTTGATCAACAAGGAGTTCGTACGCTGCGGGATCACTCCCACAGTGGCGCAGGAAGTGGGGCATCCGACCACGGTGTTCCGCCTGATCGATGCCGGCGTGGGCGTGAGCGTGCTGCCCGGACTGGCCTGGCCGGCGCCGCAAGCGAGCCGGGTGATCCGTCAGGAGCTGATCCCGCTGGTGCGCCGGCGCGTATGCCTGGTGCGTCGCGCCGAGCGCTCGCTGTCACCGGCGGCGCAGGTGGTGTGGACCCTGATGATGCAGGAGTTGTCCGATCCGGGTGGGCTCATCCTGGCCGAAAGCCCCGGCGCCGCCGCAGCTTGAGCTGAGCCTGGCGCGGGCCGTCGCGACGCTGGACCAGCCGCCGCGCGTCTGGCATCGCCACGCTTCATCCTGGCTGGCTGTAAATCCGTGTCGGCGCTACACTTTCGGACTCTCTGCTCGCTTCCCCATGAGGTCAGGATGTTCACCAAGGACTACACGATCGCCGGTTACGACGATGAACTGGCCAAGGCCATCAATGATGAGGCCCGCCGCCAGGAGGATCACGTCGAGCTGATCGCCTCGGAGAACTACGCCAGCCCGCGCGTGATGGAAGCGCAGGGCAGCGCGCTGACCAACAAGTACGCCGAGGGTTATCCGGGCAAGCGCTATTACGGTGGCTGCGAGTACGTGGACGTGGCCGAAAAACTGGCGATCGAGCGCTTGAAAAAGCTGTTCGGCGCCAGCTACGCCAACGTGCAGCCGCATTCGGGCTCGCAGGCCAACCAGGCGGTCTATTTCGCGCTGTTGCAGCCGGGCGACACCGTGCTGGGCATGAGCCTGGCCCACGGTGGCCATCTGACCCATGGGGCCAAGGTCAATTTCTCCGGCAAGCTGTTCAACGCGGTGCAGTATGGCGTCGACGAGAACGGCCTGATCGATTACGCCGAAGTCGAGCGTCTGGCGGTCGAGCACAAGCCCAAGATGATCGTGGCCGGTTTCTCGGCCTATTCGCAGGTGATGGACTGGGCGCGCTTCCGCGCCATCGCCGACAAGGTAGGCGCCTACCTGTTCGTCGACATGGCGCACGTCGCCGGGCTGATCGCTGCGGGCGTGTATCCCAATCCGCTGCCGCACGCGCACGTGGTCACCTCGACCACCCACAAGACCCTGCGCGGTCCGCGCGGCGGCATCATCGTGGCCAGCCGCGAGGCGATGGGCGAGGCGGCGGAAGAGATCGAAAAGAAATTGCAGTCGATCGTGTTCCCCGGCATCCAGGGCGGCCCGCTGATGCACGTGATCGCGGCCAAGGCGGTGGCGTTCAAGGAGGCGCTGGAGCCTGAGTTCAAAACCTACCAGAGCCAAGTGGTAAAAAACGCCAAGGCGATGGCCAAGACCTTTATCGAGCGCGGCTATAAGATTGTTTCCGGGGGCACTGAGAACCATCTGATGCTGGTGGACATGATCGGTCGCGACGTCACCGGCAAAGACGCCGAGGAAGCGTTGGGCAAGGCGCACATCACGGTCAACAAGAACGCGGTGCCGAACGATCCACGCAAGCCCTTCGTCACCTCCGGCCTGCGTGTAGGCACCCCGGCGATCACCACCCGCGGTTATCTGGAAGCGGACACGATCGCGCTGACCGGCTGGATCTGCGACGTGCTTGACGCGCCCGGCGACGAGGCGGTGATCGCTCGTGTGCGCGACGCGGTGACCGCGCAGTGCAAGCAGTTTCCGGTCTACGGCTAAGCCTGCGGTGCAGTTGCAGGCGATCAAGCGGGGCCCAACGGACCGACACGATACCCTGCGCTGCCTGTGTGCCGATGGATCGGTATGCGAGACGACGATGCCGCGCCAGGGTATTTTGCCGCATGATCTGATCCACGCTGTGGTTGAGAGTGCCTTGGGTTTCAGCGACGGCTTCATCGGTCTGGTTGCCAAGGGGGCGGACATCGCGCCCTTAGCCAAGGATTTTCACGCCTATATCGATCCGCTTCACCGGGCCCAGGCGGCACAAGCCGAATCGGTCGTCGAGGCCTTGCAGAGCCAGTTGTGGTCGGGCCGCTTCGACCTTGAGGCGTTTCGCTACGGCGTGCGAGTCACCTGCGCGGACGCCGTGTGACGGTACCGGCACTGTCCACCTGCGATGTGTCGCGCGATATGTTCGAGCGGGCGCTGGCGCTGGATGCGCAGTGGCAAGGTCTACCCTGGCATGGCGTCTGTATCTGGCCGTTCCCTTTGTCCGATCCTGCCGGCTAGTTGTGCTGACGCTCCGCTAGGGGTGTAATGCGCGGCCATGCATTGCCCTTTCTGCCAGCACGAAGACACCCGCGTGATCGACTCGCGCCTGACCGAAGACGGCGCCAGCGTTCGGCGTCGACGCGAGTGCCCGCAGTGCGGGGAGCGCTTCAATACCTACGAGACCGCCGAGCTGAAGCTGCCGACCGTGGTCAAGAGTGGCGATCGGCGGGAAAGTTTCGATGAGCACAAGTTGCGGGTGAGTTTCGAGCGCGCGCTGCAAAAGCGTCCGGTCGCCACCTCCGACGTCGACGGCGCGGTGCGCGCGATCGTCAACGATTTGCGCAAGAGCGGCGAGCGCGAGGTGCCGTCGCGCCAGGTTGGCGAGCTGGTGATGCGCGAGTTGAAAAAGCTCGATCAGGTGGCTTACGTGCGCTTCGCCTCGGTCTATCGCAAATTTGAGGACGTGCAGGCGTTCCGCGAAGAAATCGAAAAGCTCGAACGCGACCTGCCGGGCGTGGAAAACCTGCAGTTGTCATTGCTGGACGAGTCTGGCGGCAAGCGCAAGAAGAGCTGATCGTTTGGCGGTGCGCATGGGCTCGGTCGTCGTTTTAGGCCGGCGTCCGCACCGATGGGGCGCCACGTCATCAGCCTGCCAGCCGTGCCTTTTGAATTAGCGTCGCTAACAAAACAAAGATCATGCGATCTTCAGACGATCACCACGGATGGCTTGTCACGGTGGGGCTAAGGTGATCTGTGAGCCGTTCTTAGCCACAGCGACGACGCGAGCATGCGGTCTAGCCGCCGTGCATCACGATGCCAGCGGCGGCGTCGAAGGTTCGCATCTGCAGGCTGCGATTCTTGAGCGGACCAGATCGCCCACACGCACGCGGCGGTGTGGCAATCAGGGCCACCGACGCTGGGTCGCGGTCGCATAGACTAGCGGCACTTTTCCAGCGACTTCGCGCGAATGAGCGATACCTTTTCCAGCCTCGATCACCAGCACATGGCGCACGCGCTGC
>JBEVMS010000098.1:0-5399 GCA_040508515.1 Dyella sp. | reverse complement strand
CGCCGTGCTACTTGCCAGCCCGCTGCCCCGTCCAGCCCTCGCCGATCTGGATACGGTCGCCTTCCCCCAGAGCCAGATCGCCCATCAGCAGACCGTGCACTACCAATGCCATGGCAGCCGACCGCTGACGGTGAACTACATCAACACCACCGACGGCGACGCACTGGCCTATCTGGAGGTGGAGGGCAAGCCGCATATCTTCGTCACCACCTTGTCCGGCTCCGGCGCCAAATACGTTTCTGGTGTCTACACCTGGTGGAACAAAGGCGACCAAGGCACGCTGTGGACCAGCCCCGATCCCAAGGCACCGCCCGCGTTGGCGGATTGCAAGGCGCAGTCCACGGGTTAAGGGTGGTCCGCCTTGACCGCGTCACCATGGCGTAGTCGGTGACACCCCGCGCTGCGAAGGCGACACGGACAACTTGGCCTCGCCGAGCATTTTTCTTGACGGACTCGACGAGCCAATGAACGTGCGGCCATTCTCGGGAGATATAAACACCCCTAACCATCCGTGCCGCTGGCTACGTTCCGTCTGGCTGGATGATTGAAAAATCCAGCGCGCCAGGTCTGTCTACGTCCCTTTGACCGCCGCCGGAGACACTGGGGCGCATGACTACGCACAAGCCGCCGCCCACGTCCGCCCCATCAATTGATCCGGCCCTACGCGCGCAGGCGCGCGAGATGGGCTTAGTGTATGTCAGCGATACGCAGCCGGGCATCGTGCGCCTGCGTCGCGGCAAGCAGTTCGGCTACCGCGACGCCGACGGTGCGGTCATTCGCGATCGCGACGTGCTGGCGCGCATCCGCGCGCTGGCGATTCCACCGGCCTACGAGGACGTGTGGATTTGCGCCCACCCGCGCGGTCATCTGCAGGCAACCGGCCGCGACGCGCGGGCGCGCAAGCAGTATCGCTACCACGCGCGCTGGCGGCAGGAACGCGATCAGGACAAGTTCGGCCGCGTGCTGAGTTTCGGTCAGACCTTGCCGCGACTGCGCCGGCGCGTCAGCCGTGATCTGAAACTCTCCGGCCTGCCGCGCGACAAGGTGCTGGCGCTGATCGTGCGGCTATTGGATGACACCTTGATCCGTATCGGCAACGAAAGTTACGCACGCGACAATCGCAGCTTCGGCCTGACCACCCTGCGTTCGCGCCATGTCCGCGTGCAGCGCCAGCGGCTGACCTTCAGCTTTCGCGGCAAGAGCGGCCAGGACGCCGAAGTCGTGCTCAACGACCAGCAACTGATCACGATCATCCGCCGCGTGCAGCAACTTCCCGGCCAGCGCCTGTTTCAGTATCTGGACGACGAGGGCCAGCGCCAAGCAGTCGACTCGGGGATGGTCAACGATTATTTGCGCGATTGCTGCGTCGTGCCCGGTCTGGATTGCCATTTCACCGCCAAGGATTTTCGCACTTGGGGTGGCACCATGCAGGCGGTGGGCGTGCTCGCGCGCACGCCCTTGCCCGAGCGCGGCGGCGAACGCGCGCGACGCACGGCCCTGGCCGGCGCGGTGAAGGAAGTCGCCGCCAAACTGGGCAATACCCCGGCGGTGTGCCGCGCTTCCTACATCCATCCGCAGGTGCTGGCCGGCTGGGCAGACGGCAGCCTGCATCGGATGGTGTCCCCTAGTGCAGCCGCCCATCCGCGCCAACTCGAACGGCTGACCTTGCAGTTCCTGCGTCGGCGCTTGCGCACGAGCCGCCGCGTTTAAGACCGTGATCGGCTTCGGGCGAAACAACCCGCATGCCGGAATGCACTGCGGCTACCTGGGTGCAGACACACCTACCCCCCTGCGATGTGACCCACGTAGCGCCACACGACATCGGGCGCCGTCGCTACCGGACCAGGCTTGCAGATGATCAAAATCGACAACTGCGTTCTGCTATAGAAGTCCAAATAGTGCGCCTGGCGCCACCAACTTCTGCAGAACATTCCTCCGGGTCTTTATGACTATCGTTCGACGCCTGACTGTGACTTTGTTGCTCGCCTTGCTGGCGCTGGTTTTCGTCGGCGGCTATGGCTTGTTCCAACTGCATCGCTCCTACCAGCGTATGGAAGGCCTGGAAACTCACACCCTGCCGGGGCTGAAGACGATCTCGCTGGCGCTGGACGACGTCGGTGCGATGCGCCTGACGGTTTATCGCTACGTGGTCGATGGCATCGACCGCTCAAGCCAAGTGGCAATGGAACAGGAAATCGCCGGCGACGACAAAAACTTCGCCGCGCATATTGCCGCCTACGCCAACAGCGACGATGCGACCGACCGCGCCTTGCTCGATGCCGATCGCGCGCATATGGCCAGTTATCTCGCCGCGCGCAACAGTTTCTTCGAGAAATACCGCGCCGGCGACAAAGACGCTGCGCTGCGCATGCTGCACCAGAATGGCCAAGTGCATAACGCCGCGCTGGCGCTCGATGGCGGCCTGCACGCCCATCTGGACTATGTGCTCAAACACGCCGATGCGGTGCAGCGCGAGAACGCGATGGCCTATCGCGCCGCCTTCGCGCTGCTGATGACGGTGATGCTGGCGGCGCTGCTGGTCACCAGCGGCTTCGGCGCGCGACTTTACTGGCAGATCAGCCGCGGCCTGGGCGATTTGCAGGGCAACTTGCAGACCATCAGCAACTCGCTGGATCTGTCACGGCATGCGCGGGTCGATCGCGGGGACGAGGTCGGTCACACCGCCGTCGCCTTGAACCACCTACTGACCCGCATGGCCGACGTTGTGGGCAAGGTCAGACTATCCAGCGACGCGGTCGGCCAGGCCGCCACGCAGATCGTCGCGGGCAATACCGACTTGTCGGCACGCACCGAGCGGCAAGCCGCCGCGCTGGAGCAAACCTCCGCCAGCATGCAGCAGTTGACCGCGACGGTGCAGCAAAACGCCGGCAGCGCTCGACTTGCCAGCACGTTGGCCAGCGACATGTCGCACGCCTCCGAGCAGGGCAGCGCGGCGGTCGAACGACTGGTGCAGACGATGACGGACATCTCTTCGGGCTCGTCGCAAATCGCCGAGATCACCACGCTGATCGAGGGCATCGCCTTCCAGACCAATCTGCTGGCCTTGAACGCCGCAGTGGAAGCCGCCCGCGCCGGTGAACAGGGCCGCGGTTTCGCGGTGGTGGCGGCGGAGGTGCGCAACCTCGCCCAGCGTTCATCGAGCGCAGCGAAAGAGATCAAGCAATTGATCGAGCGCTCTGTCGAAACCACCCAGGCCGGCTCCAGCCAGGCCAGGGAAGCCGGCCAGACCACCGCGCAAGTACGTCAGGCGGTCGCGCGGGTGGCGCACATCATCGCCGAGATCGCGGCGGCTTCCGATGAGCAGGGACGCGGCATCGCGCAGGTCAACCAGGCGATCGGCCAGATGGATCAGACCACGCAGCAGAATGCGGCGTTGGTCGAACACGCTGCCGCCGCAGCGAAATCACTGCGCGACCAGGCCGAGCAGTTGCATCGCGCCGTGGCCGTGTTCACCCTGGCCGGCGCGATGGACGACCGATCCAGCCCACCGCCGGCCGCGCCGTTGCGCACACTCGCCGTTGAGACCGGCGTGCCTTACGCCGCCGGTCTGGCCTGATCGCCGGCGGGCAGGCACATCAGGCAAGCCACCGCCGCCGCACGCGGGGTCGATCCGAGCCGCACGCGCCATACCTCGGCCTGCGCATCAACTAGGGCCAGCTTGACCGCATCGCTAAGTCGGCCCGAGCCGCATGTCGCCACCACACAATCTGCGTAGCAGCCCTGTCAGTCAGGCGCATCGCCGGATCGGATGCGATCCGCCGGTGTCGCCATAGCACAATGGCGCACCCTCGTCGCCCGTTCACACCCCTCGGCTCGACGCCCGGCAATCCCGGCGGCTGAGACGCCAGTGCGTACACTGGGGCGATCCGTCTTGCTTGGAACCCTGCCCCTATGCCGCTTACTGAAATCCTGCTGCTGGTCTTGCTGCTCGCCGTGCTGGCGTTGGCGTTGTTGCAGGTACTGGCGCTGGCGCGCGGGCGCGGCGATGAGGCGCTGACCACGCGGCTGGACACGCTAATCGACGACAACCGCCGTCTGCGCGAGGCGCTGAGCCAGGAGCAGCGCGCCGGACGCGGCGAACTGGCGCAAGTGCTGCATCAGTTCCGCACCCAGCAGCAGGATCAGCTACACGCGCTGGGCGCGCACCAGCACGAACGCATCGAAAGCTTCGGCACGCGGCTGGACGCGCTGACGGAACGCACCGACACCGGCCTGCAGGGATTGGCCCAGCGCCTCGCCGAGGATGCGCGCCAGACACGCGAAGACGCCTCTCGCACCCTGGCCCGCTTCGGCGAGCAGCAACAGCAAGGCCTCGCCGCGCTGACCGCCGACAACCAGGCGCGTCTGGGCGAGGTGCGCAACACCTTGGAAACCCAGCTCAAAGCCTTGCAGGCGGACAATGCGGCCAAGCTGGAACAGATGCGCGCCACCGTCGACGAAAAGCTGCAAAGCACGCTGGAAACGCGCCTGGGGCAATCCTTCGCGCTGGTTTCCGAGCGGCTCGAAGCGGTCCAGCGCGGCCTGGGCGAGATGCAGAGCCTGGCCACCGGCGTGGGCGATCTCAAGCGCGTGCTGACCAATGTCAAAACCCGCGGCACCTTCGGCGAGGTGCAGTTGGGCGCGCTGCTGGAACAGATCCTGGTGGCCGAGCAGTACGCCGCCAACGTCGCCACCGTGCCCGGCTCGGCCGAGCGGGTGGAATACGCCATTCGCCTGCCCGGCCAGGACGAGCGCACGCCGGTGTGGCTGCCGATCGACGCCAAGTTTCCGATCGAGGACTACCAGCGCCTGCTCGATGCGCAAGACGCCGCCGATGCCGACGCCGCGCAAGTGGCTGGGCGCGCGCTGGAAATGCGCGTGCGCGACGAGGCCCGGCGCATCCACAGCAAGTACGTGGCGCCGCCGCACAGCACCGATTTCGCGATCCTGTTTTTGCCCACCGAGGGACTCTACGCCGAGGTGATCCGCAGGCCGGGATTGTCCGACCTCTTGCAGCGCGACTTCCGCGTCACCCTGGCCGGACCGACCACGCTGACCGCCCTGCTCAACAGCTTGCAGATGGGCTTTCGCACGCTGGCGATCGAGAAACGTTCCAGCGAAGTGTGGCAATTGCTGGGCGCGGTCAAGAACGAGTTCCACAAGTTCGCCAGCATTCTGGAAAAGGCCGAGAAGCAGCTGAGCACGGTCAGCCGTAGCATCGGCGACGCGGGCAAGAAGACCCGCACCATCGAGCGCAAGTTGCGCGGGGTGGAGTCGCTGTCCGGCGAGGTGACGCTGGACCTGCTGGGTGAGCCGCTGATCGCCGACGACAGCGAGCCGAAGGACGAGGCATGAGTACACCCAAGGAGGCACTGAAGGAACATCGTCGCCGACTTAGC
>JBEVMS010000090.1:0-7522 GCA_040508515.1 Dyella sp. | reverse complement strand
GCCCGCCCATGCTGTACTGACGCGGCATTCGAATTCCCTGACCTGTCACTTACTCAAGGAACAAGCATGCCACGCGTGGTGTCATTAAACGTGCAAGCCGTTTCCACCATCTTGCAGCGGACGGAACGCGGCCACATCTGAACCCATCATTCCTAAGGATTTCCACGTGAAGCACCTGCTGCGCCGCCTGCTCTGCCTGTTCGCACTCGCCATTCCCGTCATGGGCGTCGACGCCCGAGCCGCCGAACAGGCGCCCGAGTTCAGTGGCATCACGCATTGGATCAACTCCCCGCCGCTGCGCATGGGGCAACTGCGCGGCAAGGTGGTGTTGATCGATTTCTGGGCGTATTCGTGCATCAACTGCATCCGCACCTTTCCCCATGTGAATCACCTCTACGACACCTACAAGGATCAGGGTTTGGTGGTGATCGGGGTGCACGCGCCGGAGTTCGATTTCGAGAAGAACCAGGCCAACGTGACCGAGGCAGTCAAACGCTTCGGCATCCATTACCCGGTGGCGATGGACGACGACATGGCCACCTGGAGCGCCTGGAACAACGAGTACTGGCCGGCCGAGTACCTGGTCGACCAGCAAGGCAACGTGGTGACCCATCACTACGGCGAAGGCAATTACCTGGAGATGGAAAACGCCATCCGCGGCCTGCTCAAATTGCCCGCGCTGACCAGCGAACCCGCGCTGGGCGCCGCGTCCGACCTCAGCCAGATCGGCTCGCCGGAGATGTATTTCGGCAGCGATCGCCAGCAATACCTGGCCAGCCCCGAAAGCGGTCGCAACGGTACGCGCCAGTTCACCGCGCCCGATGCGCTGGCGCTCAACCAGTTCGCGTTGGTCGGACGCTGGAAGATCGCCGATCAGAACGCCCAGTTAGTCGGCGACAGCGGCGAAATCCGGCTGCACTTCAAAGCCGGCAAGCTCAATATCGTGGCCAACGCCGCGCAGCCGGTGGCGTTGCAGATCAGCGTCGATGGCAAACCGCAGCCGCCGGTCACCGTGCAAGCCAGCCGGCTTTACACCGTGTTCGACAGCAACGACTACCGCGATCACGTGGTGAGCATCCACATCACGCAGCCGGGCTTGACGATGTTTACCTTCACCTTCGGCTAAAGGTCGGCGCAACCGCTAGCGACAGCGTACCGCGCCGGTTACACCGACCGTTCGGCGTGCCTTTATCTCTCGCACTTCCAGGCTAGAGGCTGGCCAATACCTTGCTGGCCGCCTCGCGGCCGCTGACGAAAGCCGCCTCGACGCGGCCTTCGCGCAAGTAATCGCCGCACAGCGCCAGACCCTCGTCGCTGCTGATCGGCGCACGCTTGAGGGTGGCCGCCTTGGCATGCCGCCAGCGATGCGCGGCGCTGGAGATCACGCGAACGCGCTGACCATGCGCGCGCATCGCCGCGACAAAGGCGCCCTCCAAGGCATGTGCGGCAGCGCCGGGTTCGACTTCCAGATGTTCGCTGGACCACACGGTGTCGGCGTGCACCACCCAGGTGTCCACGCCTGGCTCGATCTGCCGGCCGGGCTTGGAGCTGTCACGCCCGATCCAGCTCAATCCCTGGGCCTCGCCCAGGTAGACATCGGCCGCCTCCGGCAGTGCCTCGGCCAGGAACAGCGCTGACCAGCACGGCGCCATGACGGCTTGCTGGCAAACCATCGCCAGCGCCTCGGAATGAGGCTTGACCAGCCGCCGCGCCAGCGCGCCGGGCATCGCCACCACCACGGCGGTATAGCCGCTGTAATGGGTGTGTTCGTTGGGGCCTTCGGCGGCTTCCAGCGTCCAGCCGTCGACGTCTTGTTCCAAGTGCAGGATCTGCGCCTGCGTGAACACGCTGACTCCGACCAGCAGTTGGCGGATCGCCGCCGGCATCGAGGGTGCGCCCACGTACCAGGGCTCAGCGCGGGCCGACTGCAACAGCGGATTGTGCTCATCCGCTTCGATGCGCGGCTGCCACGTGGCGATGGATCCGCCCTCGCCCAACTGTGATTGCACGAAGTCACGAAACGCCGGGTCGCGCGCGGTGAAGTACTGCGCCCCGTGGTCGATCATGCTGGCCAGCGACGGGCCGGTGCCATGCATCGGCATCGCCTTGGCGGCCATGCGACCACCTACGTCGGGCGACTTGTCGAAGACATCCACCTCCAGCCCGGCATGGCGCAGGTGCCAAGCACACGAGGCACCGGCCATACCGGCGCCAACAATGGCGATGCGCGCGGTCATACAAAATTCTCGGTCTGAATATGCCGATGCAATTCTTGCATGCCGGGCGGTCGCCGGTGCAGGTGCCGGTGACATCGCCGTGCACGGATCGGTTCAGGCTGGCGCATGGCCATCGCTGCATCGATGCCGTCCGTGGGTCCAGCGCCGCCGTGCCAACGCTGGGCCGATCATGACCGCGCCGCAGGCACCAGCCCAACGTCGGATCAGCATCGGGCCGACGCGCCAGGGCCTGCCATAACGTGCCCACGCCGTGCGATCACCACAAAATTTTTGCATCGCACGCGCTATTGCTGTGGCTTTGATGACCGGCAGTCAGCGCACCGACTGATCGTCGCGGGAGGAGAGAGCCATGAAACGGCCCCAAAAAGTAATCGCCTGGATCGTCGGTAGCGTGTTGGTGCTGTTGATCGTGGCAATCGTCGTGGTTGCCCTGTTCGACTGGAATCGGCTCAAGCCCACCATCAATGCCAAAGTCAGCCAGGCCATCGGCCGACCCTTCGCGATTGAGGGCGACTTGAGCGTGGCCTGGCAACGCGATCGCAGCCAGGGCGGCTGGCATGCGCTGCTGCCGTGGCCGCAGTTCACCGCGCGCGATATCCGCATCGCCAATCCCGCCTGGACCAGCCAGCCGCAGTTCGCGCAGTTGGCCTTTGTGCGCTTCAGCCTGTCGCCACTGCCTTTGCTGATGCACCGCATCGTGATCCCCCAGTTGCAATTGGGACAGCCGAAGGTGGATCTGCAGCGCGACAAGCAGGGGCGCGCCAACTGGGCTTTCACGCTGCCGTCGAGCGGCGCCCCTTCGACCTGGCATCTGGAACTGGGCGCTATCGGCTTCGACCGCGGCCAGGCGTCGCTGGACGATGCGCTCAACGCGCTGAAACTGGATGTCGCCATCACCCCGCTGCAACAGGCGATCCCCTACGACCAGATCGTTGCTCAGCAAGCCAGCGACGCGCGCACCGAGGCCAGCAAGACTGCCGGCGCTGCCGCTAGCAAGGCCATGGCCAGTGCTTCGTCAGCTCCCGCGCCGGCCAGCAGTGTCGCTGGTGCGTCACCCGCACCGCCATCGGTCAAGAGCAGCTACATGTTCGCCTGGACGGCCCAAGGCAGCTATCAGCAAGCTTCCGTGAAAGGCTCCGGCAAGACCGGTGCCGTGCTGGCGCTGCAGCGCACCGATCAACCCTTTCCAATCCAGGCCGACGTGCATATCGGCGATAACCATATCGCCCTGGTCGGCAGCCTCACCGATCCGCTCAACCTGGGGGCGCTGGATGTGCGGTTGTGGTTTTCTGGCAGCTCCATGGCCAAGCTTTATCCGATCATCGGCGTGACCTTGCCTGACACCGCGCCTTACGCCACCGAAGGGCATCTGCGCGCCAGCCTGGGCCAACATGGCAGCCGTTTTTCCTACGAAAACTTCAAGGGGCGCGTCGGTGGCAGCGACTTGGCCGGCCATCTGTTGTATGTCACCGGTGGCGCGCGGCCAAAACTCAGCGGCGATGTGCGCTCGACATTGCTGCAATTTGCCGACCTGGCGCCCCTGATCGGCGCCGATGCGCAGGCGCAGAAACCCGCGACAAGTACCGCGGCCAGCCAGCCGACTGACAAGCTATTGCCAACCGCCCCCTTTCGCACCGCGCGCTGGAACGCCATGGATGCCGATGTGCGCTTCAGCGTCGGGCGCATCGTGCATGGCGAAGAGCTGCCGTTCGAATCGCTGAGCACGCATGTGCGCATGGATAACGGTGCGTTGACGCTGGACCCGCTGAACTTCGGCATGGCCGGTGGCACCGTGGAGAGCAGGGTCGCCCTGGACGGCAGCCGCACCCCCATGCTGGGTGATCTGCGTCTGCGCGCGCGGCACATGAAACTCAAGCAGTTGTTCCCACAATTCGCGCCGATGCAGACCAGCTTCGGCGAGATCAACGGTGACGCCGTATTGAGTGCCCGCGGCAATTCAGTCGCCGCCCTGCTGGGCAGCGCCGATGGCCAGTTGAAGCTGCTGATGAATGATGGCGCGATCAGCAAGACCTTGCTCGAAACAGCCGGACTCAATGTCGGCAATGTGGTGATCGGTCGACTGTTCGGCGATAAGACGGTCAAGATCAACTGCGCTGCCGCCAATATGGTTGCCAAGAACGGCCTGGTCGACTCACGCCTGTTCGTGCTCGATACCACCGACGCGTTGATCAATATCAGCGGTACGATCAACTTCGCCAACGAGCGCCTTGATCTGGACGTGCGCCCGCAGACCAAGGGGTTTCGCGTGTTCTCGCTACGCTCGCCGCTGTACGTCAAGGGCACGCTGAAAAACCCGGATGTTGGCGTGCAGCCGGGCACCTTGCTCCTGCGTGGCGGTGGTGCCGTGGCACTGGCGGTGCTGGCCGCGCCGGTGGCTGCACTGCTGCCGCTGGCGGTACCCAGCCAGGGCAACGACGACGTCAATACCTGCGGCCCCATACTCGAACAGATGCGTGCGCCATCGCAGACTCGACCGGGCCCGGCCAAACCGACGCCAACCAAGCGCTGATGAAACGTGCCCATGCGGCGCATGCACTTAGCGCGCTGCTGGGTGATCGCACGCCTACCTGTGAGCAAAGGTATGCGGTCAAGCCCAACGGTGGATCACGCACGCCGCAAAGTTGCGGCGGCTTCATCGCGATCACGTCTCTGGACGTTGCCAGTTGATGCGATTGACGTGAGGCTCGTGGCTCAGGCTCGGACTGCGCGCGGATAAGTGCGCCTTGCCTGGTGGTGTATTGAGACATGCGGTCCATCGCTCGATCGCGCAGGCATGCCTGCCATCGTGAGATTCCGCCGCATCAACGCCCGCCTCGACGCGCCGGCTTGGCTAAGGTCCTTGCGCCTCGGACACGCATGGCACATCGCGCCAGATCGAACCATGCCAGGGCATGTGATCGACTCATCAAACATGCGCATATGTCATGCGCTTACCCGCCGGATGCCAGCCGCTTGCGCGATGCGCCCTGATCCCGTGTCGCCAGCATCGATCGTCACGGCCGCTTGCATGCATGGCTGGAAGGGGTGACTCGATCATCCGCATGGCGTTTGATGACTTGGCGGCGAGCAAGGCTAGAATGCCCCACCCTACCCGCGTGAAGTCTTGCATGCAGCCCGTCAGCCTAGCTCGACTGCAGATCCACTTTTGTGTGGTCTTGTGGGGCTTCACCGCGATCATCGGCAAACTGATCACGCTACCCGCGCTACCGCTCGTGTGGTGGCGCATGTTGCTGGTCAGCGGCTGTCTGCTGCTGTTGCCCAAGGTGTGGCGCGGACTGCGCGCGATGCGCTGGAAGCTGCGTTTGGCGTATGCCGGCATCGGTGCGCTGGTGGCCCTGCATTGGCTGACTTTCTATGCCTCGATCAAACTGGCCAATGCCTCGGTTGGCGCCACGTGCATCGCCCTGGGACCGGTGTTCTTGGCCGTGGTGGAACCGTGGATCGCCCGGCGTCGGTTCGATCCGCGCGAGCTGCTGATCGGCGTCGCGGTGGTGCCCGGCGTCATCCTGATCACGGGCGGCGTCCCGATCGACATGCGCACCGGCATCCTGGTCGGCGTACTTTCGGCCTTCTTCGTGGCGTTGTTTGGCTCGTTCAACAAGCGTCTGGTCGACCACGGCGATCCGCTCACGGTGACCTGCCTGGAACTGGGCACCGGCGCGCTGTTGCTCAGCGTGCTGGCGCCGTTGTTGCCGCATAGCGGCCCGGCGTTTGTACTGCCCAGTGCGCACGACGCGCTGCTCTTGGGTCTATTGGCGCTGGGTTGCACCTTGCTGCCATTTGTATTGGCGCTGGTCGCGCTGCGCCACTTATCCGCCTTCGGCACCCAGATGGTGACCAACCTTGAGCCGGTCTACGCGATCGTGCTGGCAATCGCGTTGCTGGGCGAGCAGCGCCAGTTGGACACCCAGTTCTATCTGGGCGTTGCGGTGATCCTGGCGGCGGTTTTCATACACCCGCTACTTCATCGCAAGCCACGGCGCGCAGCGCAGGGCGAGTTGCTGGGCACAGTGGAATCGCACAACGTGGTGGATTGATTCGTTCTGACGAATAGCACCCCTCACAATCGCAATATTTCGCGACAAAACCTCAAGCCTTCGCCATCCCGGCCGATACCTTCCATGAAGGAATCCACGTGATCGCCAGAGTTAAGGGAGTGCGACGTTGAACATCACAGCGGTCAACCTCAGCACGATCACCGACGCGGCAGCCAAGCCGCTGGCTCCGAGAAATCCCGATGGCATGGCAAGCAGCAGTGACACTCAGATTTCCAGCCACCCCGCCGCCAGCCAGGGCAGCGGCGGTAGCTCGTCTTCGCCCGCCATGCAGACGCTGCTCAAAACCATCGCCCGGTTGGAAAAGCAACTTCAGCAACAGCAACAACAGTTGCAGCAAGCGATAGCGCACGCCACGCCAGATGATCCGGCCAGCCAAGCCTCGGTGCAGGCGCTGCAAGCGGGTGTGGCCACCACCATGGGCGCCCTGCTCTCGGCCCAAGCTGAGTTGGTCGAGGCGATGACCGCCACCGGCAACAGCACGGGTAACGCGGTCAACACCTCGGCCTGACGGGACTACAGCGTGGCCGGCGAAACCTGCCACGCCCGATTTGCCATCACCAGGTTGCCGCTGCCACCAGACGACATGATCCGTGGCTGGTGGCACCTCTTCGATCAATGCATCGCGCTCGACGCTGGCATCGGCATATCCATCGGCATGCCCGCCGCGCTGCCCGAGGTGGCCGGTGCATCGTCGTGTCCATGCGCATGTCCGTGCATCGACATGCCGCCATGCCCGTCGTTGCCCGCACTGCCGGCCAGAGCTTCGAACTGCGCCTCGTCGAGCTGGGGCAACTGACGCAAGAACGCGACCATGTCCCACATCGCCGCATCGCTGTGGCTCTTGCCCCACGCAGCCATCGCACTCATCTTGATGCCGTGCTTGATCTTCCAGAACGCTTCGGCCGGATCGTGGATGCCATGCTCGAACAGATCCGGCGGCTGCGGATAAAGCCCCTGACGCAGCTCGGTTTCCCGCATCGCGGGGGTCAAGTGGCAGGACGAACACATCGCCGCATAATGTTCCGCCCCGCGGCGGATCATCGCCGGATCGTCCAGCCCCGGCGGCGTGATCAGGCGCGCCTGGGGCTGAATCGAACGCTCCCGCAATACCTTCACCACCCACTCGGTCAACGGCCAATGCGGCTTATCGGCGCCTATTTCATAGCTGCCGGACCACACCCACACGCCGAAGCCCGCCGCCAGCAA
>JBEVMS010000059.1:0-4833 GCA_040508515.1 Dyella sp. | reverse complement strand
GCGGCGGTGCGGGCGCCGTATCCGACCTGGCTAGGGCGGGCAGGGCGTGAGCCGCCGGGAGACAGCTTGGGCGATGCTCTGGATGGCTGCACGCGTGGGTGCTGGCTCGCCCGTGCGCGATCACGACAAGCGTGCGCTGATAACCATGCTTGCCGCAGTCCAAACTCGCCGCCGATCGGATCACACCGAACCTACGCCATCCAGGTGGCTCCGCGGGTCTGGTGGGACGGGTCAAGCCAACTGCGGAAATTGAATCAGCTCGCAGTTCCCCGTGACTTACGAGGTGATGGCCGTGAGTTGCGGATGCGCGTTGGCCAAACCGACGGGACACTGCCTACGCTGGGGCTGGTTTGGCGTGGCGCCACGTTAGGATGGCGCATGCCCAGCCCTCCCATCCTCCATGCCGAGCCGCCCGCTGTGGGGGGCGATCCGCCGTTGAGCGATCCGCCCCCAAGCGATGAACCCTCAAACGATCAACCCGTGAGCGATCAACCCGTCGCGGCGCGTGGCAGCGTGGGTGAAGTCGCGCTGGCTTTCCTGGCGCTGGGGCTGACTTCGTTCGGCGGGCCGATCGCGCACCTGGGCTATTTCCATCGTGAGTTCGTCCAGCGGCGGCGCTGGCTGGATGATCGACAGTTCGGGCACTTGCTGGGCTTGTGCCAGTTTTTGCCGGGTCCGGCCAGCAGCCAACTGGGGTTTTCGCTGGGTCTGCTGCGCGCCGGCTGGGCTGGCGCCGTGGCTGCGTTTATCGGTTTTACCCTGCCTTCGGCATTGCTGCTGTTGATGTTTGCCCAGTTCAGCGATCGGCTGGCCGGGCCGCTGGGTCAGGCGGCTTTGCACGGTCTGAAGCTGCTGGCGGTGGCCGTGGTCGCGCAGGGCGTCTTGGGCATGGCGCGCACGCTGGCCCCGGACCGCCCGCGCGCCATGCTGGCAACGGCGGTGGCGGCCGGCATAGTGCTCAGCGCAAGCGCCTGGACGCAGTTACTGGTGATCGGCATCGGTGCGCTAGTCGGGCTCTGGATAGGTCCGGGCTTGCTCGCACGGCCGCAGCCGGTGTTGGCGCTGGGTTATGGCCGGCGCGTGGGCGCGGTGCTGTTGTCGACGTTCGGCATGCTGCTGGCGCTGGCGCTGGCGCTGACGACCGCCGATCGGGCGCCTTGGCTGGCGCAGGCGGCGGCGTTCTACCGCACCGGCGCGCTGGTGTTCGGTGGCGGTCACGTGGTGCTGCCGTTGTTGAAACAGGCGGTGGTGGCGCCGGGCTGGCTCAGCGAGAGTGACTTCCTCAGCGGTTACGGTGCGGCGCAGGCAGTGCCGGGGCCGATGTTCTCGCTGGCGGCGTTTCTGGGCGATCGCCTGTTCGACGGGCGTGGCGGTTTGCTCGGCGCGGTGATCGGGGTGGCGGCGATCTTTCTGCCCGGCTTGCTGCTGGTGGCCGGGGCGCTACCGTTCTGGTGCGCGCTGAGCGGGCAGGGCGCCGCTGCACGCATGCTGGCGGGGATCAACGCGGCGGTGGTTGGTCTGCTGGCGGCGGCGTTGTACGACCCGCTGTGGATCGGCGCGGTGCACGATGGCGGTGACTTCGCTATCGCGGTGCTGGCGTTTGGTCTGCTGCTGGCGGCGCGCTGGCCGGCTTTGGTGGTGGCGTCGTTCTGCGTGCTGGCGGCGCTGCTGCGTGCGTTAGTGCATTAGCGGCTGGCGATCGCGCGCGGTGTCAATTCGAGGAACAGTAGCGGGAACGGGCGCCCACTCAAGTCCAGTTCGGTGCGCTTGACCTGTACAAAGCCATAGCTTTGGTAAAAGCGGCAGGCGCGAGGATTCTGCTCATTGACGTCGACGCTCCAGCGCGCCTTGGGGTGGGCGGCGATCACCCGGTGCAGCAAACGTCGCCCGATGCCTTGACGCAGCCTCGTGGGGGCGACGAACAGCATCAGGATCTGCGTCTGGCGCACGCCGATGAAGCCGGCTATGCCGTGGGCATCCTCGGCCATGCAGACGTCCAGCAGTCCAAGTGCGCGCGGCACGAAGCCGCGATAGAACGCGATATCGTCCTCGGCGAGAAAGTCATGCGTGGCGCGCACCGATTGCTCCCACAGCGCCAGCAGGGCGTCATGGTCGGTCGGTTCGGCGCGTCGAAGCTGCAAGGTGGCATGCGCGGACATCGGGATGGCGGCCTCAAGGATGCGGGCCGTTCCATGTGCCGGTGCAAAGAGCCGCTGTGCGCACGCGCCGCGGCCGGAAGAGGATTCTACAGCAGCCCGTGCTGGGCCAGCTTTTTGCGCAAGGTGGCGCGGTTGATGCCCAGGGCGCTGGCGGCGCGGCTCTGGTTGCCGTCGTGCCAGGCCAGCACTTCGCGCAACATGGGGCCCTCGACCTCGCGAATCACTAGCGCATGCAGTCCTTCGGCGCACTCGGTGTCACCGATATCGTTGAGATAGCGGCGTACGGTGCGACTGACGCACTCGCTCAGGGCGCTCTGCGGCGAGGTCTCTAGGGCGACCTCGGCGGCAGGCAGTCGGACGGCGTTCACGGACATTTCCCTCACAGGCTTGCGCGGAGCTGCATGGGCCGCCGCTGGTGGTTATGGTGTGTGTCGCCGCCGAGGGCGGCACGCATGCCCTTGCCTGACGGTGGGATGCGCGAGGGAGCAGAGTCTACTCGGAAGGTCGGACAATTTTAAGTGCTTGTGCGAGCGTCGTGTTTGCGGCAGGCGTCACTCGAACGCCAGCTCGAAGGCGACCGCATGGTTGCCGGGGTCTTGCACCTCCAGCACCACCGACACATTGCTGCCGGCGGCGATGCCGCGTTGCAAGGCGGCCGCGTCGCTGAGGTACTCGGTCGGGTTGAGCCGGCGCATCGCCAGTTTCTTGCCGTCGACATCGGACAACGTCACGCTCAGCGTCGGGTAGGGCTGCGCGAAGCGCGCCTCGTTGCGCAACGTGGCGCTGATCATCAGCGCGCCGCGGACACTGGGATGGCTTTGCACATCGCGCGCCAGCAGGCGCAACTGGTGCAGGTTCTGCACCAGCGGTAGTTGGCAGCCGGCGCTGCGGCAAACACGTCGCAGCCAGTCGCCGGTGGTGGGGTTGGCGATCAATGCATCGCGCTCGGCCCAGCCGACCTGGCCCAGCAGCAACAGCGCCAGCAGGACGCACAGCACGACCCAGACCAGGCGCCAGCGGCGGCGCCGTGGCTGGGCAAAGCGCGGGGTGAAGGTCAGTTCGGAGAAATCCGCCACGGCGCTCGGCGGTTCGATCGCTTGGGAGGCGAGCTCCGGCAACTCGACGGCTGCCGGATGGTCGGCGGTTCGATCGAACGCCGCCTGATCGAGGGCGAGGTGATCGACGGCCGGCTGATCGACGCTGAGCTGATCGACGCCGGGATGATCGGGCGAGGTGTCGACCACCGCGGTGGGCGCGGGCAAGTCGGCCACGGACGTTGCCTCACCATCGACGACGCGGGTGAGGATGGGCAATTCATTGGATGGCGCCTGCCCGGACCACTTGCCGACCGTGGCGGGCAGTCGCTCGGTCAAGCGCGCCAGCGCATCGAAGCTGGCCCGGCAGCGCCCGCAGGCCACGCGTCCACGTGCCTGCGCCAGCTCGGCCGCCTCCAGCGAGAACACACTCAGGCAATCGGGGCACTGGGTATACATGCGGTCGTTTCGTCGGGAGAAGGCGCAGCCTAGTGGTCGCGTGGGTGGGCGGCAATGTCAGCCGCGTCGGCGTCCGCTGATGTGCACCCAATCCTCGCGCGTCGCTACGGTCAAGTCGTCGAACCACTCGGCGTAGCGTTGCAGCAGTTCGTCCTGCTGGCCGTGCAGGATGCCGGAGATGGCGAACGGCGCGCCGGGCTTGGTCGCGGCGGCGAAGGTGGGCGCCAGCTCGGCCAGCGGGCCGGCCAGGATATTGGCGACGAACACATCGGCCGGTGCGACCGCGGCCTGCTCGGGCAGTTGCAACGCGAGCTGCGCGCCGACGCCGTTGCGTTCGGCGTTGTCAGCCGAGGCGGTCAGCGCCTGCGGATCGTTGTCCACGCCCAGCGCGCTGGCGGCGCCCAGTTTCAATCCAGCGATCGCCAGAATGCCCGAGCCGCAGCCGTAGTCGACCAGGTGCTTGCCGGCCAGCTCCAGGCCATCGAGCCATTCCAGGCAAAGCGCGGTGGTCGGGTGGGTGCCGCTGCCGAAGGCCAGGCCAGGATCGAGCCGCACCACCACCAACGACGGGTCGGTCGGCGGCTCGATGTTCCACGGATAGATCCACAACCGGCGCCCGAACGGCATCGGCTTGAACTGGTCCATCCAGGCGCGTTCCCAGTCCTCGTCCGCGACATCGCGAAAACCGATCTGCGCCGGCTCCAGCCAGGGCAGCAGCTCGGCCAGCGATTCGGTCAGCCCGCGCCGATCGACCTCGGCCTCGAACAGCGCATGCAGCACGATGCTGTTCCACAACGGCAACTCGCCCACGCCGGGCTCGAAGATGGCCTGCTCGTCGGGCGTTTCCGCGTCGGCGTCCTGCAGGGTGATCGATAGCGCGCCCAGATCCTCCAGCGCCGATTCGACCTGCGGTTGCTGATGGGCGTGCAGGGTCAGGGAAAGTTCGAGCCAGGGCATGGGATCAATCGCGTGCGTGAAAGTTCGGAGTGCAAAGCGGGGTGTGGGACGGCGGCAGACGCAGCCTGCCGCCCTCGTTCACTCGCCGCCGAGCGTCTGCTCGGCCATGCGCTTTTCCAGGTAGTGGATGTTCTTGCCACCGGCCTGGAAGCCGCCATCGGCCATAATCCGCTGTTGCAGCGGGATGTTGGTCTTGACGCCGTCGATCACCGTTTCGCCCAGCG
>JBEVMS010000114.1:0-5936 GCA_040508515.1 Dyella sp. | reverse complement strand
GAGCCGTGGTACAGCATTCCCGCGCGCCGCTTCCAGGTATTGCTGCGGGTGGGTGCGGACATCGCGCCGGAACACTTCAACGCCGACGCGCCGCTGCCGATCGCCTCGCGCCGACTCAACGATCATCTGCATCATCTCTTTCTCAAGGAACTCGCCCAACCGTGAACGCAATCAACCACGCCGCGCTGGAGCTCGAGATCGCCCAGCTGATCATCGACACCCTCAACTTGGAAGACCTCGACGCCGACGACATCGCGCCGACGCAGTCACTGTTCGGCGAAGGGTTGGGGCTGGATTCGGTCGATGCGCTGGAGCTGGCCCTGGCGCTGCAAAAAAGCTACGGCATCCGGATCGATTCGGAGGTCAAGGACGCACGCGCCCACTTCGCCACCGTCAGCAACCTGGCCGCCTTCGTGCGCATGCAGCGAGCCGCATGCGCCGACTGACCGACCTCCTGCTGCCGCTGGTCGGCGTGGCCTATCCGTTCGTCGTCTACTTCGGCATGGAAAAGGTTTCGCCACCCGTGTTCGCGCTGGTGCTGGGCGCGATCTGGCTGATCCGCGCACCAGTGCTGCTGCGCCAGCCCGGCGGACGCTGGATGGTCGCCGCAGCGCTCGCCTATTGCGCGCTACTGGCGTTATCCGGCGCCGAAGCGCTGCTGCGCTGGTACCCGACGCTGATCAGCGTGTTGCTGTTGACGGTGTTCGGCATCAGCTTGAAATTTGGCATGCCGATGGTCGAGCGGATGGCGCGCCTGCGCGAGCCCGAGTTGTCGCCGGCCGGCGTGCGCTACACGCGCAAGGTGACCTGGGTCTGGGTCGGCTTTTTCGTCTTCAACGCAGGCACGTCGGCGGCGCTGACGCTGTGGGCACGCTTAAGTTGGTGGACGCTCTACAACGGCTTGCTGGTCTACATCATCATGGGTGTGCTGTTCGGCGGCGAATGGCTGCTGCGCCAGCGCTTGCGACGGCTGGCATGAGCACGATGACGCCGCTGCGCGCCCACGCCTGGATCGCAGAACTCGCTCACGCCGATACCGACGGCGTGCTGCTGCGTCCCAGCGCCGAGGGCATCGCCGCCTTGCATCAACTCGGTAGGGTCGCCTGGATCACCCAGCTCGGCGCCGCGCTGGACTTGCCCGCGCCACCCGCGCGCTGGCGTCTGGCCGATGCATCGTTGGCCGCGCTGACGCCAGCGCAACGCGGCGCCTTGCTGCACGCGGATCGCCCTTTACTGCCGCACGTGCGGGAGGAAACCCGCGACGCCGACGGCAGCTTGCTATTGCGGCTGCGCGTGCCGCTGGATCTTGTGCATTTCGACGGTCACTTCCCCGCCGCTCCGGTACTGCCGGGCATGCTGCAACTGGGTTGGGCGCTAGCACTGGCCGCGCCACGGCTGGGCACCGCCGCCGAGTGCCGGGAATTCGAGGCGCTGAAATTCCAGCATTTGCTTCGACCCGGCGACGACGTGCTGTTGCACCTGCGCTGGGACGCCGCGCGCGGCAAGCTGCATTTCGCTTACCGCTGGGGCGATCAGGCCTATTCCTCCGGACGGCTGCTGCTGGAGCACGCGCATGGCTGAGACGATGGGATCGGATGGCCACTGGGCCGCGCAGAAGGAGCGCGGCAGTTTCGTCTTGATGAAGATGACCGCGCTCGCGCTTCGCCTGCTCGGACGCAAGCTGCTGAGTCCGGTGATCTACCTGGTGGTGCTGTACTTCTTCGTCTCCGGTCGTCATGCGCGCCACAGCATCTGGCAGTACCAGCGACGACTCGCCGACTGGAGCGGCCGCGCCGAACTGGCGCCCAGCACGTGGCGGGTGTTCGGGCAATTCATGGCCTATGCCGAAGGCTTGCTGGACCGCCTGGACGTCTGGCGCGGCAAACTGAAACTCAGCCAGGTGGAGCTGCACGACCCGCACGGCGTGCGCCAGCAGCTGCTGGCCAGCCAAAGCGCCGGTCGCGGGCAACTGCTGGTGGGCGCGCATCTGGGCAATCTGGATGTCTGTCGCGCGCTGGCCGAACTGGGCGAGCAGGTACCGCTCAACGTGTTGGTGCATACCCGGCATGTCGCACATTTCAACAAGTTGCAACGCGAGGCCGGCGATCGCCACCTCAACCTGCTGCAAGTCCGCGAACTGGATGCGGCAACGATGCTGGAACTGGCCCAGCGGATCGATCGCGGCGAGTGGTTGGCGATCGCCGGCGACCGCGTGCCGTTGCATGGCGGACGCAGCGTGATGGTCGATTTCCTCGGCGCACCGGCGGCGTTTCCGCAAGGACCCTGGCTGCTCGCCGGCCTGTTGCGCTGCCCGGTCAATCTGATGTGCTGCCTAAAAATCGCCGGACGCTACCGCATCGTGCTGGAGCCGTTTATCGAGGCGCCGCAATGGGAGCGCGGCCAGCGCGATGCGGCGATCGAAACCTGGGTGCGCCGCTACGCCGAACGACTCGCCCAACTGTGCCTGCTGGCGCCCAACCAATGGTTCAATTTCTTTGCGTTCTGGCAAACCCCAGCGGAGGCTTCCGATGCGCACTAAGGGCGTACTGCATATCGACACCGAGGTGCTCGTGCCGTTCTTCGACGTCGATGCGATGGATATGGTCTGGCACGGCCATTACGTCAAATATCTGGAGATCGCCCGCTGCGCCCTGCTCGACGCGATCGGCCACAACTACAACCAGATGACCGCATCCGGTTACGTGTGGCCGGTGGTCGATTTGCAGCTGCGCTACGTCGGTCCCGCACGTTTTGGCCAGCGACTGATCGTGCGCGCCGACCTAGTTGAGTGGCAGAACCGACTGAAGATTCATTATCTGATTTCCGACGCCACCAGCAGCCAGCGACTGACCCGCGCCAGCACGGTGCAAGTCGCCGTCAGCCGCGATCGCGGCGAGTTGCAATTGGTTTCGCCCACGGCGTTCACCGAGGCGGTGGAGCGCAAGCTGGCATGACCGTCCAAACTGTATCGTCCCTTCATCGCGGCTTCGGCCGCCCTCATCCGAATCGACCCGCATGAGCTACGCCAGCGCCACCTACGTCGAGGAAACCCGCCTGGGCTTTCATTTTCTGCGCAGCCATACCTGGCAGCATCACGTGCTGCGCGTGGCGATCAACGACCTCACGCGATTGATCGGCGAACCGCTGCCGCAGGGCGGCACGCTGCTGGATGTGGGTTGCGGCCAGGGCAAATCGTTCGGCCTCCTGCGTGCGGCGTTCCAGCCGCAGCGCCTGATCGGACTGGACGCCGATCCACGCAGTCTACACCTGGCACGCGCCGAGGCCGAGCGCGCGCAACTCGCCGCCGAACTGATCGCCGGCGACTGCGCCCAGATCGAACTGGCGGACGCGAGCGTGGACATCGTGTTCTGCCACCAGACCTTCCATCACTTGGTGGAGCAGGAAAAAGCCCTGGCCGAGTTCTGGCGCGTGCTCAAGCCCGGCGGCTGGCTGCTGTTCGCCGAATCAACCAAGGCCTATATCGACACCTGGGTGATTCGCTGGTTTTTCCGTCACCCGATGCAAGTGCAAAAAAGCGCCGAGCAGTATCTGGCGATGCTGCGCGATCAGGGCTTCATATTCCAGCCGCAGAATGTGTCGTTTCCCTATCTGTGGTGGAGTCGTTCGGCCGACTTCGGACTGCTCGAACGCTGGGGTCTGCGCGCACCGCCACCGCCGGGACAGCGCGAGGAAACCCTGGTCAATGTCGCCGCGCGCAAGCCCACCGTCGAATGAGCGCTTACCTCAATGCCCTGGGCGTGGTCTGCGCGCTCGGCGCGGGCAAGCCATCGGTAGCCACCGCACTGTTTGCCGGCGACCACCAGGGCATTCGTCCAGAACCCGGTTGGGTGCCCGATGACACGATACCGCTAGGCGCCGTGCGCAGTGCGCTGCCCGCCGTGCCAAGCGCGCTCGCCGTGCGTCATGACAATCGCAACAATCGACTGCTTCTCGCCGCAGCTCAGGAAATCGACAAAGACATCCAGACGGCCATACATCGCTACGGACGTGACCGAATCGGCGTGGTTCTCGGCACCAGCACGGCCGGCATCGAACAGGCCACCGTTGGCATCGGCGCCTATCGACGCGACGCCCGCTGGCCCGGTGATTACCACTACGCGCATCAGGAGCTGGCGCAGCCAGCGGCGTTTCTGGCTGAAGCGCTGCAGTTGGCCGGCCCCGCCTATACGATCTCCACTGCCTGCACCTCCAGTTCGCGTGCTCTGCTGAGCGCGCAGCGGTTGCTACGCGCAGGGATCTGCGACGCGGTACTGTGCGGCGGCGTCGACACGCTGGCGCGGCTTCCGATCAATGGTTTCCTGGCGCTAGAAGCGCTGGACCGTAAGCGGTGCAATCCGTTCTCGGCCAATCGACGCGGCATCAATATCGGTGAGGCGGCGGCGTTGTTTCTGATGACTCGCGAGCAAGCCCCGGTGCAACTGTTGGGCGGCGGCGCCAGCGCGGATGCCTACCATATGTCCTCGCCCGACCCGCAAGGCGTGGGCGCGCGTCTATCGATGCAGGCCGCGCTGGCAGCAGCCAAGTTGCAGCCAGCGCAGATCGACTACCTCAACGTGCATGGCACCGCCACCGAACACAACGATCGCATGGAAAGCCTGGCAGTCGCCGCGCTGTTTCCCCAAGGCTTACCCTGCTCCTCAACCAAGGCGTTAAGCGGCCACACGTTAGGGGCGGCCGGCGCGTTGGAGGCGGCGTTCTGCTGGCTCAGCCTCAACGACGAGGCCGGTCGGCTGCCGCCGCATGTGTGGGACGGCGTGGCCGATCCGGCGCTGCCCAAGCTGCGCTTTACCCGCATCGGTGATCGGCTGCCAGCGCGCGGATCGCGCCGATTGATGAGCAACTCGTTCGCTTTCGGTGGCAACAACGCTTGCCTGATTTTGGGAGACGGCACGTGATCGACTGGCCCATCGCCGAGCTGTTGCCACACGCCGGCGACATGGTTCTGCTTGATGCAGTCGTCGCGTTCGATACCGAATCGATTATCTGCCAGCGACGCATCTCACCCGGCGGTCTGTTCCAGCATGCCGACGGTGCTCTGCCAGCGTGGGTCGGGGTGGAGCTGATGGCACAAGCGATCGCCACCTGGGCCGGCTGCCAGGCACGCCAGCAGCAACGCCAGGTACAACTGGGCTTGCTGCTCGGCACGCGGCACTATCGCTGCACTGTGCCGCGATTTCCCCTCGGCGCGATGTTGTCGGTATCGGCCCGGCGCAACTTCCACGACGCGCACGGCATGGGCGTTTTCGATTGCCGCATCGACGCGCCGGGCATCGAAGCGCAGGCGCGGTTGACCGTGTTCAGTCCACCGGATGCGGTGGCTTTTTTTGCAGGCCTCTCCAAGGAAACCCATGCATGACCGACACCGTTCTGGTCACCGGCTCCAGCCGTGGCATCGGCCGCGCCATCGCACTGCGGCTTGCCCGCGCCGGTTACGATCTGGTGCTGCACTGCCGCTCACGACGCGACGAGGCCGAGGCGGTGCGCGCGGCCATCGGCGAACTTGGCCGCGAGGCGCGCATCCTGCAATTCGACATCGCCGAGCGCGCCGCCGCCAAGGCCACGCTGGAAGCGGACGTCGCCGCGCACGGCGCTTACTACGGCGTGGTCTGCAACGCCGGCCTGACCCGCGACGGCGCCTTTCCGGCACTCAGCGAGGACGATTGGGACAGCGTGCTGCGCACCAATCTGGACGGCTTCTACAACGTGCTGCACCCGCTCATTATGCCGATGATCCGCCGTCGCGCCGCCGGAC
The DNA here is from genome assembly GCA_040508515.1 of Dyella sp. GTDB lineage: Bacteria > Pseudomonadota > Gammaproteobacteria > Xanthomonadales > Rhodanobacteraceae > JBEVMS01. The sequence continues at coordinate 163 of JBEVMS010000114.1, read as the reverse complement.
GCATCGTCTGCATCACCTCGGTGTCGGGGCTGATCGGCAATCGCGGCCAAGTCAATTACAGCGCCTCCAAGGCCGGCGTCATCGGCGCGGCAAAAGCACTGGCGGTGGAGCTGGCCAAGCGCAAGATCACCGTCAACTGCGTGGCGCCCGGGCTGATCGACAC
>JBEVMS010000004.1:0-18317 GCA_040508515.1 Dyella sp. | reverse complement strand
CGCGCGGACGTGCCACTCTCGCCCGGCTTCAAAACGGCTTGGCGATCACCAGATAGATCACCGCCAGCAGCATCAGCACCGGTAACTCGTTCAGCCAACGCAACGACCTGCCGGTCGGCAATACCTCGCCGCGAATGCTGCGCTTGAGCAAGCGGCCATTCCAGATGAAATAAGCCAGCAGCAATACCACCAGGGTCAGCTTGGCATGCATCCAATGCCCGCCGCCGACCACATCAGGCATCGCGAGAAACCGCCAGCCCTGCCACAGCAGCAACCCAAACAGCACAGCCAGGCCGAACATGCTGTGGCCGAAGCGGTACAGCCGCCGCCCCATCAATTCCAGCCGATGCTTGACCGCCGGCTCGGCACCGGCTTCGGCGATATTGACCAGGATGCGCGGCAGGTAGAACACCGTGGCCATCCAGGCGATCACGAACAACAGGTGGAAAATCTTGATCCAGACGTACAGCATGGGAGCACTCCAAGAGATGTGTGGTGCGCAGGCACGCCTCCACTGTCGACACGTGAGCGGCATGATGGCGCTTGCCGGCGCGGCGCTAGCGCCGCGCCCTGGGTTCGGCCAGCCCGTCGCGCCAGGGGAAATCCGTCAACCGAACGATGTCATGCGCAACTGTTGCGGTCAGTCGATCGCAACAGCCAACCAGCACCGCAACGCTTTTCAGATGCACGTATGCGCCACCGCGGTGAACTGAGCGAAGCGCTCGGCGTTGTGCCGTCGATACCAGATCGAGACGCGAGTCACCGAGCCCACGGAAACGGCGTCCAATACGCCATCCACGCGCTTACCTTTCGACAACTCGACGCTGTAGCCATCGACGATGGTGATATTGGGCGCATCCTCGCCGGTGATCTTCGACCAGCCCGCGGCGACGCAGCGGCTGTAATCGAGCGGGGCTTTTGGCGTGATCGCCGAGATATCGGCCACGTCGTTGTGCAGCGACTGCACGCTCGTGCAGCCAGCGAGAACCACGCTCAACAACAGGCCCGCCAACAACCCTGATTTGCGCATCGATGGGGCTCCTCTTGAGAAGGGCGCAGCGTAGCGCAATGGCGCGGCGTCGTCAGGATGGTAGCGATCCCGCACCGGCCAGCTTGCGCCTTGATCCATCAGCCCGTTCGCCTGGGCCGCCGTCCGCTTGCGTTGCCCAGTCCACCCAAAACGCGTTGGCGTTCGGCAGCCCGAACTCACCTCATCGCTTACACCGCCCCAAAGGGAGATCGCCACATCCCATCACGTCCTGAGGATGGGCCTTTGTCAACGTCGAAAGCGATGCCCCATGAAGGCCGGTCGGCGCAGCGCGCCCGCTTCAGAAAGCAGAAGCGGCGCTAAGCCCACAGGCCGCGCCGCTGCTGGATCCAAATTGGTGGGCGGTACAAGGATCGAACTTGTGACCCCTACCATGTCAAGGTAGTGCTCTACCGCTGAGCTAACCGCCCGAAGTCGCGCGGCGTACCGTGCGAGCCGCGCAGTATACAGAGGCGTTTTGCGCTCGACAACCCGTTTCGGCGAAATCGTAGCGACTCAGCGCAACGCCTTCTCACGCAGCTGATGGATCTGGTCGCGCAGCCGGGCGGCGTCCTCGAACTCCAGGTTCTGCGCGTGCTTGTACATCTGCGCCTCCAGCTTTTTGATCATCGCGCCCGCCTGGTCAGGACTGAGCGCCGCGTAGTTGGCCGCTGCCTCGGCCACCGCCGCCTTGCCGCGTGCCGACTTGCCGTTGCGTCCGCGCCCGGGCACCTCGCTGCGCGCGCCCTCCATGATGTCGGCGATACGCCGCACCACGGTGGTCGGCTTAATCCCGTGCGCTTCGTTATAAAGCACCTGCTTTTCGCGCCGACGCGCGGTTTCGTCCATCGCCGCGCGCATCGATTTGGTGATCTCGTCGGCGTAGAGGATTGCTCTGCCCCGCACGTTACGCGCGGCGCGGCCGATGGTCTGGATCAGCGATCCGGTCGAGCGCAGAAAACCTTCCTTGTCGGCGTCCAGAATCGCCACCAGCGAAACCTCGGGCATGTCCAGGCCTTCGCGCAGCAGGTTGATGCCGACCAACACATCGAACTCGCCTAGACGCAGATCGCGGATGATCTCCGAGCGCTCGACCGTCTCGATGTCCGAATGCAGATAGCGCACTCGCACGTCATGCTCGCTCAGGTATTCAGTGAGATTTTCGGCCATCCGTTTGGTCAGCGTGGTGACCAGCACGCGATCGCCGATCGCCACCTGCTTGCGTACCTCACCAAGCAAGTCATCGACCTGGGTGCGCACCGGACGCACCTCAACCTGCGGATCGACCAGGCCGGTCGGACGCACCAGCAGCTCGACCACGGCGTCGCCGGATTTTTCCAGTTCGTAGGGCCGTGGCGTGGCTGAAACATAGATCGCGCGCGGCGCGCGTTCTTCCCACTCCTCGAAACGCAGCGGACGGTTGTCCATCGCCGAGGGCATGCGGAAACCGAACTCCACCAGCGTCTCTTTGCGCGAGCGGTCGCCCTTGTACATCGCGCCTAACTGCGGAATGGTCACGTGCGATTCGTCCACCACCAACAGGCCGTCGGCCGGCAGGTAATCGAACAACGTCGGCGGCGGCTCGCCCGGCGCGCGCCGGGTCAGGTGGCGTGAGTAGTTCTCGATGCCCTGGCAGTAGCCGACCTCGGCCATCATCTCGACATCGAAGCGAGTGCGCTGATCGAGCCGCTGCGCCTCAACCAGCTTGTTGTTCTTGTAGAGCACCTCCAGGCGCTCCTTCAATTCTTCCTTGATGGTATCGATCGCATTGAGCACGCTTTCGCGCGTGCTGGCGTAGTGGGTGCGCGGGTAAACCGTGAAGCGCTGCACCTTGCGCAGAGTTTCGCCGGTCAGCGGATCGAACACCGCCATGTTTTCCACTTCGCCGTCGAACAGTTCGATGCGCAGCGCCTCGGTTTCCGATTCGGCCGGAAACACATCGATCACTTCGCCGCGCACGCGGTAGGTGCCGCGACGCAATTCCATCTCGTTGCGGGTGTATTGCAGTTCGGTCAACTGATGGATCAATCGACGCTGATCGATGCGCTCGCCCTTGGCCAGGATCAGCCGCAGCGAGAGGTAATCTTCCGGATTGCCCAGGCCGTAAATCGCCGACACGGTGGCGACGATGATCGAATCGCGACGCGACAGCAGCGCCTTGGTCGCCGACAGCCGCATCTGCTCGATGTGCTCGTTGATCGAGGCGTCCTTCTCGATGAAGGTGTCCGACGCCACCACATAGGCCTCGGGTTGGTAGTAATCGTAGTAGCTGACGAAATACTCCACCGAGTTGTGCGGAAAAAATTCCTTGAACTCGCCGTACAACTGCGCGGCCAGCGTCTTGTTGGGCGCCATCACGATGGTGGGTCGCTGCACCCGCTCGATCACGTTGGCGATCGTGTAGGTCTTGCCCGACCCGGTCACGCCAAGCAAGGTTTGTGCGGCCAGCCCGGCCTCAAAGCCCTCGGTCAAGCGACGGATCGCCTCCGGCTGGTCGCCGGAAGGTTTGTAGGGTGAAACCAATTCAAAGCGGTCGGTCATGCACACCACATAGGGGTTGAGCCAAGTCATTCAAAGTATGGCACCGACCGCGCGATCAGCCCGTGCCGACGCGCCGTCAGGCAGCCACCCCGCTGCCGCAACCCAAGCCACGCTCTAGCATGACTTTTCCGGCAAGCAGGAGCGATGCCATGACCATGGCACAAGGATGTCGCCGTCGCCAGCGCGGCATGGGCTTGATCGAGCAATGCATGGTGATCGCCATCGTCGGGATACTCGCCACCATCGCCGTGCCCTCGCTGCGCGACTTGCTGGCACACCAGCAACTGAGCACAGCTCAGATCGACTTCATCGCAATGTTGCAACACGCGCGCACGAGCGCGGCAACCCGCGCAAGCACCATCACCGCCTGCCCCAGCAGCGATGGCATACGCTGCAACGGACAAACCCAATGGGATGCATCGTGGCTGCTGCTACCCGAGCATGCGGGCGTGGAAGGCACGCCGTTCTGGGTGCACACGGAGCACACCGGCGCAGTGCACGTGCGCAACACCGGCGATGGACGTCCGCGCATCCGCTTCCAGCCCGATGGCAGCGCGCCCGGCAGCAATCTAACCACCGTGTTCTGCATGCATGGCGAAAGCCAGCGTGCGCTTGTCGTCACCGTCTCCATGGCCGGGCGCATACGCGGCGCCAGCGCCGACCCGACACAGGCCGCGCAATGCGCCACGGACGGCTAACTCCCCACACGCAGCTAGATGACGCGTTAAGGCAACGGCGCATTCATCGACGTATCAAAAATCCGCCAGACGCCGTCAGCCCCTTCAATATGGATGGAAGCCGTCACTGCCTCGTGCTGTTGCGCGCTCCGCGTGGCTTCATGCATCGCACAGGCAATCGCGGCCGACTTGGAGGCAAAAGTACCCACTTGGACACCGTTACGTAATACCGGCCAGCTTCCCGAAGGAAGGGGGTCATTGCACACGTCAAACAGCACTGTAGTCACAATTCATGCCCCATAAGGAACGGATGCATGATCGCCAGGGTGATGTGCCCACACTGTGCACAGCCCGTCATGCTCCTAGTTCACCCACTTACGGGGTAAGCGTGTGCCTACTGGTAGTGCTATCGGAGGCTGGATCAACCCGGGCCATGGCTTCAACGGAGCGGCGCGCCTGCTCATCCTCGCGCCGCGAGCGCGCAGGCGAGACCCAGGAAACCAAGTTTGAATCGACCACCCCTTTCTCACCCTGCATATGCGACGGTCCTCGTCCTCGCAACACGGCGACCGCCGCAGCGCACACGCCGTTCCACAGCGTGTTGATCGACATACCCACCTGCATACCGGCAACTCCGGACGCACCTCTTATGGTGCCCATCAAGCATACCAGTCACCAACGCTGTCTAGCATAGGAGGGGCAAAAAGAATGTAGTCGGATTCGCATTAAACCCAGGGAAACGTGATACGCGGAATTACCACACGATCGGATGTGACAAATCAGTCGCTCGTAAAAACAGCAGACACAAAAAAGCCCCGCATCGCTGCGAGGCTTTTCAATTTTGGCGCCCGAAGTTGGACTCGAACCAACGACCCCCTGATTAACAGTCAAGTGCTCTAACCAGCTGAGCTATTCGGGCGGGGAGCTGTATATTTTGGCTAGGCGACAATTCCCTGTCAAGCCTGTGCACCGATTTTTTCTGGTCTTAATCGGTGCTGCGGACGCGATAACACGGCACGTAGGCGGTGCCGCCAGGCAGCTTCATGCGATGCTGCTCCACGAACGCGCGCAGCAGATGATCGAGCGCCTGCATGACGTCTTTCTCGCCGTCGATATCGAACGGACCGAACTGCTCGATCGCACGCACGCCCTCGTCCTTGACGTTGCCCGCAACGATGCCCGAGAAAGCGCGCCGCAAATCCGCTGCCAGTTCGTGCCGCGCCCGACCGCGATGGATCGCCAGTCCACGCATCGCCTCGTGAGTGGGACGAAACGGCACTTGGAATGCGTAGGGAATCTGCAACGCCCAGTTGAAGAAAAACGCGTCCTTGGTATCCAGCCGATAGTTGCGCACCTTGTCGATGCCCTTGACCATCGCCCGCGCCACCGCGGCCGGATCGTCCACGATGATCTGATAGTGCGCGGCCACGTCGTCGCCCAGGGTCAGGCGCAGGAAACGATCGATCTGTTCGAAGTACGCCGCGGACTGCCGTGGACCGGTAAAAATCAAAGGGAACGGAATGCCGGCGTTGTCCGGATGCAGCAGGATGCCCAGCAGGTAGAGAATTTCTTCTGCCGTGCCGACGCCGCCCGGAAACACGATGATGCCGTGGCCGATCCGCACGAAGGCCTCAAGGCGCTTCTCGATATCCGGCATGATCACCAGATTGTTGACGATCGGATTGGGCGACTCGGCCGCGATGATGCCCGGCTCGGTCACGCCGATATAGCGGTTGCGCCGACGGCGCTGTTTGGCATGGGCGATATTGGCCCCCTTCATCGGCCCCTTCATCGCGCCCGGCCCGCAGCCGGTGCAGATGTCCATCCCGCGCAGACCCAACTGGTAGCCGACCTGCTTGCTGTATTCGTACTCGTCGCGCGAGATCGAATGACCGCCCCAGCAAACCACCAGGTTGGGATCGATCTGCGCCTTGAGCGTGCGAGCGTTGCGCAAAATCTCGAACACCGCGTGGGTGATGCCGACCGAATCGTCCAGATCGAAGCTGCCCTGCTCCAATTGCGTGGACACGTAGACGATATCGCGCACCACCGCCACCAACAGCTCGTTGATGCCGCGGATGATGTGGCCGTCGACGAACGCCTGCGCCGGCGCGTGCGACAGCTCGATCTTGATGCCGCGATCCTGCTGCAAGACCTGGATGTCGAAGTCCGGATACTGCTCGAACATCGAGGTGGGATCGTCGCTCATGTTGCCGGAGGTGAGCACCGCCAGCGCGCAGCGGCGCAGCAAGGCGTGCAGGCCCGAACCACTGGCGTCGCGCAGGCGCATGACCTCGTTGCGCGACAGGATGTCCAAACCGCCCGCGGGCGAAATGCGCGCGCTGACGGTATTTTTTCTGTCGGCCAAGCCGACGCCCAACTCACTCATTGCTCTCTCCTGACTGCTTCTGGCCCGCACTGGTGTTGACAGCCGGGGCCGACCGCCTAGCTTCGGGCCTGCCTAGGCACCGGTCAAGCGCGCAAAAAACCGGCGCCCTTGCGGACGCCGGTTCGAGGACGCTCAAAACGTCGTGCGTTTAGAACTTGTACTTCAACGTCAACTGCACCGACCAGCGCTGGGCCAGATCGTCGTTGTTGTTGATGTAGGTCGGCACCGCCAGCGGGTTGTAGTTGCCGCCGCTGATGTAGTTGGTGCACGAACCCGGCTTGCCGCCGCAGGTGATGTCATAGATGTACTTGCCGGTGGCCGGATCGACGCCGGCGAAATCAGCCAGTGAACGGCCACCCGGGAAGGCTACGCGCTTCTCGATACCCCAATGCTTGTTCAGCAGGTTGGTGAAGTTGTAGACATCCAGCCGGATCTCACCCTTGTTGCCGGGGAAGATGCCGGGGATTTCCTGGCTGAAGCTTAGGTCGATCTGGTTGATCCAGCCGGCACGGTCGCCATTGCGCTTGGCGATGTCACCCTGGTGGTCGCGCAGGTAATCGTTTTCCTGGATGTACTGATAGAACTGTTCGACCAGCCGAGAATCGATCGGCACCACCCGGCCGGCACTGTCGCGATAACCGAGTTCGACTTCACCCGGACGCGGGATATACACCAAGTCGTTGGTGAAGCCGTCGCCATTGGCATCGTTGCCGAAGGACCAGCTATACGGCGAGGCCGAGTGGCCGTCGTAGAACGCGCTGACGCTGGTGTAATAGTTGCCGAAGAACTGGTGCTGCCAGGTCAACGAGGCGATCACCCGGCGCGGCACCGAATAGTTCGAGGTGCTGGCGACGTTTTCGTTGGTATTGGTCACGTAGTTATTGGAGAAGTTGGAGCGCGCCACGCTGGACGTGCCCGGATTGACCTCGGTGGCCCGGCTCCAGGTGAAGCCGACCATGGCCTGCCAATCCTGCGCGAACGGCTTCTTCAAGGCCAAGGTCAAACTGTCGGCCGAACCCTTGCTGGTGTTGGCCAGATTGATCACGCCATCGGAGAACGCCTTGTTGGCGTTGGCGCGCGGCGATTGCCCCCGGATCTTCGGATCGCCGAAGGGATTGGCGTAGTAGGTCGAACGCCCATCCGGCAGCACGCCGGTGGGGGCGCCCAGGTTGAGGTTCTGGTACAGGATCGCGTCGCGCTGATCGATGTGCTCGTAATCGACGGTGGCGATCAGGCCATACCAGGGCAGTTCTTTGTCCAGGCCCAGGCTCAGCTTCCACGCGCTCGGCATGCGGAAACCCGGCGACACGGTGTTGACCGTCATCTGGCCCGCGCCGCCCAGACCATTGTTCTGGTTGTGCGGATCGGCACTGAACGGCGGCAGTGGGGTGCCCACGCCATTGCACGGCGCAGCCTGGGTCGGGCCACAGTTGTACTGCGTCTGGGTAATGCCCGAGTTGGAGAAGATATTGCCAACCCAGACATTGGGCGGGTTGGCGATAAACAGACCCGCGCCACCGCGCAATTGGGTCATCTGCGCGGTATCGAAGGCGTAGTTGAACGACATGCGCGGCTGCACTACGCGGTTGCCGTTGATGGTGGTCTGATTGCTACGGCCGAAACCGCCGGTGGATACGCCTGCCGGCGTCACGCCCGGCGCGGCGGCGAACGCCAAATTGTTGAGCGGCTTGTCGTCCATCAACGGAATATCGACGCGCACGCCGTACTGCACCGACAACTTGTCGGTGACCTGCCAGGTGTCCTGCAGGAACACGCCCCACTGATTGATGTTGTAGTTGGCGGCGACGTCGTTCAGACCCAGGCCATCGGCCGGGCGGTTGTAGCGGTACTGGTAGTAATTGCCGGCAGCGAAGTTGGCCAGGCCCGTGCTATTGCCTGGCACGTCCTCGAAGGTATAGCTGCCGAAATAGTTCTGCAGGAACAGGTTGTAGAACTTGTCGCGCTCGAAGTCGAAGCCGCCCTTGACGGTATGATCGCCCAGGTACAGCGTGCCGGCCCAGGCGGCATTGAGGTTCTTCACCTTCAAGATGTTGGCCTGGCTGGAGTACTCGGTGCCGAACTCCACCGCCGGACCACCGTAGGCCACCGGATAGACGGTGACATCGGGCATCGCCACGCCGTTGTAGGGATCGCGGAACTGGTCGAAGCTGGCGTACGACACGGTGGTGTCGGTGGAGAAGATGTCCGACCAGTCATCGTAGAAATGCAGCGCGTAGCTCTTGCTGTCCACCGCGGTTTTGTACCAGCCGCTGGAGAGCACCAGCTTGGTGGTGCTGCCGGTGATGATCGGCTTGGTTTCCTTGGTCTGGCTGTAGGTAAAGCTGGCACGGTGACCGTCGGCGATGTTCCAGTCGATCTTGCCCAGGTAACGCTTGTCTTCCAGGTTGGTGTTGCCGCCGCCGAAAGTGCCAATGTCGCCCAAACCTTTCTGCTGGGCGATCTGGCGGACCTGGTTGACCTGCGCGGTGGTCAAGCCAGGAATCGGCGTACCGGCGCCGGAGTCGGCCGGACCGTAGGGACTGCCCGAACCGATCTGGGTACTCTTTTCGACCGAGGCAAAGAAGAACAATTTGTCCTTGATGATCGGACCACCCAGGGTTGCGCCACCGGTCCACTGACGGCTGAAATTTTGGTACTTAACGTCATTCTCGTTCTTGCCGATCATGTCGTCGTTCTGGAACGCGTAGTACACCGATCCGTGGAAATCGTTGGTGCCGCTCTTGGTCACCGCGTTGATCACCGCGCCCACGCCGCGACGGGTGGCCACGTCGTAGTTGGCGGTGGAAATGTTGTAGGCAGCGATGGCGTCCTGCGAAATCGGCGTGCCCAGAGTCGGCAGGCCGTTGGCATTCAAGCCGAACGGATCGTTGGCACTGACCGAATCGACGGTGATGTTGTTGTAACGGCTGTTCTGGCCGATCGCCGAAATCTCGCCGCGCGCGCGGTCGGTGATCACGATGCGCGGATCAAGCCGCACGATGTTCTGGATCGAGCGTCCGGGCGTCGGCGTGGCTTCCAGTTCGCGGCCGGAGATATTGGTCGCGATGCCCTTGTTGTCCGGCGAAAACGTCTGCGACAGCGCGTTGGCCGACACGGTCACGGCGCCGAGGTTTTTCGCGTCCTGCACCTGCGTGGCGCCAGCCACCAGATTGATCGACGACTCCTGCGCCAATTGCAGGTAGATGTGATCCTGCTTGGCTTGCGTTTGGCCGTCCTTGCTCACGGTTACATCGAATGGGCCACCAACACGCAACCCCTGCGCGGCATAACGGCCATCGGCATCGGTGGTAACGACCTTGGTGGTGCCGGTGGGCTCATGCACGATCTGCACCGTGGCGTTGGCGACGGGCTGTCCCTGGGCGTCAACGATGCGGCCACTCAAGGCCGAAGAGGTGTCCTGGGCCAGTACAGGCGCGGCGGACAACAGGGCGGCGATCACCAGCGGCAGCAGCCTGGCGCGGATATGGATTTTCATTGAACGCAACCTCACGAGATTCGCAATAAAAAACACGAGGCATGACGCGGCCCGGCCACCAGCGCCCTGGGAGCCTTCGCAGAATCATGATTCCCCTACAAATGTCTTGATCAGATGGCCGCCCCTGGCAGCCTGCGCGATCAATCGCCGATCAAAACTACGCGTATTTTATTACAACTTCGTAACTACTGGCGATCAATTCGCAATATTAAACGGCGCCTCGTGGCGCACAAAAAAAGCCGGCCCCTTGCGGGACCGGCTTGCGTGACGTGATGGAACCCGCGGACGCTTAGAAGAACGACGCGCCGAAGGTAACCATGAAGCTGCGGCGCTCCAGCAGCGAGTAGTTCGGCGATGAGGCGTACAAGGTCGTGCCATTGACGTCCTTGATCTTCTCGGGGTTCGACGCCAGGAACGTGTTGCTGTTGGCGAAGGTCAGCGCCTTGTGGTCAGCCAGGTTGAACACGTTGAGCTTGATGTAGGGCTTGGTGAACCAGGACGAGAAGTCGTTGAACTTCCAGCCCGCGTTCAAGTTGAACGTGGTGTAGCCACCCACCTTCTCCGTGTTCGACCAGTCGCCCCAGATCGCGCTGCTGTACTGCGCGTTCAAGCTGGCCCAGAACGGCCCTTCGTTGTAGTTCACGCTGACGTTGGCCGTGTTGCGTGGCGTATTGATCAGGGACTTGCCATCGGTGTTGTAGATGCCGTCGCCGAGCGTGTTGACGTTGGTCTCGATCCGCGCCTGGGTATAGGCATACGAGCCATACACCGACCAGTTGTCATCCAGCTTGAAGCTCGCCTCGCTGTTGAGGCCGCGCATGTGCACCTTGGGCAGCGAGGTGTAGACGGTCAGGCCGGTGTTCTGGTCGAAGCCGGACACCTGCTTGTTGTTGAAGTTGGAGCCATAGGCATCGACGCTGGCCGAGAAGCTTTGGCCGTAGAAGCGCCAGCCGAGGTCCACGGTGGTCGCCGACTCGGGCTTGTTGATCACGCTGTTGGCGGTGCTGGCGTAGGCATTGCTCAGGATGGCCGCGTTCACCGGCGCGCGGAAGGTCTTGCCCGCACCGAAGTAGAACTGGTTCTCCTCGTTGAGCTGGTACTTCACGCCGCCCGTGGGGGTGAACTTGTGGTAGGTGCCACTGGCATTGCCACCGAAGGCGCTGCTGGCCGTGGTGATCGCGCCGCTGCTGTTGATCGAGCCGGTGGAACCGGGATTCTCGAACATGAAGCCATCGCGCTCCACCCACAGATAGGCCAACCCGGCGGTGATCGTCCACTGGTCGTTGGGCGTCCAGGTGTCGGTGGCGAAGACCTTGCGCGTGTCGGTGTTGGTGTACTGGTCGTAAGCCTTCTGCACCTGGCCGTTGGGGTAGCGGATCAAGTCGTACTGGCCCCAGATGTCCGCCGGCGTGCCGTTAGCGGAGACCGGCGTGAACACCTGGCCCTGCTGCTGACGCGCGCTGTCGTACCAGAAGCCGTATTCGAGGCTGTTGTTCTCGCCGAAGTCCTGGTTCAACTTGGCGATCACGCCGGGACGGTAGGTGTACGAGTAGCTGAAGGAGTACGCCAGCGCGCTACCACCGATCGCACCGTTGCCATTCAAATCCTGGTTGGTCGCCTTGTAGAGATTGGCGTCCGAGGTGGTCTCGGTGAACGTGGTGGCCGAGCTACCGCCGCCCGAGCCGTACTGGAAGTACGGCACCACCGACAAGCGCAGGTTGTCGCTCAGCGCAAACTCGCCATCGAGGCTGAACAACGCGCTGGTGAACGGATTGTCGTGCAGCTTGTAGTAGTTGGTGTTCGACGAGGCGCTACCGTTGGGGTTGTAGACCTCGTTGTAGCTCTGGTTGTAGTTCTGCGCAGCCTGCGCCTTGGTCAGACTCAGGTAGCTGTCTTTCACTTCGCGGTTGTACTGCAGCGAGGCGCTGATCGAGTCCTTGTCGTCGATGGTCCAGATCGACTTGCCATCGACCTTGGTCACGTTCGCGTCGCCCGCGCCGCGCCACATGTCGACGGAGTTGTTGGAATAGGACAACCACGAACGCACCGGGCCGGTGTCGCCCGTATTGAAGCGCACGAACGAGCGGCGGTAGTCATTGCTGCCCAAGGACTGGCTGAAATCCACGCCCGCGGTGTGCGACGGGTCGATGGTGACCCAGGCGATCGAACCGCCGGCGGCACCGGAAGCGGGCGTATCCACATCGGGATAACCCTGCTGGACGGTGATATCGCCCATGTTCTCGGTATCGCCGTACTCGGTCGCGTAGACGCGGTAGTTGCCGCTGTCATTGATCGGCGCGCCATTGACGGTAATGCCCACCTCGTCGCTGGTGTAGCCACGGATGGTGAAGTTGCCGTCGTTCAAGCCGGTCACGTCGTCGGTGGCGGCCTTGACGCCCGGGATGCTGCCAATCATCTGTACGAAGGTGGCGCCCGGCGCTGCCTGCACGATCGCGTCGCGAGTGATCGTCGACACCGCTTTGGGCGCGGTCTGCACCGACATCAAGCCGCCGCCCAGCGACAGTGAATTGCCCTGCACCTGCACGGCGCTCATCTGCTGCACGGCGCGACGGGTGGCGTTGTCGTTGGTGGTATTGGACGTGCTGGACACGTTGGCACGCGCTGCCGGCATAGCAGCGGCCGGCGTCGGCTGCGTGCTGTTGTTGTTGTCTTGCGCCACAACGACGCCGGTGGATAAACAAAGCGTCAGCGCAATCGCTGCGGAAAGATGATTACGTTTCATTCGAGTGGCTCCTCAAGACTTGTCGTTAATTGCAGACAGCACGATTCCTTCAGCCGACTGCATTGATCCAAGACAAACTTTATGCGGCTGATCCCCTACCGCAACGACGTTACAAAACACAAAACCTAGGCAGTGCAGACAAAAGCTGGTGCCCGCTTAATCGCATTTATTTGTGGATCGAAACTTACGGATCGGCAAATAAATTCGATTAAATCGCAAGATAAAACGTTTTCTCAGGGCATAAAAAAACCCAACCGCTAAAACTGGCTGGGATGCATCAAACACTCTTGGGTCGATGACCTGGCTCACACCCTGAGCCAGGCTTTTAACTACTATCGAATCAACTACATTACCATCAAAAAATGACAGTTTGTCGAATATTTGACGTTTTTTTCATAAATGCTCGAAACGTAAAAGCCTACTGCCACGAACGCCTCGCAACGCGAGAAGGTGGGGTTGCCGTCGATGCTTGCCGCTTGTGCAGCAAGCGGAATGCAGCGCTCAGGGTTTGCCGAGATAACGTGTTCGCTTTGACGGCTTAAGGCTGGCGAGATCGAGCATTACCAGACCATCGACACAACCGGAAAAATCAGGGTCTTCGCCGAAGTCGAGAAACTGCACGCCCTCAGGTTCAACCAGATCGACATACTGGCGATATAACACCGGCAGACTGACGCCCAGTGCATCCAGATGATGCTTGAGCTTGCCCAGCCCGGCGGCCGGATCGAGCCCTTCGAGCGCACCACGCACCAGTGCGACCACATCGGGCGAGATCACAAACGGCTGACGCGCGGCGGCTAGGCCCGGCACGCCAAAATAATGCTTGTGGGCAGCGGCGATCCACTCGCGCGCCTCGCGCGGCAAACTCACCGACATGCTGACCGGGCCAAACAGATAACGCAGCTCCGCATGCCGCTGCAGGTACAGACCGATGCCTTGCCAGAGCTGATCCAGCGCCCGCGAACGCCAGTAGGCCGGGGCGATGAAACTGCGGCCCAGTTCAAGCCCTTGCGCCAGGCGTGATTCCAAGGCGGGCGAATAACTGAACAGGCTGGAAGTGTAGAGCCCGGCCATGCCGTGCTCAGCGATGACCCGTCCGCCGTGGCCAAAACGGTAGGAGCCGACGATCCGCAACGCCTTGGGGTCCCATAGCACCAAGTGCTCGTAGTGCGCATCGTAACTGTCCAGATCGCGCCGCAAACCGGTGCCCTCGCCCACGCGGCGGAACGTCAACTCGCGCAAGCGCCCTATCTCACGCAACGCGGGGCTGTCGACGCTGCCCTGCAGCAGCAAGACCTGCTTGCCATCGTTGAGATCGGCCAATTTCTCGGCGCGCGCCAGTTCAGCGGTAATCCATTCGGTGGGCTCCGGGTGCGCCAACGCGGTCTGCCCACCGAAGATCAACCCCCGATGCTGGCCGACACGGTAAACGTGACGACGCATCAGCTTGGCCGCCTGCGTCGGCGAATTGCCGCTGCGTTGCTTGAGTTCGTCCGCCCCAACCAGCGGCCCGATGCTGATACCAACGCGACGCTTCATGCTGGTCGGCGCGGTCGCCTCGCGCGGCAGCATGGCGGTGCCCAAGGGCTTGGCCAACATCGACAACCCATAAAACATCGCCGAATTGCGCGCCGCCACATGCACCGGCAACACCGGCGTGCCGGTGCGCAATGCCAATCGCGCAAAGCCATCGGACCAGCGACCGTCGCGCACGCCACCAGGCTGCATGCGCGAGACTTCGCCGGCGGGAAAAACCACCAGCGCCTGCCCCTGAGCCAATGCCCGATAGATGTCACGCAACTTGGAGGCCGCGCCCTTGCCGAACACGTCGACCGGCAGCAGCGATTTACGCAGTTGGGTGATCGAAGCCAGCCAGTCGTTGCCGAGGATTTTCACATCCTGACGCACGCTACCTATCAAGTGCAGCAAGACCAGGGCATCGATCATGCCCAGCGGATGATTGGCCACTACCAGTAGCGGCCCTTCCAGCGGGATGTGCTCACGCTCGCGCGCATTGGCCGAATAGCTGGCGCCAAGTACTTCGAGCCCGCGTTCGACGAAATCGAACCCCTCGACGGCACCGACCGCATCCAGCACCTCATTGAAGCCGCGCTCGCCCACTAGCTTGCCGAGCATGCCGGCCATCTGTCGGCGGATCCGAGGGTGCTGTGCCAGCCAGGGCATACGCTCGGTTAGGGTCTTCTCGACGCTGAGCATCACTGCCTCCTTGAAACCGTTGGCTCATGCTGGTGCTCAATTATGACAGCAGCATGATCCTGCGGCGGCACGATGACGCAAGTTTTTTGACTCAGAGGGTCAGATGTAGATACGCCGCCACCCCGCCCATGAACATCTGTACCGAAAGCGCGATCAGCAGCATGCCCATCACCCGCTCCAGCGCGGTCAGCACGCTTTCGCCGAGCCAACGAAACAGATACGTGGAACTGAGCAGGATCACCGAGGTCGCCAGCCACGCCAGCAGCAGGGCGGTGGCCCAGTCGGCGGTGCGTCCGGGCTGCGTGTTGGTCAGGAGCAGCAAGGCGGCCATTGCCGATGGTCCGGCCACGCCAGGAATCGCAATCGGGACGATGAAGGGCTCACTCTCCCCAGCGTGACCGAAGATGCCGCCGCCGTCGGCCGGCGGGAACACCATCCGGATGCCGATCAGGAACAGCACGATGCCGCCGGCGATGCTGATCGACTCCTGCTTAAGCTGCAGCAGCTTCAATATCTGCGTGCCGCCGATCAAGAACACCAGCAGCACGCCCAAGGCAATCAGTAGTTCGCGAATCAACACCAGCCGTCGCCGCTTCGGCGGCACGTCTTTAAGTAGGCTCAAAAAGACCGGGATATTGCCGAGCGGATCCATGATCAGAAAGAGCAGGATTCCCGCCGACAAGGTGGTCATCTGCGTTTCCATCAGATCCTTCCTCGAATAGGTCGCGCGTCGCGATGACGCGCGGCAATGATGCTCAAGCGCTGTGACGCAGATCCAGCGCCGCCCCGCGTGCCGCCACGCCCTGCCCGCTCAGTAGAAACACCGCCGCCTGCGCGCTGGCCGACGGCAACGGTTGCTGCATGGTGTCCTCGCCAAAATAGGCCATCCGACGCAGCGCGGTACGCATCGGTGCCGGCAGCAAGGCGTGTGCGCGCACACTGGTGGTGTCGGTTTCTTGATGCAGGATTTCGACCAATCCTTCCAACGCCGCCTTGGACACGCCGTAGCCGCCCCAGTGCGCCCGGCGCATGCGCGCCGGATCGTCCAGCACGAACACCACGGCGCTATCGGGCGACGCGTTGAGCAAAGGCAGGCAAGCCTGGGTCAGCGCGAATGGCGCAGACACATTGACGTGCAACGCGCGCAGCCAGTCGTCCGGCTTGTGCATCGCCAGCGGGGTGAGTCCGGTAAAGCTGGCCGCCGCATGCACGATGCCGTCGAGCCGACCCAGCTCACTTTGCAGCGCGTCGGCCAGCGCGACGTAGTGATCGGGCGTGGCGATTTCCATGTCCAGCGGATGGATCAGCACCTCGCCCAAGCCTTCGACGCGCAGTTCGTCGTCGAGTTTTTCCAGTTGCCGCTGCCGCTTGCCGCTGATCACCACGGTTGCCCCAGCCTGCGCGGCCGCGCGAACCACCGCACTGCCCAAGCCGCCGTAAGCGCCGGTGACCAGAATTACCCGCCCGCTGAGGGTGTCGGCGGCCGCGCTCCAGGCGGTTGGCAAGCCCATCAACGGCAACGCCATCAGGGCATCTCGGTCACGTCGGCAACCATGCGCGCGAGTTGCCCCGAAGATTTGAGATCTTCCATGACATCGCAGCCGCCGATCAATTCGCCCTGGATGAAAAGCTGCGGGAAGGTCGGCCAGTTGGCGTAATGCGGCAAACCGGCGCGTATTTCCGGATCGGCCAGCACATTGACCGCATGAAACGAGGCACCGGCATCGCTGAGCGCCTGGGCCGCGCGGCTGGAAAAACCGCACATCGGGAACGCTGGCGTGCCCTTCATGAAGAGCACGATCGGATGCTCGGTCAGGACGGCCTTGATTCGCTCGTTAACGTCCATAGTTAGTTGTTTCATCTTTACAATGCGGACAGGCCGGTATTGTATCAGCCGCGCATCAGGGGCCGTCTTGTCGGCCCCGGCAATTCTTCGTTTCCCCCCAGCCAACGCTAAGGAGCCACCAATGGCGATCGAACTTCCGCCGCTGCCCTATGAGAAGAATGCACTGGAGCCGCACATTTCCGCCGAGACGCTGGAATTCCATTACGGCAAGCATCACCAGACCTACGTCACCAATCTCAACAACCTGATCAAGGGCACGGAGCTGGAAGACGCCTCGCTGGAGGACATCATCAAGAAGTCGTCCGGCGGCGTGTTCAACAATGCCGCGCAGGTGTGGAACCACACGTTCTACTGGCACTCGCTGAGCCCCAAGGGCGGCAACGCGCCGTCCGGCAAGCTGGCCGATGCCATCACCAAGGCGTTCGGCTCGTTCGAGAAGTTCCAGGAAGAGTTCGCCAAGTCCGCCGCCGGCAACTTCGGCTCGGGCTGGACCTGGCTGGTGCAGCGTCCTGATGGCGCGCTGGGCATCGTCAACACCTCCAACGCCGCCACCCCGATCACCGGCGCCGATAAGCCGCTGCTGACGGTGGACGTGTGGGAGCATGCGTACTACATCGACTACCGCAACGCGCGTCCGAAGTACCTGGAAGCGTTCTGGAACTTGGTCAACTGGGAATTCGCTGCCAGCAATCTGGCGTGATCCCTAAGCGTCACCCATAAAAAAGCGGAGCCTCGGCTCCGCTTTTTTGTACTGCCACTTTTGTGCTGACAAACCGGCCGAACTAGCCCAGTTCACGCATCGCCGGATCGGCCTGGCTGTCGCGTCCCAGCGCATGCGCGATGCCGCTCAGGCGCTGCACCAGCACGCTCGCATCGGGCGCGCACACCGTGGCATGCCCGACTTTGCGTCCGGGGCGAGCCTGCTTGCCGTAGTCGTGCCAGTGCGCGTCGGTGGCCGCCAGCACGGGCGCGGCATCCGGCAGTTCGCCGATCCAGTTGAACATCGCCGACAACCCGCGCGCCGAGGTATCGCCCAACGGCAAACCCAGCACTGCGCGCACATGATTCTCGAACTGGCTGGTCAGCGCGCCTTCGATCGTCCAGTGGCCGGAGTTGTGCACCCGCGGCGCCATTTCGTTGCCCAGCAGTTGGCCGTCCTTGACGAACAACTCCAGCGCGAACACGCCAACATAGTCCAGCCGCTCGGCCAGCGTCCGTGCAAAGTCGGTGGCCTGCGTCTGCAACTGCTCGACTTGCGGCGCCGGTGCCAGGCTCAGCGACAGCACCCCCTCGGTATGCCAGTTCTGAGTCAGCGGCCAGCAGCGGAATTCGCCATTGCGAGCGCGCACCGCCACGACCGAGAGCTCGCGCTCGAACGGCA
>JBEVMS010000330.1:0-4570 GCA_040508515.1 Dyella sp. | reverse complement strand
TCGGCGGGCAGTTCGGTGCTGAGAATAGGTCGGTTCACGGGAGGATCGAAAGAATCCGCGGGACGCAGGGAAGCCGGCGATTGTACGCATGCCCCTGGGCTCGCGCACGCGGGTGAACGCGCGGCGGCGATTGGTGCAGGGTCGCGGCGTTGTTGCCGGCTGCGGCGGCGAGGCCTATCATCAAGCTGTTGCAGGCGCGCCGGATCGCCATGATCGTGCTTCGACCCCGTCTCGATGCAGTGCCGTGCGTAACGATGTGGCTACGGCCCAATCGCGCACTTAGCCGTGCCGGACTGTGTCGACTGATCTTAGGGCTCGCCGGCTTGGCGCTGACGACGGCCGCGCTGGGGGCGTGGCTAGGTAACGTGTTCGCGCCGGTGTTCGCCCTGATTGAATCGGGTGCGGTGGCGCTGGCGCTAGGGGCGGCTTGGCGTGCTGGCGATCGCGGCGAACGCATCAGCTTGGCGCCGAACCGGTTGGAAGTGCGCGCACTACCGGGACGACGCAGGATCAGCTTTCAGCCCTACTGGGTGAGCGTGGTGTTGCAACCGCAGCGGGGTGGTCATCGTCTGCTGCTGGCGTCACACGGCAGCACACTGGAAATCGGGGCGTTTCTGACGGAACAAGAGCGGCTTGATCTGGCACGGAAACTCAAGGCGCTGCTGTCCGAATTGCAGCCGCGCAGGTAGGTTCAACAAAGGTGCGAGACATGACATCTGGCGGTAGCAGGCCTGAGCGTTGCAAGCGAGTGGGAACCGCAATCGCGGCGTTCGCCGCCATCCTGTTCGGCGCTGCCGTTCAGGCCAATCCCCAACCCGGCCAGTTGAACATGCCGCGCGGCGCCAGCGAGTGGTCCGCGGTGCCGTATTTCCTGAACAACCTGGCGCTGGGTGTTTGCGTGGTGATCGGCGTGCTGGTGTTTGGCGCCATGGCCATTGCCATGTTCCGCTTCCGCAAGTCGCGCGGCGCGGTGGCCGAGCCGTGGACCCACAACACCCGGCTGGAGATCGTCTGGACCACCATTCCGGTGATCATCCTGGCGGTGCTGGCCTACCTGGCCACCGACGGGTTGACCACGTTCGCTAACACCACCGGTTCGCAGATGACGGTCAAGGTCACCGGCTACCAGTGGAAGTGGCGCTACGACTACATCGATTACATGGGCAAGCCGATCAACAAGGTGGGCTTTCTGTCCAAGCTGGATCGCCGCAGCGACGACACCCGCCAGTTGCGCTCGGGGATGGACCCGACGGCGGTCACCGTGGATGGCTACAACACCTACCTGATCGATGTCGATCGGCCGCTGGTGGTGCCGGTGGGGGTCAAGATCCGTTTTGTGATCACCGCCGCCGACGTGATCCATTCCTGGTGGGTGCCGCAGTTGGGTTGGAAGATGGACGCCATCCCGGGAATGATCAACAGCGCCTGGACCAAGATTCCCGCGCCGGGTGTTTTTCGCGGTCAGTGCGCCGAGTTATGCGGGCAGGATCACGCCTTCATGCCGATCGTGGTCAAGGCCATGCCGCAGGCCGAGTTCGAGCAGTGGCTGGCAGCGCAACAGCAGCCGGCGGCCGCGCCACCGGCAAGCGCCGCCACCGCAGCACCTGCCGCGATCCCCACGCCAGTGTCGCCACCGGTCGCCGTGGTCGGCGGCTAAGCACAGCAGCAAAATTGCGCCCGCAGGACTTCCGTTAGCCCACCGTATCCGTCTTAAGGTAGAGGTGTTAAGGACATGGCCCACGCCGTCACCCAGGCTCACCACGACGACCATCACGGCGCACCGCAGAACTTTTTCCAGCGCTGGTGCATGTCCACCAACCACAAAGACATCGGCACGCTCTACCTGGTGTTCGCGCTGATCGCGTTTTTCCTGGGCGGCAGTTTCGCCATGCTGATCCGCGCCGAGTTGTTCCAGCCAGGCATGCAACTGGTGCAGCCGTATTTTTTCAACGAGCTGACCACCTTGCACGGCCTGATCATGATCTTCGGCGCGATCATGCCGGCCTTCGTGGGGCTGGGTAACTGGATGATTCCGCTGATGGTCGGCGCGCCGGACATGGCGTTGCCGCGGATGAACAACCTCTCGTTCTGGCTGCTGCCGTTCGCCTTCGTGCTGTTGCTGTCGACCATGTTCATGCCCGGCGGCGGTCCGGCCGGTGGCTGGACCATGTACCCGCCTCTGTCTCTGCAAGGCGCCTCGCTGGCCTATATGGTGTTCGCGGTGCACTTGATGGGCATCAGCTCGATCATGGGCGCGATCAACATCATCGCGACCATTCTCAACATGCGCGCGCCCGGCATGGATCTGTTGAAGATGCCGGTGTTCGTGTGGAGCTGGCTGATCACCGCGTTCCTGCTGATCGCCGTGATGCCGGTACTTGCCGGCGCGGTGACCATGCTGTTGACCGACAAGTATTTCGGCACCAACTTCTTCAACGCGGCCGGCGGTGGCGATCCGGTGCTGTTCCAGCACATCTTCTGGTTCTTCGGTCACCCGGAGGTCTACATCATGATCCTGCCGGCGTTCGGGATCATTTCCGAGGTGATTCCCACCTTCGCGCGCAAGCCGATCTTCGGCTACAAGGCGATGGTGTTCGCGATCGCCTCCATCGCGTTTCTCTCGTTCATCGTGTGGGCGCACCACATGTTCGCGGTCGGCTTGCCGATGGGCGCGGAAATCTTCTTCATGTACGCCACCATGCTGATCGCGGTGCCGACCGGGGTGAAGGTGTTCAACTGGGTCAGCACCATGTGGGGCGGCTCGATGACCTTCGAAACGCCGATGCTGTGGGCGATCGCCTTCGTGATTCTGTTCACCATCGGCGGCTTTTCCGGCTTGATGCTGGCGCTGGCGCCGGCCGACTTCCAGTACCACGACTCCTACTTCGTAGTGGCGCACTTCCACTATGTGCTGGTGACCGGCGCGGCCTTCGCGATCATCGCCGGCGTCTATTACTGGCTGCCCAAATGGTGCGGCCGGATGTACTCGGAAACCTGGGGCAAGGTGCATTTCTGGTCCAGCGTGATCTCGGTCAATGTGCTGTTTTTCCCGCAGCATTTCCTGGGACTGGCCGGCATGCCACGGCGTATTCCCGATTACAACGTGGCATTCGCCAACTTCAACATGGTGAGTTCGATCGGCGGCTTCTGGTTCGGTGCTTCGCAACTGGTCTTTTTGGGGGTGATCATCCACGCGGTGTTTCTGTCCAAGAAAAAGGCGACCGATCGGGTGTGGGAGGGCGCCCGAGGCTTGGAGTGGACCGTGCCCTCGCCGGCACCGCACCATACCTTCGAGGTGCCGCCCGTGATCGACGATCACGATTTGGCGCATGGGAATATCCATTGAGCTGGCCGGTGCGGATGCAGGCGTTGGATAACGTGGAGCGGGGTGCAATGGGGCAAACCGATAGCGAGCAGCAGCCGTGGCAGCAGCGACGCCAACGCGCGGCGCATCGCACGGCCTGGATCGTGGCGGCGGTGGCCGTGGCGATCTACCTGTTGGCGGTGCTGCAGGGTTTGGGCGTCATTTAGTAAGCAGCTGGGTGGTAGAAAGACGCGGCGGGAGTGTCGGTCGTGCTTCGACTCGCCGCGTTCAGGTGGTTCGTCAGCCAACGTGAAAACATCCGTGGGGATCTCAGCATGGGTCAACGGCAAGACGTCTATTACATTCCGTCCAAGAGTTACTGGCCCATTGTTGCGGCGCTGGTGATGTTCCTGACCGTGTTCGGCGCCGGCCATTGGCTCAATGCGCAGCCGGGCGAGACGGGCTTCGGCAAGACCTTTCTGGCGATCGGCTTTCTGGGCGTTTTGTTTATGTTCTTCGGCTGGTTTCGCTCGGTGATCCGCGAATCGCTGGCTGGCAGCTACAACGATCAGGTCGATCGCTCGTTCCGCATGGGCATGCTGTGGTTCATTTTTTCCGAAGTGATGTTTTTCGGCGCCTTCTTCGGCACGCTGTTCTACGTCCGCATGTATTCGATTCCGTGGCTGGGCGGCGAAGGCCACGGCGTGTTGACCCACCAGTTTCTCTGGAGCGATTACACCGCCTCCTGGGGCGCCACGGGTGGCAGCGGTCCGGCGGCGCTCGGCGGCATGTTCGGCATCATGTCGGCGTGGGGCATCCCGCTGCTCAATACACTGATTCTGCTTACTTCCGGGGTGACCATCACGGTGGCGCACCATGCGCTGAAGGCGGCGCACCGCGGGGTGTTGCTGACTTTCCTCGGGCTGACCGTGCTGCTGGGTGCGTTCTTCCTTTACATGCAGGTGCATGAGTACATCGAGGCCTATACCCATTTCAATCTGACCCTGCGCAGCGGCGTCTACGGGGCGACGTTTTTCATGCTGACCGGTTTCCACGGGCTGCACGTAACCCTCGGTACCATCATGCTGGCGGTGATATGGCTGCGCTGCCTGAAGGGGCATTTCACCAAGGAACATCACTTCGCGTTCGAGGCGGTGGCCTGGTACTGGCATTTCGTCGATGTGGTCTGGCTGGGCCTGTTCTTGTTCGTCTACATCCTTTAGGTGGATGGTCTAGTACCAAAGCAAACGCCCGCCATCGGCGGGC
>JBEVMS010000325.1:0-11342 GCA_040508515.1 Dyella sp. | reverse complement strand
CATGAACAAATACGGCAAAAAATCGGCCCCTCGTAGGGGCCGATTTTTGTGTTTAACTGCAACGCAGATCAGATCAGGTCTTTCCACCAAAACGATAGTCGACCTGCAACATGTACTCACGCCCGTAAGGATTGTAGTTTTGGGTGTTGTAGTAAGGGTACGACGTGTAAGTCGCATCGCCCGGCGGCATCTTGTTCAAGACGTTGTTTATAAGCAGCGACAAATCCAGATTTTTGATCGGACTGTAGGTCAAGCTCCAGTTATACGTAATCCAAGGCGCTACCGATCCTGCAGTGGGATAATTGGCACCATTGACCATCGCGGCATAATTGGGCGAAGCGCCGTAACGATGCCAGTACAAGGTGCTGTTCCACTGATCGTGCAGGCTCCAGCTAAGGCTACCGCTGACAATGCTCTTGAATTCCGAGCTGTACAGCGGGTTGGTCAGCTGGTTGATCGGCACAGTACCCGGATAGATCTGGTAGCTATGCTTTAGCATGTTGTTGTAGTCGATCTGCAACGAAAAGGTGCCGATCGGCGTCGGATTGAAGCGGTACTTGGCCTGCGCCGTGATCGAATCGGTTACCTCGTTAGCCAGATTGACGTAGTAGGTGGTGATGTTGCTCACGTTGCCGAACGCATCGCGCTGCACCTGCCCGTTATTCCCATTGCTGCCCAGTACCGCGACGCAAGTAGCCGACATTGATTCAAGCTGCCCCTGCAGGCATTGCGAATCCTGACGCATCAGCTGGTCAACATTCTGCTGCACAACTTCGTTCTGGATCGCAATGTGCAAGTAGTCGACCGTGAAGCTGGCATTGCTAATCGGTGCCCATACGCCGCCCACCGACCAGCTCGTAGCCGTGGTCGGCTGCAACTTGGGATTAGCCAGATTCCGGCCCGAAACCTGCGTCATGTAATTATCGCAGTTGTTGCTATGTGCAAGCGCGCATTGGTAATAGTCGGTTACGTCCGTGTAATATCCGCTCGGCCCCAGAAACAGCGACGCCATATCCGGCGCCAAGAACGACGTGGAGTAATTACCGCGCAACAACAATGTATCAAACGGACGGTATTCGATGCCGGCCTTGTAGGTGAACTTATGATTGGTGCTGGCATCCGTTTTGTAATGATCATAACGACCGGAAAGATCCAGCGTCAGCTCCTTCAACAACGGCAGATTAAGTTCAACTGCAGAAGCGTAATGATCACGTTGACCGCCACCGGAAGTACCCGTAAGACCCCAAATTTCATTATTGGCAATCATCGGATTAATCGGCTGATACCAAGCCTGATTACCACCCTCGGCCAGAATCGCAACCCCCGCATCCCCGCCAGGCAGGCTGAACAGGCTGCTATCGCTCACCGTTGCGCGCGTATTATTGATCCAGGTATTGGAAGACCCGCTGATATTGCGTGAAAAGCTGGCATAGTCTGCTGGAGTCAACGGCTGGTAAAACGCTGCGTAGTTGGGATTGTATCTGGTCAGACCTGAATTTGGATCGATCCCAAGGGACGGCCCTAGGATCTTACCGAAATAATCGTCCACAGCCGACGCCAAACGCTCAGGCTGGCTCAAATCGGTACGATCGCCTGAACGCAGATAATAAATATCCCAATCCCAATTC
Source organism: Dyella sp. (assembly GCA_040508515.1). Classification (GTDB taxonomy): domain Bacteria; phylum Pseudomonadota; class Gammaproteobacteria; order Xanthomonadales; family Rhodanobacteraceae; genus JBEVMS01. Next base: position 9,714 of record JBEVMS010000325.1, on the reverse strand, counting down.
GATTCACCAAACTGGCCATTGGCGCCGATATCAGCCTGATACATCAGATCATTCTGGCGCGTCAACTGACTATTGTATCCACCCTGGATTTCTTCAGGCGCAAAAATACGTTCCGGATAAAGGATATGGCCTGTCGTGGCATCTTGGATATAACCGCCCAAGTCACTCGGACCCCACCAGTTGAAATCGGATCCGGGCGTATAGCGCTGCTGCTGCCAATCAACCAGCATGTCGCTGTATAGCCGCACGTGGTCGTTTAAATCGTAGCGTAGCTTGAGCATGCCATCGTAACTACGATTCTGATTTTGTAGAGTGGTATAGCCAAGTACGTCCTGCGAGCCGCAAAACTGACCATAGCGGCTGGCTACGCTGGAAGATGCAAGCCCCGTGGTACCATTATACAACCCACCCATCGCCTTGCAGCCATCTGCTGGCGTGATGTACCCCAGCGGGTTACCCGTATATTGATTCAGGGTGCCATAATCGATAATGCTTGCGACCGTCGTCGGCGTTGCCAGTCCATTGGGGTTGGAGCGCGTGGATGCCGTCAGCGAACGCTGATAGGCCCACATCGGCGAGGCATTATCGAATTCCAGCGAGCCGAGCACATTGAGTTTGCCGATGTCCTTGCCAAACGACAGCGCAATGCGTTGATTGGCACCACCGCCATCACTGAAGTTGCCGGTACGCACCAGTACTTCAGCACCATCCATATGCTGCTTGGTAACGATGTTCACAACGCCGGCGATCGCGTTGGAACCATATATCGATGAGCCGCCACCTGGCATGACATCAACATGGTCGATCATGGAGATCGGTATGTTGGAAATATTGCTGAAGTTGCTTGTACCGTTATAAAGCTGGCCAAACTGCGAAATCGGCTTGCCATCCAGCAAAATCAAGGTGAACTCAGGATTCAATCCATACAGGCTGACCGTCTGTGCACCTTGGGTAAATCCACCACTGCTTTGCGGTCCTTGCACTGAGCCCGTCGCGAATACCGAGTTTTGCAATGCTTCACTTACGCTATTGAAACCGCGCGCCTGAATGTCCTGAGCGGTAATAGTGTAGGTGGGTGTTGCAGTCTGTATCTGCGCGTTATTGATCAGTGAGCCGCTTACCTTCACGGCACTGAGATCTTTAACTTTCTTTACCGAGCCATCCGTGTCGGTGGATTGGTCTTGCGGTGAAGCCTGGATCAGTTCATCGGCGTGCGCTACCGAAAAAGCACAAGCAAGCGCCACCACTATCGCCGCAGCGATGGGTTTCTTCAACATCGTCATTTTTCCCTCAAGCCGTGCATTACCACGGAGCAATACCCGAACAACTTCGGTAGACGCCGTTAAGCGCCCCTATCTACCTAGCTGTCCCCTACGCGCGCTGCTTAGACGCTGCCGCGTCATGACCGCGCGCTTACAGATATATTTACCTTAAACTTCAAGGACGAAGCAATACGCTTTTTTAATATTGCCTGAAAAAATTCTAGCGTGTCACCTTGAATCTCAAAACTTTTCCATTCTCGCCATAATCCGCTATATATCGCGAAAATGCGCAATAACTCACGAATTATCCCTGCTATCTATTCATGCTCTCCACACTGCGTTGTACCCATACCTACCTTTCCCATGTCCAGAAGAGTCGTTTTCTGGCGCAAGCGTCACCGGCGGAGAACGTCACGCAAGCCATGGATTTCATCGGTCAGGTCAGCAATTTCCTTGCTACGCACAACTGTTGGGCTTATCGAATCGGTCAGGAGTACCGCTTCAGTGACGACGGCGAGCCTGGCGGCACCGCGGGGCGACCGATTCTGTTAGCGATCGAAACCCAGGCGCTGGATCGCGTGGCGGTCGTGGTCACACGTTGGTATGGCGGGATCAAGCTTGGCACCGGAGGCTTGGCGCGGGCCTATGGGGGCAGCGCCGCGGAATGCCTGCGTCTGGCCGAACGTCAGGCCATCGTGGCGATGGCCCGACTATCGCTGCATTGCTCCTTCGCAGAACTGACCTTGATGAGCATGCGCTTGCAAGAACTGGGAGCACGCATCGAAGAGGAGACCTTCGGGGTCGACGGGGTTACGCTGACACTGTCGGTGCCGGAGCACCAACTTGAGGCGGTCCAAGCACGGGTGCGTGATATCAGCCACGGCCGCAGTAAAGGCCGCCGGATCGATTGAAGAAGCAGTCAGTCACCGCGGACTCAAGCGCACAAGATTTCCGCCTACGACGGGGAATACTGGCTTGGCAGACTCCGATTCGCTCCGCCCATAGCGACAACCGGCGCGCCGAGCGAATCATCCACGTTATGCTCTCCCTTGCGCGTCTGCCGACCGCGCAAGGGGCGCGCTCGCACAGGCGCGACACGAACTCAGCCTGACGGACCTTCATCAACGTGACCGCACCGACTGCCGGCAACCCTACCAAGCGTACCGAACTGACCCTGCGTGGCCTGATCCTGGGCGCCCTGATCACGCTGGTATTTACCGCCGCCAATGTGTTCTTTGGACTGAAGGCCGGGCTGACCTTCGCCACTTCGATTCCCGCCGCGGTGATCTCGATGGCGGTGTTGCGCGGCTTTCGCAACTCGACCATGCAGGAAAACAATATCGTGCAAACGGTGGCCTCGGCCGCTGGCACGTTGTCCTCGATTATTTTCGTGCTGCCTGGGCTGATCATGATCGGCTGGTGGACCGGGTTTCCTTACTGGGTCTCGTTCGCCATCTGCGCGTTGGGCGGAGTACTGGGCGTGATGTATTCCATCCCCCTGCGCCGTGCCCTGGTCACGCATTCGGACCTGCCCTACCCGGAAGGCGTCGCTTGCGCCGAGGTACTCAAAGTGGGCGCGGGTGACGGCAGCGATGCTGCGGGGGCGCAAAGCAGCCGCGCCGGCCTGCTGGCGGTGCTGTGGGGATCGATCGTTTCGGCGACGTTCGCCGTTGTGGTCGGCACCCATGTATTCGCCAGCGATATCGCGCAGTACTTTCGGATAGGCAATCGCGGCGCGGCGACCGGTTACGACTTCAATCTCTCGTTCGCGCTATTCGCGGTCGGTCATCTGGTCGGGCTATGGGTTGGCGTGGCGTTGCTCGTCGGCGTGGCGATCGCCTGGGGCGGCGCGGTGCCTTATTACACGTTGCTGCATCCGTTGGCCGGCGCGGCGGCCGATGCGGCGCAACTGGCCTGGAGCCAGCAGGTGCGGTTTCTCGGCGCGGGCACTATTGGTGTGGCGGCAATCTGGACCTTAGCCAAACTGATCAAGCCGGTGATCAGTGGCTTGCGTTCGGCGATGGCCGCCGCGCGCGTGCGCAAGGCCGGCGCAGCCGACAGCTTGCCGCTGACCGAACGCGATATGCCGATCGGACTGGTCGGCATCGTCAGCCTGATCTGCCTGATCCCGATCGCCTGGCTGCTGGGCGATTTCGCGGTGTCGAGTCACTTGGGCGAGCACATGTGGCTGCTGGTCGGCGGCGGCCTGGTCTATATCGTGCTAATGAGCTTTTTCGTCTCGGCGGTATGTGGCTACATGGCTGGGCTGATCGGGTCGTCGAATAGCCCGCTCTCGGGCGTGGGCATCTTGGTGGTGATCGGCGCGGCGCTGCTGCTGGTGTTCGGCATCAAACCCTATGTGGATGCCTCGGCCGGCAAGGCGCTGGTCGCCTTCGCGCTGTTCGCAACAGCGGTGATCTTCGCCGTCGCCACCATCGCCAACAACAACCTTCAGGATCTCAAGACCGGCCAGTTGGTCGACGCCACGCCCTGGCGCCAGCAGGTCGCGCTGATTATCGGCGTGCTGGTGGGCGCGGCGATCATTCCGCCCACGCTGGATCTGCTCAATCACGCTTACGGTTTTGCCGGTGCACCGGGTGTCGATCCCGCGCGCGCCCTGCCGGCACCGCAGGCGGCGCTGATCTCGGCGCTGGCGCAGGGCGTGATCCAGGGCAACCTGGATTGGAACCTGATCGGTATCGGCGCGGCGATCGGCGTGGGCTTGATCGTTATCGACGAACTGCTCGGTCGCACCACCACGGCGCGCATCCCTCCACTGGCGGTGGGCCTTGGCATCTACCTGCCAACCTCGACCTCGCTGATGATCGCGGTGGGCGCGGTGGTCGGCTGGTACTTCGACAAGCGCGCCGAACGCGGCAACAACCCTGAAGGCACCAAGCAACTGGGCGTGTTGTTGGCCTCGGGAATGATTGTCGGCGAAAGCATCATCGGTGTATTGCTCGCCGCGGTGGTGGTGTTCTCGGGCCAGGCCGCGCCGCTGGCGCTAGTGGGCGAAAGCTTCGACAGCGCCGCGCAATGGATCGGCGGCCTCGCCTTCGCGGCGTGCATGATGCTGCTGTATCGCTGGATTAGCCGATTGGGGCGCGCGGTCCGCTAAGTCATGCATCACGGTAACTGGCGCGGCGCGGGCGCGAACGAGCCAGTTACCCACACGCCGAGCGTCGCGACTGAATCGCATCGCCCGGCCTTTCTGCTACTTCAATGCGATGACCCATGACCGACACGGCCGCAACCGCAAACCTCCCCAAGCGCCGCATCGGCGCCTTGCGCCAGCTGTGGCCGTTTCTGCGCCCCCATCGCGCGTTGGCCATCGGCTGGCTGTTGTTCCTGGGACTATCTTCGGCGGCCACGCTGGTGCTGCCGATGGCGGTGCGGCACATCATCGACCAGGGCTTTGGCGCTTCCAGCCAGAGCACCATCAACCGGACCTTCCTTGGTCTATTTGGTGTCGCCCTTGTGCTCGCCTTCGCAACCGCCGCGCGCTTCTATTGCATCAGCCTGCTGGGCGAGCGCGCGCTGGCGTCGCTGCGCAGCCAGCTATACGCCCATATGATCCGGCTGGATGTGGATTTTTTCGAGCGCAGCCGCGTCGGCGAGCTGATTTCGCGTTTGGGCACCGATACCGAAGTGGTGCAGGCGCTGATCGGCTCAGGCATCTCCGTGGCGCTGCGCAGTGCGGTGATGCTACTGGGCGCCAGCGCCGCGATGGTCTGGACCAGCCCGCATCTGGCCGGCCTCACCGCCTTGGTAATTCCCGCGGTGATGGTGCCGATCCTGCTGTTTGGCCGTCGCGTGCAGAAGCTCTCGCGCGCCAGTCAGGACCGCCTCGCCGATGCTGCGGCCACCGCCAACGAAACGCTCAACGCGGCCACTACGGTCAAAGCCTATGCGCGTGAGGCCATTGAGAGCGAGCACTACGGCCAGGCGATCGCCCGCGCGCTGGCCACGGCGCGCCAGCGGATTGGCATGCGCTCGTGGTTGACCGCCGCGGTGATCGTGCTGTTCTTCGGCGCCATCACCCTGGTGCTATGGGCCGGCGCGCGCGATGTGCTCGCCGGTACGCTCGATGCCGGCGTGCTCAGCCAGTTCGTCCTCTATGCGGTGTTCGCCGCCGGTTCGCTCGCTGGACTTTCCGAAGTTTGGGGCGATGTGTTGCGCGCGGCCGGCGCGATGGAGCGTATTGGCGAACTGTTCGGCGAACGCGCCGCCATCGTCAGCCCGCAGCCGCCACAGGTATTACCGACGCCACCGCGCGGCAGCCTGCGCTTCGATGGCGTGCACTTCCATTATCCGACCCGCCCGGAAAGCCCGGCGCTGTATGACTTCAATCTGCACGTGCACCCCGGCGAAACAATCGCCCTGGTCGGTCCATCCGGCGCGGGCAAGAGCACCGTGCTGGCCCTGCTGCTGCGCTTCTACGATCCCCAGCAGGGGCGCATCAGCTTCGACGGCGTGGACCTCAAGGCCCTGGCGTTGCCGGCGCTGCGCGATGCGATCGCCCTGGTGCCACAGGAGACGGTGATTTTCGGCGGTAGCGCGGCGGATAACATCCGCTTTGGCCGTCAAGACGCCAACGACGCCCAAGTACGCCAGGCCGCGCAGGCCGCGCGCGCGGATGAGTTCATCAACGCCCTGCCCGAGGGTTACGAGTCCGCGCTGGGCGAACGTGGCGTACGGCTCTCGGGCGGTCAGCGCCAACGAATCGCGATCGCCCGCGCGATCCTGCGTGATGCGCCACTGCTGCTGCTCGACGAAGCTACCTCGGCGCTGGACGCGCAATCCGAAGCGGCGATCCAGCAAGCGCTCGAAACGCTCGAACAAGGCCGCACCACGGTGGTGATCGCCCATCGCTTGGCCACCGTCAAACGCGCCGACCGCATCGTGGTGATGGACGGCGGGCGCATCGTGGCGCAAGGCACCCACGCCGAACTGCTGGCGCAAGGCGGGCTCTACGCCGAGCTGGCAAGGCTGCAGTTCGTTGACTGAAAACGCCCGCCCGCCGCCTGCGTGGCTAACGGACGACGCGAGGCCGCACTGAGCGTAAGGCCTGACAAAACACCGCATCGGCACAACGTAGCCATGCCGTTTTGCGGGGGTAGTCGATACGCATCACGAAGTGGCGGAACACGTTGCCGCCCAACGCACCCACTGGCGGCTTATCCATAAGTCCATCCAGCGCGGCATGAAAATCCTGGTCGGAACGCTCGGTGAACCAGACCGGTCCCATCGAATAACCAGCCCATTGGATGCGCGGCACGCGGATGGTGCGCGTGGCCTGTTTGACCCCGAACAGATCATCACCGCGATCAATCACCCGCCAATCCGGATGCTGGCGATGCCAGCGCTCAAGTATCGAGGTCGTGATATAGCTGGTGACCCCCTCGCCATTGACCACCGGCTCGCCACTGGCGGCGCGCATGGCCGTGGTCGGATGACTGGTGGCACCGGTATCCAGCAACATGTCCAGCGATTGGCCATCGACGATTATGGTGAGACGCGGAAATCCTTGGGAAAGGCCCTTCGGAACGTAGGCAAAACCGAACCGAGCACGTTGAGCCGTGACCGGTGCGCGCCAAGAACGAGCCTCCCAAATCAGTCGCTGGCCGGGGTAGTCAAATGTCCAGACACCCAATACGGAAAGATAGCGTCCGCCCATCTGGCCGTCATAACCGCTGGAGCCGGCCTCCTCATCTGACACCCGCGACACGCCGTGGCATGGTCCTGCAGGAACAGGCAAGCCCGTACCCTGGTACAGGGGCAACTGAAGCATATCGATCGGTCCATCGAGATTGCACGCCGCCACCTCCTTCAACCCCATCTGCCTAGCGCGCGAAGCTTTCAACCAATAGGTCCAGGCGCCACCGCCACCCGTATCTACCAGCATCCGTAGCTGCTTGCCGTTGGCCAGAGTCGGCGTGGCATAGATATGCCCTGCCTCGAAGACAGTGGGAATCACAGTGGCCGCTTGCGCAGCCGCTCCCGCGAACGTCCCTGCAAAAACCATCGCCGCGTATCTGCCTGTGCGTCCATCCTTGCGAACCATGCCTCCCCAGCCCCCTTCTTTGATCACTCGATCCTACCCGGCGGATCGCCCCAACGATCCGCGCTCCCCTTAATCGCGGGCTTATGCCGTTGCGATAAAAAAACCCGCGTCCATGACGCGGGTTTCCTTGTTACGGAAGGGTCGCCGAGCGAGCCGATCAGGCTGCGATTTCGACGCCGGAGGCTTGCGCGCCCTTCGGGCCCGTCGTGACTTCGAACTTCACGCGCTGACCTTCCTGCAGGCTGCGAAAGCCCTTGGAGTTGATCGCCGAGAAATGGACGAACACGTCCTCCCCACCATCCTCAGGCGCGATGAAACCGAAACCCTTGGCATCGTTGAACCACTTGACAGTACCAAAACGCATTGCGTGAACCTCTGGATCTAAGGACGGAAGCACCAAGGACCCCACGAACCCCTGTCCCCTTGGTCCGCCTCCCTGGCACGGAGGAAAGTATCAACATGTTTCCTATGAAAGCGCAATACGCACCGCACCCAATCCATAACTTTTTACCCCCTCAGGTTCGCAAGCTGGGTAAAACGCCTCAATTAGCACCCCAAGCGCCGATGATTTTGGGCACTTCAGCCGTTGCTGCTGCTAGGTGAGCGAAAATTTCCTCGATGCTGATTTCCGCCTCGTCGCCGCAGCCGGCGGCGAAGTTGGCCACCAGCGCCAGGCAGGCGTAATCGATTCCAAGCTCACGCGCCAAAGCCGCCTCGGGCATGCCGGTCATGCCGACCAGATCGCAGCCTTCGCGCTTCATGCGGGCAATCTCGGCGCGCGTCTCCAGCCGAGGCCCCTGCGTGGCGCCATAGCACCCCCCGTCGATCACGGCGATGCCTGCCTTGGTCGCCGCGGTCAGCAAAGCCTTACGCAACGACGCGGTGTAGGGCTCGGAAAAATCAATGTGCTTGACCTCGGCGCCTTCGATGTCGCAAAAGCTGGTGTAACGACCGTGCGTGTAATCAATTACCTGATCCGGCACCACGATCACTCGCGGCCCCATATCGGCACGGATGCCGCCGACCGCATTGACGCCAATCACCTTGCGCGCCCCCAACTGATGCAGCGCCCACACATTGGCGCGGTAGTTGACCCGGTGTGGCGGCACGCTGTGACTCTCGCCATGGCGCGCCAGAAAAGCCAGTCGCCTGCCACAAAAATCGCCTACCACGATCGCGCCGGATACGTCGCCATACGGCGTTTCCAACGCATGCCGCTGGGCATTTTCCAACCCGGGAAACTGATACAAACCGCTGCCGCCGATGATGGCCAGGTCGATGTTCATGCAAAACCTTTTATGTCGCGTGAAATAACGTGAAGCCCAGCCATCGAGGATGTGGCATAGACCTTAAGGGGATGGACCAGCAATCCCCGGAGCAGGCACCCGGACACTCCGAGAATGCGCATGACTGGCCTCCTATACCGCCAAATTATGGCGATCTATTTCAGGGCATAAATCGCCGGCAGGTTACGCCCCTGCTCCTGGAAATCCATGCCATAGCCGAAGACGTAGCGATCAGGCAACTCCACACCATTGAAGTCACTCGCAATCCCCTCGGCGGAACGGTCGTGGCGCTTGATGCACAACGTCGCCACCAGCACCCGTTTGGCGCCGCGCTTCAGGCAATCATCACGAACCGCCTTCAACGTATGGCCCTCATCGAGGATGTCGTCGACCAACAGCACGGTGCGGCCTTCCAGTGACACTTTGGGCTCGCGCAGCCAGTGCAGTTCACTGCCGGTGGTGGCGCCGCGGTAGCGCGTGGCGTGCACGTAGTCGAACTCCAGATCGGTGCGGATGGCCAAGGCCAACTGACCGGCGAAGACGAGCGCGCCATGCATCACCGTGAGAAAGACAGGAACCTCACCGTCAAGTGCGGCATCGATTTGGCCGCCCATACGGCTAATTTCGATATCGATCGCGGAGCGCTCGAACAGCACATCGGCATTGGCCAGGGCATCGGCGAGGGAAGTAGGCAAGCTCATGCGGATCCTTCGGAGTGGTCCAGCGCGGTAATCCGCGCGACAAAACGATCCCGTTGGGGATTGGCGGTAAGTCCTACCCAGCTGGCGCCGATGGCACCGCGCAAGCTGGCAAGACGTTGGGGTTGAATAGGCGAGCGGTCGCGCACGGCGGCGATCGCTTGATCGACCACCTCGGGGAAACACGCCAACACCAGGTCGCAGCCAGCCTCCAGGTGGGCCAGCACTCGCTCGCCGACACTACCCGCGGCGCCGGCGGCGGCCATGCTGATGTCGTCGCTGATGACCGTACCGGCAAAGCCAAGTTCGCCGCGCAGAATCTGATCGATCCACACCCGCGAGTAACCGGCCGGCTGCGCATCAATGGCCGGATAGACCACATGCGCCATCATCACCGCCTCGAC
>JBEVMS010000315.1:0-4379 GCA_040508515.1 Dyella sp. | reverse complement strand
GCTACAGCGCGCTGGATCAGATCAACACCGGCAACGTCAAGAACCTGCACGTGGCCTGGACCATGTCCACCGGCTCGCTGCGCGGCCATGAAGGCCAGCCGCTGGTGATCGGCGACATGATGTACATCGTCAGTTCCTTTCCCAATCACGTCTACGCGGTGTCACTGAAAGACCCCAGCCGGATCGTCTGGAACTTCACCCCCGACCAGAACAAGTTCGCTCCCTCGGTGGCCTGCTGCGATGTGGTCAACCGCGGCGCCGCTTACGCCGATGGGATGATCTACGTCAATGCGCTGGATGGCGTGCTCTACGCGCTGGACGCCAAGACCGGCAAGGTGAATTGGCAGGCCAAGAACGCCGATCCGATGCTCGGCCAGACCCAGACCATGGCGCCGATCGTGATCAAGGACAAGGTGATCACCGGCGTCTCCGGCGCCGAGTACGGCGTGCACGGCTACATCACCGCCAACGACCTCAAGACCGGCAAGCAGCTGTGGCGTGCCTACAGCACCGGCCCCGACGACCAGTTGATGTTCAATCCCACCACCACCATCGACGGCGCCACGCAGAAGCCTGTGGGCAAGGACTCCAGCCTCAAATCGTGGGAAGGCGAGCAGTGGAAGCTCGGCGGCGGCACCACCTGGGGCTGGTACACCTACGACCCCAAGCTCAACCTGCTCTATTACGGCACCGGCAACCCAGGCACCTGGAATCCGACCCAACGGCCGGGCGACAACAAGTACTCGATGTCGGTGATCGCGCGTAACCCGGACACCGGCGAGGCCAAGTGGGTGTTCCAGATGACCCCGCACGACGGCTGGGACTACGACGGCGTCAACGAGAGCATCCTCACCGACAGCGTCATCGACGGCAAGACGATACCGACGCTGACCCACTTCGATCGCAACGGCTTCGCCTACGTGTGGGATCGCAGCAACGGCAAGCTGCTGCGCGCGCACAAGTTCGACGACATCGTCAACTGGGCCAGCGGGATCGACATGGCGACCGGTCGCCCGCAGTTGGTGGCGGACAAGATGACCAAGGAAGGGGTCAACGTAAAGAACATCTGTCCGTCCTCGCAGGGCTCCAAGGACCAGCAGCCGGCTGCCTACGACCCGGCTAGCAAGCTGTTTATCGTGCCGACCAATCACGTGTGCATGGATTACCAGGCCTTCAACGTGAAGTACAAGGCCGGGTTCCCGTATGTTGGCGCGCTGGTCAACATGTACCCGGCCAACAACGGCGAGGTCGGCGGTCGCTTCATCGCCTTCGACGCGATCAGCGGCAAGACCCAGTGGGCGATCGACGACCGCTTTCAGGATTGGTCCGGCGCGTTGACCACCAAGGGCGGGCTGGCCTTCTACGGCACCCTCACCGGCTGGTTCCGCGCGGTGGACCTGAAAACCGGCAAGGTGCTGTGGCAGTTCAAGGCCCCGTCGGGAATCATCGGCAACCCGATCAGCTACACCTATGAGGGCAAGCAGTACGTGGCGATCCTGAGCGGCGTCGGCGGCTGGGCCGCGATCGGCCTGTCCAACAACCTGACCAAGGCCACCGAAGGCCTGGGCGCGGTCGGTGCCACCGCAACCTTGAACAGCTACACCAACCTCGGCGGCGTGCTGATGGTCTTCGCGCTGGATTGATCCGCTTGATCGGCGGCGCCTCGTCTGGGGTGCCGCCGCCCGGTTTTTTCCCCGCTCACAACCGGATACCCCTCATGAAAACGCTTTGTCTTATCCCTTTGCTGTTCGGCGTCGCCGGGCTGGCGCAGGCCGCCGGCAGTTTGAAAGTTTGCGCCGATCCCAACTACCTGCCGTATTCCAATCAAGCCGGGCAGGGCTTTGAGAACGCGGTGGCCGAAACCGTCGCCAAGGCGCTGGACATGAAGCTGGAATATGTCTGGGCCGATACCCGCGCGCACGGCGGTTTCGCCGAATTCCTGTCACGCAACCTCGACGCCGGCCTGTGCGACGTGGTGATGAGCATGCCTTACGGCAACGGCGAGGAGCTGACCACCGATCCCTATTACGTGTCCTCGTACGTGTTCGTCTACAAGAAGGGCCAGGGCTACGACATCGCAGATATGAACTCGCCTGAACTGCGCAAGTTGAAGATCGGCTTTGAATCGGAAACCCCGGCCGAGGCCGGCTTGCAGATCCGCGGCATGGTCACCACGGCGACCTCGTTCGACGTCGGCGAGAAGTCCGGCGAATCGCCCAAGAGCATGCTCGATGCGGTGCAGAGCGGCAAAGTGCAGGTGATGATCACTTGGCAGCCGGCGATCGGCGCCTTCCTGCGCGACTACCCTGAACTGACCACGGTGGCGTTGCCCAACACCCGCGCCACCGGCTCGCCGGAAATGTACTCCTTCCCGATGTCGATGGCGGTGCGCAAGGACGACACCGCGCTGCGCGACAAGCTCAACCGGGTGATCGATCAGCGCAAGGCGGCGTTGACCGACGTGCTGCACCAGCACGGCGTGCAAATGTTCGGCGAGGGACAGGGCGACGCCAACAGCGTGGCGAATCGGTGAGGGACGCGAACCATGAGGCAACCAACTGACAAAAAAAATCTACGGCGTCGCCGGTGCTATGCGGCGATCGGACTATGGCTGGTCTGGCCGTGGCTGGCCGGCGCCGCGCAAGTGCCCAAGGCGGATCTGGCCCAGGCGGATATGGCTAAGGGCGAGGCGGTGGTCAAAGGCAGCGATTGCCTGTCCTGCCATGCGGCGGATCGTAAGCTGGTCGGTCCTTCGTTCCAGGAGATCGCCGAGCGCTATGCGGCGCAACAGCCGCAGATCGTCGCCACCCTGGCACACAAGATCAAGCAAGGCGGCATGGGCAACTGGGGCCAGATACCCATGCTCGCCCATCCGCAGTTGGCGGACGCGGATATCGATGCGGCGGTGGTCTGGATTCTGGCGCACCAACCCGCCAAGCCTGGATCGGGGGCAGCAACGGCGGGCACCGCGTCAGACAAGCCAGGCCAAGGCGCGGGCACCAAGCACAGCTACAAAAACGCGCAAGGAGAAACGATCAGCACCGACTTCCCGGTCTATCTCAACGACAAGCCGCCGCAAGTGACCGAGGCCATCTTCAAGGGCTACGAGCAATACAACTCCTATTGCTTCCGGTGTCACGGCGGCGATGCCATCGGCGGGGATCTGGCGCCGGATCTGCGCGAATCGCTGAGCAAGAGCATGGACTGGAACAGCTTTCTGAGTGTCGCCATGGCCGGGCGCCAAGAGAAGGGCATGCCCAGTTGGGCCGGCTTTTTTGAAGAAAAGGATTTGCGCGAGATTTACGAATACATCAAGGCGCGCCAGCTGGACCTGGTGCCACCGGGACGGCCGGCCTCGGCGCAAGACTGAGGCGGTCGCCAGCTTCCTGTGACGCTGCCGGGTCAGGGCCCGCCGGGCATTCATTGGTTACGTTGATCGAGGAATTGAGTGATGAAATCACGCGCTGCCGTGGCCTGGGAAGCAGGCAAGCCGCTGTCCATCGAACAGGTGGACGTTGAAGGCCCCAAGGCCGGCGAGGTGCTGGTGCGCATCGTCGCCACCGGGGTGTGCCACACCGACGCGTTCACCTTGTCCGGCGCCGATCCGGAAGGCCAGTTCCCGGTGATCCTGGGCCACGAAGGCGGCGGCATCGTCGAAGAAGTCGGCGCGGGCGTGACCTCGCTTAAAGTCGGCGATCACGTGATTCCGCTGTACACGCCCGAGTGCGGGCAGTGCAAGTTCTGCCTCTCCGGCAAGACCAACCTGTGTCAGCAGATTCGCGTGACGCAGGGCAAGGGCGTGATGCCCGACGGCACCTCGCGTTTCTCGCTCAATGGCAAGCCGCTGCTGCACTACATGGGCACCAGCACCTTCAGCGAATACACCGTGCTGCCGGAGATCGCGCTGGCCAAGGTCAACCCGGCCGCGCCGCTGGAAAAAATCTGCCTGCTCGGTTGCGGTATCACGACGGGCATCGGCGCGGTGCTCAATACCGCCAAAGTCGAGCCGGGCGCCTCGGTGGCGGTGTTCGGCATGGGCGGTATCGGCCTGTCGGTGGTGCAGGGCGCGGTGATGGCCAAGGCGGGGCGCATCGTGGTGATCGACACCAACCCGGCCAAGTTCGAGATGGCCAAGCTGCTCGGCGCCACCGACTTCATCAATCCCAAGGACTACCCGGATACGCCGATCCAGCAGGTGATCGTCGATTTGACCGACGGCGGGGTGGATTACTCGTTCGAGTGCATTGGCAACACGCAGGTGATGCGCGCGGCGCTGGAGTGCTGCCACAAGGGCTGGGGCGAGTCGATCATCATCGGCGTGGCGGGCGCGGGGCAGGAAATTTCCACCCGCCCGTTCCAGTTGGTGACCGGTCGGGTCT
>JBEVMS010000304.1:0-9887 GCA_040508515.1 Dyella sp. | reverse complement strand
GCGCGGGACCTGGCCGATGCCGCGCTGGCACGGGCCAAGGCGGTGCAGGCCGCAGGCGGCGCCGCGGACAAGGATGTGCAGTCGGCGCAGAACGACGACGCCCAGGCGCGTGCCGAATGGCAGCGCGCGCAGGGTCGGCTGGCGGCGCTGGGCGGCGGCAGTGCGTCCGGATTGGTGCAGGTTACCGCACCGATCGACGGCGTCGTGACCACCTTGAACACGGCCGCCGGCAGCTTCGCCAACGATCCCACCGCATCGCTGCTGAGCCTGGCGCGGTTGGACCCGATCTGGATCGAAGCCAGGCTCAGTGAGGACCAGCTCGGTCGCGTCGCGGTCGGCCAGACGGCCAGCATCACCCTGGCGGCTTATCCGCAGCGGCACTGGCAAGGGCAAGTCGGGGTGATCGGCGCGGTACTGGACGCGGACAGCCGCAGCGACAGCGTGCGAATCACGCTGGCCAATCCGGATGGCGCGCTCAAACCCAACATGTACGCCAGCGCGCGGATCGCCGTGGCGATGCCGGCAGCGGTGTTCGTGCCGCAGTCGGCGCTGCTGATGAACAACGACAGCCTAAGCGTGTTCGTGCAAGTGGCACCGTGGACCTTCGCGCGCCGTGCGGTGACGGTCGCCGACGACGAAGGCGATGACGTGCGCGTGGTCAGCGGGCTGGCCGCCGGCGACACCGTGGTGGTCAGCGGCGGAGTGCTCCTCAATGATTGAGCGGGTGATCGGCTGGTGCTTGCGCCAGCGCATCAAACTGATCGTGGTCGCGCTGCTGGCGTTGGCTTACGGCGGCTATGCCTGGACCGAGCTGCCGGTGGAGGCCTATCCGGAGCTGAGCGACGTCAGCGCCCAGGTCAGCACGCAGCTGCCGGGCTTGGCCGCCGAGGAGGTCGAGCAGCAGATCACCACGCCGCTGGAGCGCGCGCTGGCGAGCACGCCGGGGCTGATCAGCATGCGTTCGAGCAGCACGTTCGGACTGTCCTTGATCACGCTGAGCTTTCGCGATGGCGCGGAAGATTATTGGGAGCGCCAGCGGGTGACCGAACGGATCAGCCAGGTCAGCCTGCCCAGCGGCGCGCAACCCTCGCTGGACCCGGTTACCGGCAGCGCGGGCGAGATCTACCGCTACACCCTGGAGTCGGACCGGCAGAACCTGATGCAGTTGTCGGAGATCCAGCGCTGGACGGTGATCCCGGCCCTGGAACAGATCGCCGGGGTGGCCAATGTCGACAACTTCGGCGGCTTCACCAAGGAGTTGCAGTTGGTGGTCGATCCGCAGCGTCTGTTGCGCTACGGCTTGGGCATGAACGACGTGATCAACGCGATCAATGCCAACAACGCCAATGCCGGTGGCGGTCGGGTCAGCCGCGGCGAGCAGTCCTACGTGATTCGCAGCGAGGGCTTGTTGCGCTCGCTTACCGACATGGGCCAGATCGTGGTCACCCAGCACGAAGGTAGCCCGGTGCTGGTGCGCGATCTGGGCACGCTGCGCTACGGCCATCAGGTGCGCGAAGGCATCCTGGGCAAGGACACAAACCCGGACACCATCGAAGGCATCGTCGACCTGCTGAAGTACCAGAATCCCTCGGTGGTGCTCAAGGACGTGCACGCCAAGGTCGAGCAGCTCAATACCCAGCTGGCCGCACAGGGTGTGCGCATCGTGCCGTTCATCGATCGCGACGATTTGGTCCAGGCGACGGTGGAAAAGGTCGGCCATACCGTGATCGAGGGCGTGGCGCTGGTGTGTCTGGTGTTGATCGCGTTTTTGGGCAGTCCGCGCAGTGCGCTGGTCACCGCGGTGACCATTCCGCTGGCGCTGGTGGCGGTGTTCAGCGGGATGTATCTGAGCCACATGTCGGCCAATCTGTTTTCGCTGGGCGCGATCGATTTCGGGGTGATCGTCGATGGCGCGATCGTGGTCACCGAGGCCATCCTGCGCTATCGCGAGGAACACCCCGGCGTGCTGCTGACCGAGTCGAACGTTCTGGGCGCGACCGTGCAGGTGGCGCGGCCGATCCTGTTCGCCACCTTGATCATCATCACCGCCTACGCGCCACTGCTGGCCTTTCAACACGCCGAGGGCAAGCTGTTTTCGCCGATGGCCTTCACCGTGGGTTTTGCCTTGCTCGGCGCGTTGCTGTGCGCGCTGACCCTGGTGCCGGGGCTGGCTTTCATGGCGCTGCGCAAACCGCGCGCGCCGTTCCACAACCGTCCGCTCGATCGTCTGCACGCCGGCTACGGCTGGTTGCTACAGCGTCTGTTGCAGCGACCGTCGATCGTGTTTGGCACCGCCGGCGTGGCCTTGCTGGCGGTGCTGGTGCTGGGTGCGGGCATCGGGCGTGAGTTTCTTCCGGATCTGGATGAAGGCTCGTTGTGGGCGCAGGTGGAACTGCCCAGCGGCCTATCGCTGGAAAAAGCCAGTGCGCTCGCGGATGAATATCGGCGCGTGGTGGGGAGCTTTCCGGAAGTGTCCTACGTGGTCACCCAGCTGGGCCGCAACGACACCGGCAGCGATTCGTGGTCACCGGCGCACATCGAGTCGCCCATCGGGCTCAAGCCCTACAGCCAGTGGCCGGCGGGCGAAGACAAGGCGCAGTTCGTGCGGCGCCTGGGCGATCGCCTGCGGCAGATTCCGGGACTCAGCGTGGGCATCAGCCAGCCGATCGCCGACAACGTCAACGACGCGGTCGGCGGCGCGCACAGCCCGCTGGTACTGCGCCTCTATGGTGACGACTTGAAGGACATGCGGCGTATCGGCGAGCAGATCGTCGGCGTGCTGCGCCAGGTGCCCGGCACGGCCAACGCGTCGATCTTCCAGGAACCGCCGATTCCCCAGCTGGTGGTCGATGTGGATCGTGCGGCGGCGTCGCGCTACGGCATCAACGTGGCTGACATCAACAACCTGGTGCAGACCGGGATTGGCGGCGCGCCGATCACCCAGGCCTACATCGGCGAGCGCGTCTACAACGTCACCGCGCGGATTGATGCCGCGCAGGCAGCCAGTCCGGATGCGTTGGGCCAGTTGCGCCTGACAGGTGCCAATGGCGCGCACATTCCGCTGGCGTTGCTGGCGCACATCAGCCTGCAAAGCGGACAGAGCACCATCGCGCACGAGACGTTGCGGCGCCAGCTGTCGATCGCCATCAACACTCAGGGCCGGGCAATGTCCGACTACCTTGGCGATGCGCAGGCGCGCATTGCCAAGCAGGTGCATTTCGATCCGCAGCGTTACCAGTTGGAGTGGGCCGGTCAGTTCCAGAACCAGCAGCGCGCGCAAGCTCGCCTGGCGCTGGTGATGGCGCTGGTGCTGGCAGTGATGGCGGTGTTGTTGTTCGCCCAGTTCGGCAAGCTGCGCCAGGTCGCGCTGATCCTTGGCGTGGTGCCGCTGGCGATGCTCGGTGGCCTGGTCTCGCTGCACCTGCGTGGCTACACCTTGAACATCGCCACCGCGGTGGGCTTTATCGCGCTGTTCGGCGTGGCGGTGCAGAACGGCATCATTATGGTGGCAAATATCAACCGGGTACACGTGCCCGGCGAATCGATCGAGCATGCGGTGCTGCACGGCGCCAGCGAGCGCTTCCGCCCCGTGCTGATGACCGCCACGGTGGCCAGCATGGGCATGCTGCCGGCGGCGCTGGCCACTGGCATCGGCACCGACGTGCAGCGCGGCCTGGCCACGGTGGTGGTGGGTGGATTGATCATCGCCACGGTGCTGACCTTGTTCGTGCTGCCGACCTTTTATTTTGTGATTGAGCGCCGGGCTGAGCGTCGTGCGCTGGTCCAGGCGCAGGCGTAGGAGTATTTGAATGGCCATCTGGACGTCCGTAATAAAAGTTACTCACGGCCGCTCGCTGCTGGGTGTTGCGCTGGTGGCCTGCCTGCTCGGCGGCTGCGCGGTGGGGCCGGACTTCAAGCCGCCCGCCACGCCAACGGGCCAGGGGTACGCGCCCACGCCGTTGCCGCCCGTCACAGCGGCGACGGACGATCGTGACGGCGCCGCCCAGCGTCTGGTGGCGGGCAAAGACGTGCCAAGCCAGTGGTGGCAGGCATTCGGCAATGCCTCGCTGGATGCGCTGGTGACCGATGCGTTGGCGCGCAACCAGGACATTGCTGCGGCGCAGGCGGCCTTGCGCGCGGCGCAGGAGAGCGTGCGCGCGCAACGCGGCGCCTATCTGCCGACGGTCAGTGCCAGCGTTGATCCCAGCCGGCAGAAGACCGGCCAGGAATTGTCCAGTGCCGTCTTCTCCAACGAGCAGTTGTACACGCTGACCACCGCCCAGGTCAGCGTGTCTTACACGCCTGATCTGTGGGGCGCTAACCGACGTCAGGTCGAGTCGTTGCTGGCGCAGGCGCAGGCGCAGCGTTTCGAGCTGGCGGCCACCGCGCAAAGCTTGAGCGCCAACCTGGTCAACGCGGTGATCGCTCAGGCTTCATTGCGTGCTCAGTTGCGCGCCAATCAGGCGATCGTCGCGGCGCAGACGCAATTGCTCGACTCGTTGCGGCGACAGTTCGCGGTGGGCCAAGTCGCCCGGGCCGCGCTGCTGGCGCAGCAGAGCGCCTTGGCACAGGCGCAGGCAGCGCTACCGCCGTTGCAGAGCCAGTTGGCCCAGCAGGGCGACTTGCTCGCTGCGCTGGACGGTCGCGATCCGGATGCCCCGCGCGCGGCTGCGCTGGAGCTGGATCAATTGCACTTGCCGACCGAACTGCCACTGAGCCTGCCCGCGGCGCTGGTGGCGCAGCGCCCGGATGTGCGCGCGGCGCAGGCGCAGATGCACGCCGCGTCGGCGCAGATCGGCGTGGCCGAGGCGGCGCGGCTGCCCAACGTGCAGATCAACGCCGATGTCGGCAGCGCCGGGGGTGGCGTCGGTTCGCTATTCGAGTCCGGCGGTGGTTTCTGGAGCCTGGGCAGCTCGCTGGCGCAGACGCTGTTCGATGGGGGCACCTTGAAGCATCGCCAGCGCGCGGCCGAGGCGCTTTACCTGCAAAGTGCTGCGCAATACCGCGCCAGCGTGCTTGGCGCGTTGCAGAACGTGGCCGATGTGTTGCAGGCGATGCAGGCCGATGCACGGGCACTGACCGCGGCCAGCGATGCGGCCAAGGCGGCGGACGGCAGTCTGGCGATCGCCCAGCAACAGCAGGCCGCCGGCGACCTGAGCGGCAATACCGTGCTGACCGCGCAGATCGCGCAGCAGCAGGCGCAGATCGCGCTGGTGCAGGCGCGATCGGCGCGCTACAGCGACACCGTGGCGCTGTTCCAGGCGCTGGGTGGTGGCTGGTGGAGCGACGGCGCGGCGCGGGGCACGGCGCCCTAGCGCGATCAACCGGCGCCTTCGGCCGTGCCGCCGGTGCGCATTTTTGCGTGGCCTGGTGGCGAAAAGGCGATGCGCGTTTGGCAATTCTGACGGCATGCTTGAGGCCGCAGCTAAACCGTGCGCCTGTCCGCGCGTCGCTGACTCGACGCGCGGACTTTAGGCGAACGGACTCAAGCGAACCCGCCGTAGCGCGCTTCCGGCAGGCCGCGGCTTCGCGGCGCTGAACCGTACAATACGGCCCCATCGAAGGCGTTGGCGCCGTCCAGTCCGCGCCGCGCACTGGTGATACATAGCTGGTCTAGCGTGGGTCCGGCGAAACTGACGCAGCTTGGCTGGCGCGGTGTGACCGGCACGATGTGGTCGATGCGGCCATCCGGTGCGTAGCGCACCACGCGGCCGCCGCCCCACTGCGCGTTCCACAGGTAGCCATCGGCGTCGACGGTGGAACCGTCCGGCACCGCCGCGCCATCGCTGGCCAGTTCGGCGAAGACGCGCAGGCGGCTGGTCGCGCCGCTGAGGCCGTCGTAGTCGCAGGCCATGATCCGGCGCTGCGGCGAGTCGCAAAAATACATCGTTGCACCGTCAGGACTGAACGCGATCGAGTTGGCGATCGCCACCTTGGGAAGTTCCATTCGTTGTAAATGGCCACTGGCCGTATAGCGGTAAAAACTGCCAATCGGTTGTATCGAGGCGTCTTCATTCATGCTGCCGAAAACGAAATTGCCGTGACGATCGCAGCGGCCGTCGTTGATCCGGGTGGTGGGCAGTTGCGATTCCACCTCGGCCAGCAGTTCTAGCGCTTCGCTGCGGCTGTCGAAGCGCGCCAGTTGCCGCTCCAGCCCCAGCAGCAGCACGCCTGGCTGGGCGGTCAGCGCGAAGCTTCCCAAGCGTTGCGGCAGCGGCCAGCTATGGTGCGCGCCGCTGGCCGGATCGTGCTGGTGTAGTCGACTGGCGTGGATGTCGGTCCACCACAGCACGGCCAGTTCGGTATCCCATAGCACACCCTCGCCCAGGTCGTGACGTTCGTCCGTCAGCGCGCGCAGCGTGGCTTCAGTTTGTTCGGTCATGGTATTCAACGTCATGGTACTCAACGTGAGGGAGGGCGGTTTTCAGCGGATCGCAGCACGGCGATCTGCGCGATGGTGCCACTGACCAGGTAGCGATAGAAAGGGCGGCGCTGGCAACCATCGCGGCCATGGCGCTTTCTCGGCCGCGACGTGTACGTCGGCGTGAGGTGCTTTCCCCGCCGCTGTCCGATCCCAGCCATGGGCATGTGTCGAGCGTCGCTCACGCGGTCAGCCGGCGTGTGCTTCAGTGATGGCGGGGGGTCAGTCGCTGCGGCGGTGGCGTCGGCGCCACCATAGCCCTAGCAGCACCGCCAGCACGCCGGCGCCAATGATCCATAGCCCAGCCTGGCCGCGATGAATCCACGTCGCCAGCCAGGCGCGGTTGTCGGCACCCAGGTAACCCACGTAGACCCATAGCGGCACGCTGATCAGCGCGGCGCTGCCGTCAAGCAACAGAAAGCGTCCGAACGACACGCGGTGGGTGCTGCCAGCGGTGAGGTAGATCGCGGTGCGCATGCCCGGCAGAAAGCGCGCGATGAACAGCAGCCGATTGCCGTAGCGCTCGAACTTGTGCTGCACCTTGGCATAGCGCTCGGCGGTAAGCAGATGCGCCACCCAACGCCACTTCAGGATGCGCGCGCCGTAGTGATGGCCGAGCAAAAACATGCTGGCGTCGCCGATCAGCACGCCCAGCAAGGCCACCACCACCATCACATGCACGTTGGCGTAGCCTAGCCCCGCGATGACGCCCCCGGCGACCAGGGTGAGGTCTTCCGGCAGCGGAATGCCGGCGCCACATAGCAGCAAGGCGAGGAATACCGCGACGTAGCCACTGTCGGCGAATACTGCGATCAGTCGTTCAAGCAAATCCATCGTTGCCGACAGGAGCCGTAGGCCTTTAAGGCATGCATCATCCCATAGGCCGGTACGTCGTTGTTCCTGGCGAGACAGTGTTTCCCTGCGAGGGGGCTAGTGTTGCAACGGTAGCGGCGTAGGCTTGCCGGTCTTGGGTCCACGCCCGTCTTACCCAGGGCATCGCAGAGAAAACGTCATGGCAAAGATTGCAATCGTGTATTTCAGTGGCTATGGCCATACCGTCAAGCAGGCTGAGGCCGTGCAGCAGGGCGCCGCGGGCGTCGCTGGCGCCGAGGTGACGGTGCTTCGCATCGATCAGGATGGCAATCTTCCAGAGGGTGCCTGGGAGATCCTCGCCGGTGCCGAGGCGGTGATCTACGGCAGCCCGACCTACATGGGCGGCCCGGCCTGGCAGTTCAAGAAATTCGCCGACGCCAGCTCCAAGCCCTGGTTCACCAGCGCCTGGAAGGACAAGGTGGCAGCCGGCTTCACCAATTCGGCCTCGGTCAACGGCGACAAGTTCTCTACCATCGAATATTTCTGGACCTTGTCGCAGCAGCATGGCCAGGTCTGGATCGGCACGGGCTTGCTGCCGGCCAACCAGAAGCAGCACGGTCCCAACGATATCAACTGGACCGCCGGTTCGGCCGGGGCGCTGGCGATCTCACCCTCGGACGCCTCGCCAGAAGAAGCCCCGCGCGCGGGCGACCTGGAAACCGCCCGGCTGTTGGGCAAGCGCGTGGCCGAGTTCGCC
The DNA here is from genome assembly GCA_040508515.1 of Dyella sp. GTDB lineage: Bacteria > Pseudomonadota > Gammaproteobacteria > Xanthomonadales > Rhodanobacteraceae > JBEVMS01. The sequence goes on along the minus strand of JBEVMS010000304.1, from coordinate 1,896 downwards.
ATCAAGCTCGCGCGCTGATCGATTCGGTCCGCGCGAAAAGCCGCCATCCATCGGGGTGGCGGCTTTTTTTGTGGCGCACGCTAGTCGTTGGCGCTTTTGTGTTCGCGGATCGGCAGCAGAAGGCGCAATTCTTCTTTTTCTTCGGGGCTAAGCTGGCCAATTCGCGCGCTCAGGTCATTACGTCGCTGTAGCAGCGCCTGATGGTCCAGCCGCTCCAGCGCGTCGGTGAATTCGCGCCGCTGCGCTTGGGCATCGCCGATCATGGTGGCGGCCATGAGTTTCTGCAGGGCGGTGTATTCGGGCCGTTCGGCGAAATGTTCGATCAGTACAGCCGGCCGAATGTCGGGGCGGTGGCGAGCCAGATTCAGCAGCTCGACCAACAGGTCGATACCGTTCACGCGCAGATGCACAAAGCCGTAGGGCGGTTCGATCAGTTCAGCCAGATTCGGCTGCGCCACCAGGCTGGCGATGGCCGCACGCACCAGGCTGCGCTTGACCTCGGCGCCACGGTTGGCAGGTCGTGACGCGGGTTCGGCGACGAAGGTGGCGCGCGCGCCGCTGCGTTTTTCCAGCTCCTGCGCCATCAGGTCGCGGAAGGCGCCATCGGGCAAGCGGGCGATCAACGGACGGGCGCGCTCGGCCAGTCGCGCGCGACCGTCCAGGCTGCCCATCTCGACGTCGTGCGCCAGCTCGCCGAAGAAATAATCCGATAGCGGCGTGGCCGCCTTGATCCGTTGCTCAAAGCCGGCCTTGCCTTCCTTACGCACCAGCGAATCGGGATCTTCGCCGTCGGGCAGAAACAGAAAGTACGCCTGGCGACCGTCGCGCAGCCGCGGCAGCGCCGATTCCAGCGCTTTCCACGCGGCGGCGCGGCCGGCGCGGTCGCCATCGAAGCAGAACACCACGTCGGGCGCGGCGCGGAACAGCACCTCGGTGTGCTCCGGCGTGGTGGCGGTGCCCAGCGTGGCCACCGCGATCGGCAGCCCCGCCTGATGCAGTGCGATCACGTCCATGTAGCCCTCGACCACCACGATGCGGCTGAGGTTCGCGTTGGCCTGCTTGACCTGCCACAGCGCGAACAGCTCGCGGCCCTTGTGGAACAGCGGTGTCTCAGGCGAATTGAGGTATTTGGGCGGCGCCGGCTGGCCCTCGGCGCGTGGCGCGCTGGCGATCACCCGGCCGCCGAAGGCGATCACTCGCCCACGACGGTCCATGATGGGAAACATTAGCCGTTCGCGGAAGCGGTCGTAGCGATGGCCGCGTTCGTTGCTGGCAACCATGCCTGCTTCGTTGAGCAGCGCCAATCGTTTGTCGTTGTCGCCCAGCGCCTTGATGACGCCGTCGTAGCCGGCTGGCGCCCAGCCGAGACGAAAGCGCGCGATGGTGTCCTGGTCCAATCCGCGGCTGGCGCAATAGTCCTGCGCTTGGGTACTTTGCGGCAGCGCGTTTTGGTACCAGCGCGCGGCGCCGTCGAGCAACGCGTAGAGGTCGGTCTTGTCCTCGCGCGGGGCGGCGTCACGGTTGCCTTCGTAGGGCACTTTCAGGCCAACCGACTGCGCCAGTTCCTCCACCGCATCGGGGAATTCCAGCCGGTCGTAGTCCATCAGGAACTTGATCGCGCTGCCGTGCGCGCCGCAGCCGAAGCAATGGAAAAACTGCTTGGCCGGGCTGACGTAGAAGGAGGGGCTGCGCTCGTTGTGGAATGGACAGCAGGCGGTCCATTCGCGTCCGGCCTTTTTCATCGGCACGCGTCGTTCGATCACGTCGACGATGTCGACGCGAGTCAACAACTCGTCGATGAAATGATCCGGAATGCGGCCGCGCATGAAAGCCCTTGGCGTCGAGGGTCCATTGTCCTAGACCCTCGCCCCAGGCGCCAGCGCAGCGTGCGCTGGC
>JBEVMS010000280.1:0-8197 GCA_040508515.1 Dyella sp. | reverse complement strand
CCATCGAAGCCGGGAGCCTGGCCGTCCTCAGGGCGGCGCATGCGCACGGATCGAGCGCCACTGCCTCACGCTGACCCCGTCCCGGCAGCAGGCTCCACCCTCAGCCGATCGAGCGCGCCGCCAACAGCCGCTCCAGTTCTTGCGGCGCTTTAGGCACCGCGGCGCTCAGCACCTCGTGACCATCGCCCGTTACCGCGACATCATCCTCGATGCGGATACCGATACCGCGCCAGCGCTCGGCAACGCTGCGCTCGTCCGGCGGAATGTAGATGCCCGGCTCGATCGTCAGCACCATGCCCGGCTCCAGCAGGCGCGATTCGCCGCCGACCCGGTAATCGCCCACGTCGTGCACGTCCAACCCCAGCCAATGGCTGGTCTTGGCGGCGAAGAAACGCTGGTAGCTGCCCTCGGCGATGGCTTGGTCGGCGTCACCGGGCAACAGCCCCAGCGCGCACAGGCCTTCGGCGATCACCCGCACCGCCGCGGCGTGCGCGGCGGCGAACGGGCGCCCCGGCCGCACTTCGTCGATCGCTGCCCACTGGGCTTCCAACACGATTTCGTACAGCGCACGCTGCTCGCGGTTGAAGCGGCCACCGATCGGAAACGTGCGACTGATGTCCGAGGCGTAGCAATCGACTTCGGCCCCAGCATCGATCAGCAGCAGATCGCCTTCGCGCAGTGGCGCGCGATTGGCCTGGTAATGCATCACGCAGGCATTGGCGCCGCTGGCGACGATCGGCGGAAACGCCGCCACCGCGCCGCGCGAACGGATGCTGCGCAACAGCTCGGCCTCGATCTCGTATTCGTAGCGACCCGGCGTGGCCAAGCGCATGGCCGCGTGGTGCGCTTCGGCGGCGATCGCCGCGGACTCGCGCATCAGCTGCAACTCGCCGCGCGATTTGTACAGCCGCAGGTCGTGCAGCAAATGCCCCAGCGCAACGAACTCCTTGGGTACCACGCCGCCGCCACGCAGTTGGCGCAACCGTCGCACCCAATCGAGCAGACGTGCATCGAAATCAGGCTCGCGGCCGAAATGGCAATAAACGCGCCCGCGGCCCTCGATCATGCCCGGCAGGATGTCGTCGATATCGTCGATCGGAAACGCATCGTCCAGCCCGAACTCGCTGACCGCGCGCTCAGTGCCGATCGACGGCCCGTGCCAGCGCTCGTGCGCGGCGTCGCGCTCGCGGCAAAACAGCACCGCCTCGCCATGCTTGCGCCCGGGCAGCAGAGCCAGCATCGCGCTGGACTCGGGAAACCCGGCCAGATAATGGAAGTCCGAATCCTGCCGGTAGGGCCAGGCGGCGTCGGCATTGCGCATGCGCTCGGGCGCGGCGGCGATCAGCAGCACCGCGTCGTCGCCGGCCATGCGCATCAACTGCTTGCGCCGGCGCGCGTATTCGGCGCCGCCTATGCTCAATGCAGCGCGCCGCTGGCCGGCTTGTGCCGCCCGGCGCATTCGGCGTGCAGCAGCATCGCGCCGACGCGCACAAACTCGGACACCTCGATCAGCGCATCCTCGTCCTCGCCTTCATCACCGAAGTCGAACGCCGAGGCGGCGATGGTGCCCAGGTCGCGCAAGACCTCTTGCGCCTCGTCGGTCAACTGACCGTGCGACTGCGCGCCAGCCAATCCGAAGCCGCCGAGAAAGCCACGGCACCAGTCGACCAGCGCATCGGCGCGCTCGGGCAGCGGGCGGTCGTCGGCAGGCAGCAGCGGCTCGAAGCCGAGGTCGGAATCGGCCAACTCCCGCTCCGCCTGCGTCACCAACTGTTCCAGCACCAACTGATCGGCGTTGGAAGGGGTGACCACCTCGCCGTCCAGTTGCAGCACCGCCAGCAGCGACTGCCGCCCGATCACGCCGCCACCGGCCAGGTAACCGCACAGCGAACCGTGCACTTCGCTGGCGCTGCTGCCCAGGCGCAGACGCTCGACCGTATCGGTCAGCTCGTCGTGGTTGATCAGCTCGGGGACGGTCATCGCGGTTCTCCATCAAAGTCGGCGCACAGTCTAATGCACGGCTAAACCGATGGCCGCCCGCCGCGCGGATTTGCGCCGATGGCCTGCTATAGTTTCGCGCATGAGTACGCCCGACCCCGTCAAGCAGGAAATCGATGCGCTGAGCCAGCAGTTGGACCGCTTGCTCGACACCGTGCGCCGGCTTTCGGAGGAAAATCGCAGCCTGCGTCACAGCCAGGAACAACTGGCCAGCGAGCGCGCGGGACTGATGGCGCGCAACGAGCAGGCGCGCAGTCGCGTCGAGGCAATGATCCAGCGCCTCAAAGCGCTCGAGAGCAACGGCTGAGTATCCGCATGAGCACTCCCGAACCGGTCGCGCTGCGACTGATCGACCGCGAATTCCACATCGCCTGCGCGCCCGAAGAGCGCGAAGGCTTGCTGGAAGCGGCCAGCTTTCTCGACCGCAAGATGCGCGAGCTGCGTGCCAACGCCAAGGCGCCGGGCTTCGATCGCCTGGCGGTGCTGGCGGCGATCAGCGTCACCCACGAATACCTCGCGCTGCGCAAGCAGCACAGTGGAGCTGATCAAGGCGTGACCGAGGGGCTCGCCGCATTGCGTCGTAAGCTTGAAGCGGCGCTGGATGCGCACGTAAAATAGATCTTGGCGTTTACTGCGGTGTGCGCCAGCACACTCTTACATTTGCCTTGTTCCTAAATACGGCCCCGGGTCGGCTTCACATCGGCTGTTGTGCATGTCCGCTATATGCGGAAAGCCTTGAGGCCATGTAGCCCTCCCACCTGATCCTCGTGGATCAAGGTCGTTCGGTGGGCAGCGGCATCGCGGGAACGCCACCTCTTCGCATGTCCCGGTCGGCGGACCATCTGCCCGACCGGGTTCGCCGGGCTGTACCGGCAGCGACGCCAGCGCGCGTCCCAGCAGGAAGCACCCCGTGGATGTCAGCTCCGATCGTCGCGAACTTCGCCAACAGCTTGCCGCGCGCCGACGTGCACTGAGTCCACAGCAACGCATCGCCGGGGCGCAAGGCCTGCGCCGCAGCCTGGAACAACTGCCCGAATACCACACCGATGCGCGCGTCGCCGGCTATTGGGCGATCGACGGCGAGCTGCCGCTCAATCTGGTGATTCCACCACTGGCCGCGCGTGGTCAGCAGTTTCTGCTGCCGCTGTTGCAAGCCGGCAACGAGCTGCGTTTCGTGCCCTGGAACGCCGGCGAGGAGGTCGCGCCCAACCGCTACGGCATCCCCGAGCCGGTGGCGCAGACCAAGACGCTGGCGCCGTTTCAGCTGGATCTGGTGCTGCTGCCGCTGCTGGCGTTCGATCGGCGTGGCAACCGGCTGGGCTATGGTGGCGGCTACTACGATCGCAGTTTCGCCTTTCTCAACGACCAGGCCCGACCCACGGAACCGCTGCTGGTGGGCATCGCCTACGATTTCCAGGAATTGGCGCAGATCGAGGCGGCGGCCTGGGACGTGCGGCTGGACTACATCGCCACCGATCGCGAACTGATCGACTGCAACCCGCAACCGGAAGGCACCTGATGAGCAAATCGCCCGCCCAGTATTGGCTGATGAAGTCCGAGCCGGACGCCTTCTCGATCGACCAGCTCAAGCAGCGCGGCAGCGAGCCGTGGGACGGCGTGCGCAACTACCAGGCGCGCAACTTCATGCGCGACGGCATGCGCGTCGGCGACAAGATTTTCTTCTACCACTCCAACTGTGCGCTGCCGGGCATCGTGGGCGTTGCCGAAGTGGGCACCGACGCTTACCCCGACCCCAGCCAGTTCGATCCCAAGAGCAAGTATTTCGATCCGGGCAGCTCGCGCGACAACCCGCGCTGGATGCTGGTGGAGGTCAAGTTCGTCAAAAAGCTCAAGCGCACAATCAGCCTGGACGAACTGAAAACCCACACCGCGCTGGCCGAGATGCCACTGGTGCGCAAAGGCAACCGGCTTTCGGTGATGCCGGTGGGCGCGGCCGAGTGGAAGTACATCCTCGCCCTGGAATGAGCCGGCTCGCACGGCCCGCGCCGCCGCCGCATAATGGCCCGACCTTCCCCCGCCAGGCCGCCCGCCCATGAGCCAAGCCCACGAGAAACGCCAAGCCGGCGAAGCCGCCATCCGCTACGTCGAGGACGGCATGATCGTCGGCGTCGGCACCGGCAGCACGGTGGCCTATTTCATCGATGCGCTGGCCGATCTGCGCGATCGCATCCAGGGCGCCGTGTCCAGCTCCGAGCAATCCACCGAGCGGCTGAAGAAATACGGCATCGAGGTGTTCGACCTCAACGCCACCGGCAACCTCGACCTGTACGTCGATGGCGCCGACGAGTTCGATCCGCACAAGCGGCTGATCAAGGGCGGTGGCGCCGCGCTGACCCGCGAGAAGATCATCGCCGAGGCCAGCGGCAAGTTCGTCTGCATCACCGACTCCTCCAAGCAGGTCCCGGTGCTGGGCAAGTTTCCTTTGCCGATCGAAGTGATTCCGATGGCGCGCAGCCTGGTCGGTCGCCGCGTGGTCGAGCTGGGTGGCCAGCCGGTATGGCGCGATGGCGTGATCACCGACAACGGCAACTGGGTGATCGACGTGCACGGCTGGCAGATCGCCGATCCGGTCGGCCTGGAGCGCGAGCTGAGCGTGATTCCCGGCGTGGTCACGGTGGGCCTGTTCGCGCGCCGCCCGGCCGATGTGGTGCTGGTCGGCGAGCGCGTACTGCCCTAGTTCGTCACGCCCTCGCCGCGGCGCGCCTGCCATTCCCGACGCAGCATGCTGTGCACGCACATGTCGACCAGACCGCTGTCGTTGCGCTCGGCCTGACGCAGCGTGCCTTCGTAGATGAAACCGGCGCGCTCGGCGACGCGCCGACTGGCCAGGTTGTCGATGGCGTGACAAAGCTCGATCCGGTTGAAGCCCAACTGGGTGAACGCGTACGTCAGTACACCCTGCACCGCGCGCGTCATCAGCCCACGTCCCTGCAGGTCAGCGTCGAGAAAATAACCGAGTCCGGCTTTGCCGATCGTCAGATCGATGTAGTTGAGTCGCAGGCTGCCGCACAGGCGACCCTCGAAATACAGTGCCCACTCCAGCAACTGGCCGGCGTGGCGCTGTTGTTCCAGGTGCAGAAAATGCAGGGTGACTTGCTCGCGCGTGACCAGCTTGGCCGCCCCGGGCAGATAGCGCGCCAGCTGCGCCCGATTGCGAATCACCAAGGCCTGCAGCTCGTCCGCCTGTGCCGGATGCGCCGGTTCAGCGATCAACCGCTCGCCCAGCTCAAGCCGTTGCGGGGTTTTTAGCAGCGCGGCGTCCACGGTCATCCCTTGCATGATCGGCCGTCCGACGACAGGCTAGACCGAGGATTCTAAGCCGCGCCCACGCCAACAGGCGATCCGTGTCGCGGCCGTCACTTAAGCGAGAACCGCATGCCCGTCGCGCTCACCGTGTTGCTCGGCTTTACCCTGCTCGGCGGCGTGCTGGCGAGCGCGCTGCACTTGCCGCTGCTCGGCCCGGTGGTGGGCATGTTCGCGCTGGCTTTGGCGTTGGGCTTGCGCCTGCGCTGGCGCCGCCGCGACGGACGCGAAGACATCCCGGTGCCCGCAGCGCTGGGCCGCCTGGCCGACGGCTTGATCGGCCTGATGGGGCTGATGTTCATTCCTGCGGGGGTGGGGGTAATCGTCGAACTGGGCGTGCTGCGGCAGCAATGGCTGCCGATCGTGGTGGCGCTCGTGGGCTCGACCTCGCTGAGCTTGCTGGTCACCGCACTGGTCATGCGCGCGCTGCTGCGGCGCCAACCTGCCGCCGATCCGGACGCCGCGAGCTTGGACGGAGAGTCGCCATGAACGCCCTGCTCACGCCCGCGCTGGCGCCGCTGTGCTGGCTGACTGTCACCGTCGGCGCCTACCTGGTCGGCGTGCTGATCCAGCGTCGTTTGCGCGGCTCGCCGCTGGCCAATCCGGTGTTGATCGCGATCGTGCTGGTCGGTGCCGTGCTGGCGCTAAGTCACACCCCCTACGCCAACTATTTCCAGGGCGCACAATTCATCCATTTTCTGCTCGGACCGACCACGGTGGCGCTGGCGATTCCCCTGCTGCGCAACCTGGCGCATATCCGGCGCAGCCTGTGGCCGATCGGCGCGGCGATCGTGGCCGGGTCGTTGGTCGCCGGGGTGAGCGGGCTGGGCCTGGTGTGGCTGCTGGGTGGCAGTCGCCAGGTCGCGTTGTCGATGGCGCCCAAGGCCGCGACCACCCCGATCGCGATGGCGATCTCCACGCAGATCGGCGGCGTGGCGGCGTTATCGGCGGTGTTCGCGATCCTCGGCGGGATCGTGGCCGCGGTGGCCGGGCCATCTCTGCTCAAACTCATCGGCGTGACCGACTGGCGCGTACACGGTCTGGCCGCGGGCACCGCCGGCAGTGGCATCGCCGCCGCCCAGGCGGCCTCGCTCAACGGTACCGCGGCAGCGTTTGCCGCCCTGGCGATCGGCCTCAACGGCTTGATCAGCGCGCTGCTGGTGCCGCTGATCGCGCTGCTGTGGCCGCATTAGCGCCGCTCACCGTCCTGCGACAAACGTCGGGCGCGCGTAACCTATTACACCCGGCGCCGCGCTTGGGCCGGTGCGAGATTTTGCCGCAGGCTCAAAGCCTGCCCATCGCCCCCACCCCGCGACGATGGGCGTAGCATTTACGCATTCCCCACACGAACTTTCGGCGAGTCAGCGATGAGCGAAAACAAAGTCCCCGGTGTCGACAAATACGCCGGCGCAGCCGGCGGCTGGGGTGCCCTGGGCGCGGTCGCACGCGCGCTGAAGGGACAAATGGTGATCGGCCGCAACACCGCCGCGCTGCGCCGAGTCAATCAGCCCGATGGTTTCGACTGCCCCGGCTGCGCGTGGCCCGACCCCAAGCACAACGCCACCTTCGAGTTCTGCGAGAACGGCGCCAAAGCCGTGTCCTGGGAAGCGACCGCCAAGCGAACCACCCCGGAGTTCTTCGCCGAGCACACCTTGACCGAGCTGTGGAACTGGAGCGACTACGCGCTGGAGAACGAAGGCCGACTGACCCATCCGATGGTCTACGACGCCGCCAGCGACAAATACCAGGTGATTTCCTGGGACGATGCTTACGCGCTGATCGGCAAAGAGCTGCGCGCCCTGCCGCACGCGGACATGGCCGAGTTCTACACGTCCGGCCGCGCCTCCAACGAGGCGGCGTTCATGTACCAGCTGTTCGCGCGCGAGTTCGGCACCAACAACTTCCCCGACTGCTCCAACATGTGCCACGAGGCGACCAGCGTGGGGCTGCCGCAGTCGATCGGCGTGGGCAAGGGCACGGTGACACTGGAAGATTTCGACCACTGCGATGCGCTGTTCAGCTTCGGCCACAACCCGGGCACCAACCACCCGCGCATGCTGGCAACCTTGCGTGAGGTGTCCAAGCGCGGCGCGCCGATCCTCGCCTTCAATCCGCTGCCCGAGCGCGGCCTGGAGCGCTTCACCTCGCCGCAGAGCCCGGTGGAGATGATCACCGGCAAGTCCACGCCGATTTCCTCGACCTTCTACAAGTGCAAGGTCGGCGGCGATCTGGCGGTGATCAAGGGCATGATGAAGTGGCTGCTGGAAGCCGATGCGGCCGATCTGGCCGCCGGCGGTCAGGGCCTGCTCGACCGCACATTCATCGCCGAGCACACGCTCGGCCTGGATGCGCTGGTCGAAGACATCGCCAACACCCGCTGGGATGACATCGAGTCCGCCTCCGGCCTGCCGCGCAGCGACATCGAAGCGGCCGCGCAGGTCTACGCCAAAGCCAAGCGCGTGATCATCTGCTACGGCATGGGCATCACCCAGCACCGCCACGGCACCCAGAACGTGCAGCAGTTGGCCAACCTCCTGATGCTACGCGGCAACATGGGCCGCCAGGGCGCCGGCATCTGCCCGGTGCGTGGGCATTCCAACGTGCAGGGCGACCGCACCGTCGGCATCACCGAAAAGCCGACCCAGCGCCTGGTCGACGCAATCAAGAACGCCTACGGCTTCGAGTTTCCGCTGACCCACGGCCATGACGCGGTCGAAGCGGTGCGCGCGATCCGCGACGGCCGCTCCAAGGCGCTGATCTGCCTGGGCGGCAACCTAGCGGTGGCGATCTCCGACCCCGAGGCGACCTACCCGGCGATGCGCAAGCTGGACTTGGTGGTGCACGTCGCCACCAAGCTCAACCGCTCGCACCTGAT
>JBEVMS010000227.1:0-4966 GCA_040508515.1 Dyella sp. | reverse complement strand
CAGGATCGCTCGTAAGTTTTTGCTGTTTGCGTCACCTACATTTTCCCGGCCCTTAGCGATTGCATCAGCTACACCGCAGCCACGACGCAGGCTTGCTGCGCGGCGAGACCACGCCGCCACGTCCCGCGTCGCTGGCGCGACTCGTCGGCCGCAACCGGCGCGAACCGGTTACACCGATCTCCTCGCCGTTTGCGCAACGCTAAACGAGCGTGCATGGCGCGCCGCCGCCGATGGAGACACCGTGGCCTTACCTGGAGCCTGTTTTATGACGTATGGCGTCCCATCTGGCAGCAGCATGCGCCATGCCGGATGGCTGAGGCGCCGCACGGGCTGGGGCAGGTCGTTCGCGCCTAGCTACGATCCCAGCGATGCGGGATCGGGATGGACGTATGGATGTCTGATCCGCCAAGCCGTCACTTTCGGCCGCGCGCCGACTGCTTTTAGATCACGACCCGCGCCAGGAAAGCGTGTGCGGCTCGCTGCGTTGGCCGGGGGCGCCCTGGCTCGCTCTGAGCGCACGGGCCAGCGCCGCCATGATGCGCGTGGGCATGCACGCCGCGCGGCGACCCCGTTTCGTTTCTTCGTTGTATGTGCCGTCACCAGCCGGTGTCGGTCTGTGGGCCCTGGCCAGAGGAGCACCCTGATGAAACGAAGCACATTAGCGAGAACGATCGGCGGATGGATCGCGGCAGCCATCACCGCCAGCGCACAGGCGGACGAGCCCGCAGCGAGTGTCTTCAATGGCAACGTGACGCTCGCCAGCGATTACATCTTCCGCTCGCAAACACAGACCAACCATAAGCCCGCCTTGCAGGGCACCCTGGAATACGCCCACGCCAGCGGACTGTATGTGGGCGGCTTCATCTCCAATGTCAGTTGGGTGAAAGATGCCGCGGTCGATGGCATGCGCGTGCGCAACAACATCGAAACTGATCTGTGGCTGGGCTATCGAAACACCCTGGGCGAAGACGTCAGCTACGACGCGGGGCTGTACTACTACTACTACCCAGGCAGTTACCCGAGTGGCGGCTACGTCAAGCCGAACACCTTTGAAGCCTATGCCCAATTGGGCTGGAAAAGCCTGAGCCTGCGTTACTGGTATGGCTGGTCGGACTGGTTCGGCTTTGCGCATACGGTCGGTTCGCAGTATCTGGACCTTAGCTACAACCAGGAGTTGGCGCCGAGCTGGACGCTGGGCCTGCATATCGGCCGCCAGCACGTGGCGCATGCGGACGACGCGTTGTCGTTCACCGACTGGCGAGTGGGCCTGACCAAAGCCTTCGATAGCGGGCTGCTGCTCAACGCCGCCTGGACCCAGGGCAATGCCCGGCGGAGCTTTTATTCCAATCCGGATGGCCATTACCTCACCCGTGGCACGTTGACCGTCAGCGTGACCAGGCCGTTTTCGTTCTGACCGTTCGCCGTGGAGCGTTCTATGAAACTGATCAGCAGCATCATCCGCCCGCACAAGCTGGACGAGGTCCGCGATGCCCTGGCATTGACCGGGGTGTCCGGCGTGACGGTGACCGAGGTGCGCGGGTTTGGCCGTCAAAAAGGCCATACCGAGTTGTATCGTGGCGCCGAGTACGTGGTCGATTTTCTGCCCAAGCTCAAGCTCGAGGTGGTGGTGCCGGACGAATTGCTGGAGGCCGCGCTGGAGGCCATCCAGCAGGCGGCACGTACCGGCGGCGTCGGCGACGGGAAGATCTTCGTCAGCACGGTGGAACAGGTCATCCGCATCCGCACCGGCGAACTCGACGCCGATGCCCTTTGATCCAATCGCTCCGGGGATAGCTATGAAAATCTTTCCGTTCGCTCGCGGCCGGTATGCCTGGCCGTTGCTGTTGGTGCTACTGGGCCTGGCGGCGCCGTTGTGCGCGCAAGAGGCGGCCACGCCGCCGGTGGTCGAGAAGGGCGATGTCGCCTGGATGCTGACCTCCACCCTGCTGGTACTGTTGATGACCGTGCCCGGCTTGGCGCTGTTCTACGGCGGCCTGGTGCGCGCCAAAAACGTGTTGTCGGTGTTGATGCAGGTGATGACGGTGTTTTCGCTGCTGGTCGTGTTGTGGGTGATCTACGGCTATTCGCTGGCCTTCAACGGCGGCAATGCGTTCATCGGCAACCTCGACAAGCTGTTCCTGCACGGGGTGGACAAGAGCACCCTGGCGGCCACCTTCAGCGCCGGGGTTAGCTTGCCCGAATACGTCTTCGTGGCGTTTCAGGCCACCTTCGCCGGGATCACCGGGGCGTTGATCGTGGGCGCCTTCGCCGAGCGACTGAAGTTCAGCGCGGTGCTGCTGTTCGCCGCGTTGTGGTTCACCTTCGCCTACCTGCCGATCGCGCACATGGTCTGGTACGGCCCGGATGGTTTCCTGTTCGCCCGCGGCGCGCTGGATTTTGCCGGTGGCACTGTGGTGCACATCAATGCCGGCGTGGCCGGGCTGGTCGGCGCCTACCTGGCCGGTCCGCGGCTGGGACTGGGACGTGAGGTGATCAAGCCGCACAACGTCAGCTTCACCATGATCGGCGCGGCGCTGCTGTGGGTGGGCTGGTTCGGCTTCAACGCGGGCTCCAACCTGGAAGCCAATGCCGGCGCCGCGTTGGCTTTCATCAACACCCTGCTGGCGACCGCGGCGGCGGTGTTGGCCTGGCTATTGGTGGAGAAGCTGATCAAACGCCAGCCCTCGATGGTCGGCGGCGCGTCCGGCGCGGTCGCCGGGCTGGTCGCGATTACCCCGGCCTGCGGCACGGTCGGACCGATGGGCGCGCTGGCGATCGGCGCGCTGGCGAGCATCTGCTGCGTGTGGGGGGTGACCGGACTGAAGAAACTGCTGCGCGCCGACGACGCCCTGGACGTGTTCGGCGTGCATGGCATCGGTGGCATCGTCGGCGCGCTGCTGACCGGCGTATTCAGCGCACCGCTGCTGGGCGGCACCGGCTTCGGTGCCGGCAACAGCTCGATCGGCCAGCAAGTGGGGGTGCAGGCGCTGGCAGTGGCGATCACCCTGGTCTGGAGCGGCGTGGTGTCGCTGCTGGCGTTGGGACTGGTGAAGCTGCTGCTGGGTTTGCGCGTGTCGCCCGAGGCGGAACGCGAGGGGCTGGATATCACCTCGCATGGTGAGCGCGCTTATGAGACATGAACCGTCCCGCGCCGGCTCGCCGCCGGACGGGCGGGCGCTGGATCGGATGCACTGAAATCGTGCAAAATGCCCTGTGTAATGCACCGCGCTGGCTACTTGCCCTTGGCTTGCTGCCCAGGTCGCGGTGCAAGTTATTGATAGTTAGGTGGGTAATGGCTTGGCATAGGCCTTGCTAACACCCCTCGTCACTCATACTGAGGTTCGTTCTATGTCCGCCGAGAAAGTGCTTGACCTGATCCAGGAGCATGACGTCGAGTTCGTCGATCTGCGTTTCGTCGACATGCTGGGCAAGCAGCATCACGTCACCTTCCCGTCCCACACCATCGACGCCGGCACCTTCGAGGACGGCAAGATGTTCGACGGTTCGTCGATCGCCGGTTGGAAGGGCATCAACGAGTCGGACATGGTACTCATGCCCGACCCGGACACCGCCTACCTCGATCCGTTCTCCTCGCACACCCAGCTGGTGCTGCATTGCGATGTGCTGGAACCGTCGACGATGCAGGCCTACGGCCGCGACCCGCGCTCGATCGCCAAGCGCGGCGAAGCCTTCCTGAAGTCCACCGGCCTGGCCGATACCGCGTTCTTCGGCCCGGAGCCGGAGTTCTTCGTATTCGACTCAGTGCGCTGGCAGAACGACATGGGCCGCGTGTTCTACGAGATCGGCTCCGAAGAGGCCGCCTGGAGCTCGCGCTACAAGTACGACGACAACAACTCCGGCCAGCGTCCGGGCGTCAAGGGCGGCTATTTCCCGGTCAGCCCGGTCGACTCGCTGGGTGACCTGCGCGCCGACATGTGCAAGGTGCTGGAGTCGCTGGGCCAGGTGGTCGAAGTGCACCATCACGAAGTGGCCAATGCCGGCCAGTGCGAGATCGGCGTCAAGTTCAACACCCTGGTGAAGAAGGCCGACGAGCTGATCACCATGAAGGACGTGATCAAGAACGTCGCCCACCAGAACGGCAAGACGGTCACCTTCATGCCCAAGCCGATCGTCGGCGACAACGGCTCGGGCATGCATGTGCACCAGTCGCTGGCCAAGGACGGTAACAACCTGTTCGCCGGCGACCTCTACGGCGGCCTGTCGCAGACCGCGCTGTGGTATATCGGCGGCATCTTCAAGCACGCCAAGGCGATCAACGCCTTCGCCAACTCGTCCACCAACAGCTACAAGCGCCTGGTGCCGGGTTACGAAGCGCCGGTGATGCTGGCCTACTCGGCCCGCAACCGCTCGGCCAGCTGCCGCATCCCCTACGTGTCCAGCCCCAAGGGTCGGCGCATCGAGGTGCGCTTCCCCGATCCGGTGCAGTCGGGTTACCTGACCTTCACCGCGCTGATGATGGCCGGCCTGGACGGCATCCTCAACAAGATCGACCCGGGCGCGCCGGCCGACAAGGATCTGTACGATCTGCCGCCCGAAGAAGAGAAGAACATCCCGCAGGTGTGCTCCAGCCTGGACGCCGCGCTGGACGCGCTGGACAAGGATCGCGACTTCCTCAAGGCCGGCGGCGTGTTCACCGATGACTTCATCGACGGCTACATCGCGCTGAAGATGCAGGAAGTAACCCGCTACCGCGCAAGCACGCACCCGATCGAGTTCCAGATGTACTACGCGATCTGATCCGCGTGACCGCCTGAGGTCGAGGTGGTTCGCAAGGCCCCGCTGGTTACAGCGGGGCTTTTTTTCGCGCGGCGTCCGGAACATGCCGGACGTTACGTCCGAGACGGACTCCGGCCAGTTCCTTTCACGGGGACATCCTGCTGGCTGGCACGAGAAATCCGGGACGGCCTCCCAGGTAGCTCAGCCAGTGCGTCAGGCAGCTTCCGCG
>JBEVMS010000108.1:0-4306 GCA_040508515.1 Dyella sp. | reverse complement strand
GCAGCCAGGCCAGCGGGTTGAACAGCAGCAGGTTGACGTTGCCCCAGGCCGAGCGATGGGCGGTTAGCGTCCACAGCGCGATCAGCAGCAGGCCGACCAGGCCAGCGGCGATCAGGTAAAGCGAACCGAGCAGCGCGAAGCCGGTGGGCAGGTAACGGCGCAGCATCAGCAGCAGCGCGAACATCAGCCCGGCCAAACCCAACGGCAGGCGCAGATCCGGCGCCTGAGCCGGCGGCGGCAGCAGGCGGTTGGGCGACAGAATCTGTTCGCTCTGCACCAGCGGCTGCGGCTTGCCGTCGGCACCCGGCACGGTGACCTGCCGCAACTGTTCTTGCAGCACCATCGGCAGAAAACTTTCCTGCCAGGCATTGAGCGGCTGGTCGGCGTAGGGCCCCAGGCCCAGGTCCATGATTAGCATCAGCCAGGTTTGGTTGCTCATCAGCCGCGCGGTCTGCTGGCGATAGGTCTGGCCACCGGCGCGCGCGGTCAGTTGCGGCTCGATCACGCCGCCCAGCGCCTGATTGAAGGCGTCGCGCACGCGGGTGGTGCAGTTGTTGGCGTAGTAGTCGTAGTCGTAGCGCACGTGTTCGGGTTGCAAATTCCAGAACAGGAAACGGCGCAAGTCGTCCGCCTGCGCGGGCGTGAATGCCAGGCGTTGACGGGTGATCGAGCGGCCGGCATCGACGTAATCTTGGCCCTCCAGCGCCGCCGGCTCAGCATCCATCAGATAGTGCATGCGGCCGCGTGCGAAATTCAGCAAAAAGCCCTGCTCGTCGAAGTCGAATACGCCGTAGTTGAAGGAGATCGCCTCGCCGCTGATGCGGTCGCGCAGTTCGATCGCGTCGTGGCCGAAGCGTTCCCAATAAATCTCGCCCGGCCCGTAGCTGAGCAGCGAAATTTCCAGATCCTGCGCCGGCGCGTCGGCGATGCCGGCGCGGGCATCAGGGGCCATCGTGGTGCCCAGGATCAAAAGCATCAGCAGGCCGGCGAGGCGGGACAAAATGGAAACCGGCGAGCGGCGCGATGAGATCATGAGGCCTGGCTTGTGGATGAAGGACGGCGGCGCTCACCCCGGCCGCCAGCGCGGCGCGGGGCGCGCGGGTGGCTCAATCGTTGCGGCGGTTGACGCGGAATTGCTGCACGCGGCGGTCGTCCGCCTCGGTGACCAGGAACAGGTAGCCGCCGATGGAAATTTCCTCGCCGACCTGGGGCAGATGGCCCAGCTCCGAGGTGGCCATGCCGCCGACGGTGTCGAATTCTTCGTCGGAAAAATGGGACCCGGCCTGCTCGTTGAAATCGGCGATCGGCGTCAGCGCGCTGACCAGCCAGCCGCCGCCATCCTGCACGTGCATCAGCGCGGGCTCTTCCTCGTCGTCGTGCTCGTCGTCGATCTCGCCGACGATCTGTTCGAGCACGTCTTCGATGGTGATCAGGCCGGCGACGCCGCCGTATTCATCGACCACCAGCGCCATGTGGTTGCGGGTCAGGCGGAACTCGGCCAGCAACACGTTCAGGCGCATCGATTCGGGAATCAGCACCGCCGGGCGCAGGATGCGGCGGATGTCGAAGCTTTCGCCGTCGCCGAAGAATTGCAGCAAATCTTTTGCCAGCAGCACGCCGAGAATTTCATCCTTGTCCTCGCCGTGCACCGGAAAACGCGAGTGGCCCGATTCCACCGCGCAGGCGACGATGTCCTTCAGCGGCGACTCGGCCGACAGCATCACGATCTGGGCGCGCGGCACCATTACGTCGTCGACGCTCAGTTCGGTCACTTTGATCGCACCCTCGACCATGGTCAGGGTGTCGCCGGAAAGCAGACCGTTGGCCTGCGCTGAGCGCAATTCGTCGAGCAGTTCCTCGCGATTGCGCGGTTCACCGGAAAACAGATGGCCCAGGCGATCCCACCACGATCGGTGGGATGGGCCGGTGGTACTTCCAGGGTCCTCGTTCATTCCAGAGTTGTCAGTGGGCAGGAGCGCCCGATTCTAGCGCAAAGCTTGGGGTGAGCTCATCGCCACTGCGGCATTGGCTACCGGCGTGGTGCCGGAGCTGTGACTGGTTTCGCTCCAGCCGCCGCCCAGCGCCTTGTACAGGTTGACCTGGTTGACCGCCTGATCGAGCTGGAGGCTGACCAGTTTCTGCTGCGCGGTATACAGCGAGCGCTGCGCGTCCTGGGTAGCGATATAGTCGTCCAGGCCATCCTTGAAGCGCACCTGCGAGATCGCATAAACGTGCTGCGACTGGTCCACCAGCGCTTGCTGCGCGCTGAGCTCGGGCACGATGTGGTCGCGCACCGCCAGCGCATCGGCGACTTCGCGGAAGGCTTCCTGCACGGTGCCTTCGTAAGCGGCCTCGGAGCCGCCTTCGCGCGCCTTGCTGGCGGCCAGATCGTTCTTGTGCTTGCCCCAGTCCAGCAATGGCATCGAGGCGGAAGCGGCGCCGGTCCAGGCGGCCGAGCCGGCGCCGAACAGGCTGGAGAGCCCGCCGCTCAAGGTGCCAAGCACCGCGGTCAGCGCGATGTTGGGGAAAAACGCGGCGCGCGCGCGACCAATATCGGCGTTGGCCGCGCGCAGGCGATCCTCCGCGGCGATGATGTCCGGGCGGCGGTCGAGCAGGGTCGACGGCAGCCCGGCCGGCACCTCGGTCAGCAGCGGCGCCTGCCAGGGCGCCGGCGTGCTGTAGCCAGCCGGCAGCGGCTGGCCGATCAGCACCGCCATGCCGTTGATGTCCTTGGCGATGCGCATGCGCACGTCTTCCACATCCACCCGCGCGGCATCGACCTGGGTCTGCGAGCGACGCATGTCGAACTCCGATACGCCGCCATCCGTGAAGGCTTTCTTCATCACATCCGCGTGCTGCTGCTGGGCGTCCACGGTCTGCTGGGCCAGTTGCAGCAGGGCGCGGTCGGCGTTGAGCGAGAGGTAGGCGTTGGCCACCTCGCCGATCAGCGCGATGCGCGCCGATTGGTAATCCGCAGCGCTGGCCTGGGCCAGCTTGCCCGAAGTATGCGCGATGGCGCGCTGCTGACCAAAGAAATCCAGCTCGTAGCTGGTCAAGCCCGCTTGCACTTGGTAAGTGCCGAACGTGGCGGCTTGGCCGCGCGTGTTCTGGATCGGGCCGATCAGTCCGTTGCTCGGCTGCTGTACGTTGGCCGGCAGGCGCTGGCGACCGCCATAGCCTTGCAGATCGAGTTCGGGGAACAGGTTGGCGCGCGCCACGCCGTAGTCGGCGCGTGCCGCGGTCATATTGGCGGCGGCCACGCGCAGGTCGCGGTTGTTGTCCAGCGCGATCGCGATCAAGCGTTGTAGCGCCGGATCCTTGAAGAAGTCATGCCAGCCCAGATCGGCCGCCGGCGCCGCGGCGGCGGTGCTGGCGGTATGGTCCGGATAGCTGTCGGGCACCGGCAAACCGGGACGCTGGTAGGTCGGTTCCATCGAGCAGCCGGCCAGCAGGCAGGCGGCGAGGGCGAAACTTAAGGTGGCAGGCTTCATGGGGGTTATCCTCGAAAAAGTCAGCGGTCCGACCGCGGGGCCAGACCGGCCAGATGCAGGAATTGCCCCAGTGCGCGCAGCGGGCGCGCCTTGACGGCGATGTTGTGCGGGGCATTGCAGAAAATCAGCTCGATCATCCGATGGCGCATGGCCTCGGTCGCCTCGAACCGCACACACAGCCGCCGCGCGGTATGCCGGGCGACCACCGCCGGCACCCAGCCGACCTGCGGCACGTTCACTTCCAGTCGGCTGCCGGGCGGCGGCAAGGGACCCGCGCCGCGCCGCATCGCCGCACCGCCGAGCGAGATATCGATGAACTGGCTGGCCTGCTCGCTGCGGCCCACGCGCCAGCGCGCCGGCTGCTCGAAGGGAAAGCGTTCTTCCTGCTTGAGCCGCGGCAAGTCCACGCAGGCCATGATCGCCGCCAGATCAAGGATCAGTGCGACCAGCGTCCACACCAGGTTGAACACCATGCCGGCGCTCATCGAGGCGGTCAGCATCGCGTTGACCGCGCCGATGATCAGAAAAAACATCAGCGCGATGAAGAAGCCGGCCAGCTTCCAGTGCACCACCACCTTGCTGCGGTCCAGTCCTTTGGCGGTCACTTTGAATGGACGTCCAAACGGCTTGATGCAGGCTCTGGCTATGGTCATCGTCACCTCGTAGGCGGCCACGATCTGGTTCACTTCGGTGAAGATCGGCAAGGTGCGGCGGTCGGTGATCCAGCTGCCGTAGAACCAGAAACCGATCAGCGCGGGCAGGCCGTACAGCATGAACTGCTCCGGCGTGGTGTAGAACGCCGCCACGCCGCCGTA
>JBEVMS010000085.1:0-13899 GCA_040508515.1 Dyella sp. | reverse complement strand
CGCGCGCCGGCCTTGAACGCCGCGTCCAGATCCTTGGCGCTGAGCACCGTACCCACGCCGATCACCGCGCCTTCGACTTCGGCAGCGATCGCACGGATCGCGTCCAGCGCGGCGGGCGTGCGCAGGGTCACTTCGATCGCCGGAATGCCGCCGGCGACCAGTGCGCGCGCCATCGGTACGGCGGCGCGCGCGTCCTCGATGATCACCACCGGAATCACCGGCGCCAGGCGCAGGGTGGTCTCGACCTGTTGCTGCTTGGTTTCCATGCTTGCGCTCACGCGATTCTCCAATGCGGATGACGCCAGCGCGCGTGGCGGTGGCGGGTCAGAAAGGAGGGCAGGCTAACAGCAAGCCGATGCCACCCCAAGCCGCGACCGCAAGCGGCCACGGCGGTTATTTAGAACACGCCGGCGCCCCGATCTGCCGCACCGGCGGCCTGCCGGAACAGGCCGAACAGCTCACGCCCCATGCCGACGTGATGATGCGACAGATCGGCGGTGGCCTTATCGCGCGCGGCGAGTTCGGCATCCTCCAGCAGCACGTCGAGCTTGCCGTTGACCGCGTCCAGCCGGATCATGTCGCCGTCCCGGATTTTGGCGATGGCGCCGCCGTCCAGCGCTTCGGGTGTGACGTGGATGGCCGCCGGCACGCGCCCGGAGGCGCCGGACATGCGCCCGTCGGTGAGCAGCGCCACGCGGTGGCCGCGATCCTGCAACAGGGCCAGCGTCGGGGTCAGCTTGTGCAGCTCCGGCATGCCGATCGCCTGTGGCCCCTGGAAGCGCACCACCGCGACGAAATCGCGATTGAGCTCGCCACGATCAAAGGCCTTCTTGACGTCGTCCTGCTCGTGGAACACCCGCGCCGGCGCCTCGATAAGCAGGCGATCGTCCGGCACCGAGGACACCTTGATCACCGCGCGGCCGAGGTTACCGTCGAGCATGCGCAGGCCGCCGTCGCGGCGGAACGGTTCGTCCATCCCGCGCAGCACGCCGCGATTGCCGCTGACTTTCGACACCGGCTGCGACTGCAGTTGGCCGTGCGCATCCAGCGTGGGCAGGTTGACGTAATCGGCCAGGGTGCCGCCGGTGATCGCCAGCGCGTCGCCGTGCAACAGGCCGGCGCTCAGCAACTGGTCGATCAGGAAACTCATGCCGCCGGCGTCGTGGAACTGATTCACGTCAGCGTAGCCGTTGGGATACACCCGCGCCAGCAGCGGCACCGCCGCGGACAGCGCATCGAAATCGTCCCAGCGCAGCTCGATGCCGGCGGCGCGCGCGATCGCCACCAGATGCATCAGATGATTGGTCGAGCCGCCGGTGGCGTGCAGGCCGATCACCCCGTTGACGATGGCGCGCTCATCGACGATGCGGCCAATCGGCCGATAGCCCTCGCCCAGCGCGCTCATCGCCGCGGCGCGCTCGACCGCCGCGCTGGTCAAGGCGTCGCGCAGCGGCGTATTGGGCGCCACGAAGCTGGCGCCGGGCAGGTGCAGGCCCATGATCTCCATCAGCATCTGATTGGAGTTGGCGGTGCCATAGAACGTGCAGGTGCCGACCGTGTGGTACGAGGCCGCCTCCGCCTCCAGCAGTTCCTCGCGCCCGGCCTTGCCCTCGGCGTAGGCCTGGCGCACCTTGGACTTCTGCTCGTTGCCGATCCCGGTCGGCATCGGGCCGGAGGGAATAAACACACCGGGCAGATGGCCAAACGATAGCGCGCCGATCAGCAGCCCTGGCACGATCTTGTCGCAGATGCCCAGGTACAGCGCCGCGTCGAACATGTCGTGCGATAGCGCCACCGCCGTGGCCATCGCGATCAGGTCGCGCGAGAACAGCGACAACTCCAGGCCCGGCTGGCCCTGGGTCACGCCGTCACACATCGCCGGCACGCCGCCGGCCATCTGCGCGGTGAAACCCGCCGCGCGCGCGGCGCGACGGATCAGCTCCGGGTAGCGCTCGTACGGCTGATGTGCCGAGAGCATGTCGTTATACGAATTGACGATGCCGACATTAGCCGCGCGACCATTGCGCAACGCGTGCTTGTCGGTCGGCTCACAGGCAGCGAACCCGTGCGCGAGGTTGCCGCAGGACAGTTGCTCCCGATACGGGCCACCGTTGGCCGCCGCGTCGATGCGCGCAAGATACGCGGCGCGCGACTCCCGACTACGCTCGCGCAGACGTTCGGTGACTTCGGCGACAACGGGATGGAGCGTGCTCATGACATGACTTCCAGAACATAGTGAATGAGGGAAAGCCGGTGCAACGCTCGGCCGGGGGCCGCTCCTGCGGGCTCCCCACGCCGATCACCCGCTGGCGAATTTAGGGGCACCAGTACACGGTCAACGGCACGCGGGTCTGCGTCAGCACCGCGCGGATCGGATAATCGGCGGCGGCGTCCTGTCCTAGTTGGGCCGCGTCCAGCACTTCACGCTTGGCGTCGCCCTCGATGTGCAGATACAACGCGGCGGTATCCAGCAGCGCGGGCAGGGTGAAGGTGATCCGCGGCTCGCCCGCGCCGGCCGCATTGATGGGCAGCACGCGCGCGTTGCCGTTGAGATCCAGCGCCTCGCTCAGGCGATCGGCGCCGGGAAAGAACGACGCGGTGTGGCCGTCGTTGCCCATGCCCAAGATCACCGCGTCGAAGCGCGGCGGCAGTTCGCCCAGCCGCGTGCGCAGCGCCACCAGCCCCGCCTCGGGCGTGGCCGCCTCAGGCTGGTACAGCGGCACGAAGCGCGCCGCCGCGGCCTGGTTGGTGAGTAAGGCGGCTTTGACCAGCCGCGCGTTGGACCGCTCGCTGCTTTCCGGCGCCCAGCGCTCGTCGACCAGGGTTACGCTGACCGCGCTCCAGTCCAGTTCGGCGCGCGACAGTTGCTCGAAGAAGTGCTTGGGCGTGCTGCCGCCGGAAACCGCCAGTACGGCGCGTCCACGCGCAGCGATGGCATGGCGCAGGTCGGCGGCGACGCGCGCGGCCAACGCCGCGGCCAGCGCCTGACTATCGGGGAAGCGTTGGGTGGTGATCTCGCTTGCTGACATGGATCGGCTCCTTATTCGGTGTCTTCGTTCCAGGTGCTGCCGTCGCGCTCGATCAACGCGACCGCGGCGCTCGGGCCCCAGGTACCGGCGGTGTAGGGCTTGGGTGCATCGCCGCTGTTGGCCCAGGCGGCCAGGATCGGATCGGCCCACAACCACGCCGCCTCGACTTCATCGCGACGCATGAACAAGGTCGGATTGCCGCGCACCACGTCCATCAGCAGGCGCTCGTAGGAATCGGGCTGCTGCACGCCGAACGCCTCGACGAAGCTCATGTCCAGCGGGATGTGCCGCAAGCGCAGCCCGCCGGGACCGGGGTGCTTGATGGTCAGCCACAGCTTGACGCCCTCGTCCGGCTGCAGCCGCAAGACCAGCCGGTTCTGCTGCAACGGACCGCTGCTGGGATCGAAGATCGAATGCGGCACCGCACGGAAGGTCACCACGATCTCGGAGACACGCTCGGGCAGGCGCTTGCCGGTGCGCAGATAGAACGGCACGCCGGCCCAGCGCCAGTTGGCGATCTCGGCCTTCAACGCCACGAAGGTTTCGGTGTGCGACTTGGAGGCGAGCTCGTCCTGGTAGCCCTTGACCGACTCGCCCTCGGCGACGCCGGCGCGGTACTGACCACGCACGGTCAACTGGCCGGCGTTGCTGTCGTCGATCGGCTTGAGGCTGCGAAGCACCTTGAGCTTCTCGTCGCGCACCGCGTCGGGGCTGAGCGCCGCCGGCGGCTCCATCGCGACCATGCACAGCAGTTGCAGGATGTGGTTCTGCACCATGTCGCGCATCGCGCCGGAGCCGTCGTAATAGCCGGCGCGATGACCGACGCCGACCGTTTCGGCCACGGTGATCTGCACATGCTCGATGTGCTCGGCGTTCCACAGCGGCTCGAACAGCGCGTTGCCGAAGCGCAGTGCCAACAGGTTCTGCACCGTCTCCTTGCCCAGGTAATGGTCGATGCGGAAGGTCTGCGATTCGCTGAACACCTGGCCGACGTCATCGTTGATCTTGTTGGCGCTGGCCAGGTCGTGACCGATCGGTTTCTCCAACACCACCCGCGACTGGCCGTGGTTGAGCCCGTACGAACCCAGCCGCTGGCAGATCGCCGAGAACAGGTCCGGCGAGGTGGACAGATAGAACACCCGCACGTTGTCCGGGCGCTGGCTCAACATCTCGGCGAACTCGTCCCAGCCGTCGTCCTTGCGTGCATCCAGCGAGCGATAGCCGATCAGCTCAAGGAAAGCCGCGGTCTGCTCGGCGGGCACGTCAGCGGCCAACTTGGCGATCGACTGGCTGACCGTGTTGCGATAGTCGTCTGCGCTGAGCGGCGCGCGCGCCACGCCGACGATACGGCTGCTGTGCGGAATTTGGCCGTCCAAAAAGCGATGGAACAGCGCCGGCAACAGTTTGCGCACCGCCAGGTCGCCGGTGCCGCCGTAGATGACCAGATCGAACGATTCGACCGGTTGAGAAGAAGATGCCGTCACGGGTTCACCTCGACGCAATGCGGGAAGATACGACGCGCGAGTCGTCACGCGCCGGGGATGTCAACGATCATACCAGTCAGATACCAGAATCTGCCAGCGTGAAGGGATGCGGTTTCGTCGACATGACGGCAACTCAGCCAACACCAGCTTGGCTAAACCCGTGATCGGGCAAAGATATCGCTTATGACCAGCGATGAAAAACACATGGTCATTGCCCGACTGGTTAGCAATTGGTATCTTTCCTGGCATGGAAACCGCCTTAGTCAGTGAATACCGCCGCCTCGGCCGCGACAGCGCCTCCCGCCAGCCGCTGGCTTACCTGCGCCTGCGCCGGGCGATCCGCAATGTGGTCGAGCACGGCGACATCGAAGCGGGCCACGCGCTGCCCAGCGAACGCGACCTGTCCAAGGCGCTGACGCTTTCCCGCGTCACCGTGCGCAAAGCGATCGCCGGCCTGGTCGAGGAAGGCCTGCTGACCCAGCGTCACGGCGCTGGCACTTTTGTCGCCGAACGCATCGTCAAGCCAATGTCGCGGCTGACCAGCTTCACCGAGGATCTGCGTGCGCGCGGACTCAGCCCGCGTTCGGAATTTTTCGAGCGCTCCATCGGCGAGGTCACCCCGGAAGAATCGATGGCCTTGAACCTGTCGCCCGGCGCGCTGGTGGTGCGCCTGTACCGGGTGCGCTACGGCGAGGACGAGCCGTTGGCGATCGAGCGCACGGTGGTACCGGCGGCCCTGTTGCCCGATCCGCAACTGGTGCGCGACTCACTCTACGAAATCCTGGAAACCCTGGGCTGCCGCCCACGCCGCGCCCTGCAACGCCTGCGCGCCGTGCTGCTGGGCGCGCAGCAGGCACGCCTGCTGCATGTCGCCCCGGGCAGCGCCGGCCTCAACATCGAACGACGCAGTTTCCTTGAGGATGGCCGGGTGGTCGAATTCACCAGCTCCTGGTACCGCGGCGACATCTACGACTTCGTCGCCGAATTACATAGTGATTAGGCTTCACCGCCGTGGCCGTGCGTCATTCAAGGCAGACCAGGGATCGAGCGTGCGCGGCCTCAAAGCAGTCTTCTAGACCTTGGCCGGTAACCGCACTTTAAAGCCATCCCATCAACGCCCTCGCGGGCAGTCGAGGCTGCACCGCCACACTGCACGCCGGGCGGCTCTAGGAGCATGGCAAATCCGAATCTTGGAAACCTCGGATGACAAACCCTTTGCGCCACTTGCCATCCAAAGTAGGGTGGCCCGCGCAAGCACTTCGCAGAGACTTTCGCACGCACAAAAGTGCGGCCTGGCGCACACTTTAGGCAGCCATGGGTCATGGCATGGTTTTGGTGGCGGCGTCCCCACGAAATTCGAGGGGACCGCCCCTGCCTTCCAGCAGGGACCGGACTTAAGGCACATTCGCGGGCAGTGAGGGACGGACATAAAGTGCGGCATGACGCTCACTTAGTAGATCGCGCACCCGTGCTTGCCCGTCGTTGAGTGAACGGCCGCGCAGGCGTTAGCCGTGCCCGCTATGCTCCGCGCAGATAAGGAATCCATGACGATGTTTGCACCCCTGGTTCGCCGCCCTGTCGGTACCTCGTTGCTGGCGCTGGGTCTTACCCTGGCGGGCATCTGCGCGTATTTGCTGCTGGGCGTGGCGGCATTGCCGTCGATCGACGTGCCGGCGGTGTTGGTAGCCGCCAACCTGCCCGGTGCCAATGCACAGATCATGGCCAGCACCGTCGCGGCGCCGCTGGAGCGCCATTTGGGGCGCATTCCCGGCGTCGATCAGATGCATTCGACCTCCAGCGATGGCTCCAGCATGATCCAGCTGCGCTTTACCATGGCGCGCAATACCGATCAGGCCGTGCGCGATGTGCAGGCAGCGATCAACGCGGCGCAGGCCGATCTCCCTGCCGGGCTGCCCAGCCCGCCGCAGTACTTCACTTTTGATACCAGCACGATCCCGGTTTTGCTGGTGGCGCTGACCTCAAGCAGCCTGTCGCCGGACCAACTCTACGACCGCGTGGACACCTTGCTGGCGCCGCGGGTGGCACAAATTCCTGGGGTGGCGCGCGTGCAGGTCTTGGGTGGCACGCCACATGCCGTGCGGGTGGAGATCGATGCGCTGGCGCTGGCGGCCAAGGGCATCACCACCAACGACGTGGCCAATACGTTGCGTGCGGCCAATGTGATGATGCCGCAGGGCTCACTCAGCGACGGGCATACCCAGATGACCGTGCTGGCCAACGATGGCCTGCAGGACGCCAAGGACTTCGCAAAGCTGGTGATCGCCAGCCGCCACGGCGTACCGGTGCGGCTGGCTGACGTGGCCAAGGTCAGCAGCGGCCCGCAGGATATCTACCAGGGCGCGTGGTTCAACGGCCAGCACGCGGTCAGCATGCAGATCAGCAAGCGGCCCGAGGCCAATGCGATCGCCACCGCCGACGCGATTCGCGCGCAGTTGCCGCAGTTTCGCCAGTGGCTGCCGGCGGACGTACAGATCACCCCGATTTTCGACCTTACCCAAACCACCAAATCGGCGCTGCACGAGGTACAGATCGCGCTGCTGATCTCGCTGGTGATGGTAGTTCTGGTAATGCTGGTGTTTCTGCGCCGGCTGCGCCCGACCCTGATCGCCATGCTAAGCGTGCCGCTGTCGCTGGCTGGCGCGCTAGTGGTCATGTGGCTGCTGGGCTACACCTTGAACACTTTTTCGCTGATGGCGCTGGTGCTGTGCATCGGTTTCGTGGTCGACGATGCGATTGTGGTGATCGAGAACATCGTACGGCACATGGAACAGGGTACGCCGCCACTGCAGGCGGCGCTGATCGGGGTGCGCGAGATTGGCTTCACGGTGATCTCGATCACCCTCTCGCTAATCGCGGTGTTCACCCCGCTGCTGTTCGGCGACAACATCCTGGTCAAGCTGCTGCGCGAGTTCTCGGTGACCCTGGCGGCGGCGGTGGTGATTTCGGCGATCGTCTCGCTGACCGTCACCCCGGCGCTGTGCGGGCGCTACCTGAAGGCCGATCCCGGCATGCCGGCGCCGCCCACGCGAATGGAGCTGGCGCTGGAGCGCTTCGACCGCCGCCTGCACGCGATCTATGCGCGTGCGCTGGACTGGGCGATGCACCACCGCCGTCTGATGCGCTGGCAGCCGCTGCTGCTACTGCTGCTCACCGGCGGACTCGGCATCGCGGTGGTCAAGACCGCCGGCGGCGGCTTCATGCCGCAGGAAGACATGGGCATGCTGCAGGCGACCATCCGCGCCGATGCCAACATCTCGCCGGCCGTGTTGGCCGAGCGCGCGCGGCACGTCGGCAAGATCATGCAGGACGATCCGGCGGTGGCCGACGCCACTGTCATCCTGGGCGGCAGCGACGGCGGCGCAGTCGGCAGCAGCGCGCAGATGTTCGTCGACCTCAAACCCTACGGCGACGGCCCCGAGGAGCGCCACGAGCATGCCAAAGTGGTGCTGGAGCGACTCAGTAAGCGCTACGAAAAGCTCTCCGATGTGGCCGTCTATATAAGCCCGGTCGGCTTCTTCAACGATGATCCGGCGGGCGGCGGGCGCGGCCAATACAGCTTTCAGCTGATCAGCCGCGATGGCGAGGAACTGCAACCGTGGGCGCTCAAGATGGTGCAGGCGATGCGCACGCTTAAAGACATCCGCGACCCCGGCAGCGACTTCGATCGGGTCGGCAAGCAGCAGTTGCTTAAGGTCGATCGCGACACGGCCAGTCGCCTGGGCGTCACCATCGGCGCGGTCGATTCGGCGCTGTACAGCGCGTTCGGGCAAAACCAAGTCTCGGTCATCTACTCCAACATCAACCAGTACCGGGTGGTGCTGACCGCCGCCGCGTCCGATTCAATCAGCCCCGAGCTGTTGCTCAATACCTACGTGCGCAGCAACCAGGGCGCGATGATTCCGCTTTCGGCGCTGGCCAAGATCATGCCGATGATCGCGCCGACCACGGTGGTCCATCAAGACCAGCAGGAGGCCAGCGACCTGTCCTACAACCTGGCCGAGGGCGTCACCCCCGATCGCGGGGTCCAGTTGATCGAACACGCCGCCCGGCTCGCCGGTTTGCCAGACAGCGTACGACTGGACTTCACCGGCGAAAGCAAGCGCATGCGCGACCTGCAATCCAACGGTGGCACCTTGATGCTCGGCGCGATCCTGGCGATGTACATCGTGCTGGGCATGCTCTACGAGAGCCTGGGCCATCCGCTGACCATTCTGTCCACGCTTCCGGCGGCCGGCGCCGGCGCCTTCCTGGCGATGCTGGTGACGCAGACCCAGCTGACCTTGATGGCGATCATCGCGGTGCTGCTGCTGATCGGCATCGTCAAGAAAAACGCGATTCTGATGGTCGACTTCGCGTTGGTCGCGCAGCGCGAGCGCGGGCTCTCCGCGCCCGAGGCGATCCGCGAAGCCGCGCTGGTGCGCTTTCGCCCGATCACCATGACCACCCTGGTGGCGATGGGCGCCGCGCTGCCGCTGGCGATCGGCTTCGGCATCGGCTCGGAGATGCGCCAGCCGCTGGGTATCGCCATCGTCGGCGGCCTGCTGGTGTCGCAGTTGCTGACCTTGCTCAGCACCCCAGCGATCTACTTGTGGAACCACGATCGCAAGCTGCGCAAGGCGGCGCGCCGGGAGCGCCGTGCCGCGCGGCGCGCGCTCAAACTGGCCGCGCAAGGCTGAGCGCGGCTCAGCTTTCTGGCGCCACCGCCGGCACACCCTGGCCGGTGCTCGGCGCCGCCGGCGTGGCGGCGGCATCGGCGAGCATGTGCGCGCGACGCCAGCCGCCCCAGCGGTAATAGGCGCTGGCCAGCACCAGCGCGACCAGCGAACCGAGCGGAAAACTCCACCAGATCGCATCGCTGCCCAGGCGCTCTTGCAGGCTCAGCGCGAACGGCGGACGCACCAGCCACATCGATACCAGCAGCACCAGCAGCGGTGGCCACACCGCGCCGGTGGAGCGCACCACGCCGAACAGCACGAAAGTCACCCCGAAAAACAAAAACGACCACACCGCAATCGCATTCAAGTGCACCGCCAGCGCCAGCGCCACGCCGTCGCCAGGCAGGAACAAATTCAGCGCGCCGCGGTTGAACAGGTAAATCAGCCCGATCAACGCGCCGCTCAACATGAAGTTGTAGATCACCCCGGCGCGCGCGATCCGGCCGATCCGATCCCAACGCCGCGCGCCGATGTTCTGCGCGACCATCGAGGACACCGCCGCGCCGATCGCCATCGCCGGCATCTGCACATAAGTCCACAACTGGGTCGCCGCACCGTAGGCGGCCACCGTCTGCGAGCCGTAGCCGTTGACCAGCCGCATCATCAGCATCGCCGAGGAGGAGATCACCACCATCTGCAAGCCCATCGGCAGGCCCTTGAACACCAGCGCGCGCAAGATCGCCGGGTCCGGCCGCAGATGGCGCAGCTCCGCGCCGCTCAGGCGCAGAAAATGCTTGCGCCGATACAGCACCAGCAGCAACGCGATCAACGCCATGCTTTGCGCGATCAAGGTGGCGCTGGCCGAGCCGGCGATGCCCATGCGAGGAATAGGCCCCCAGCCGAACATCAGCAGCGGATTGAGCCCGATGTCCAGCAACACCGACAAGCCCATAAACAGAAACGGCGTCTTGGCATCGCCGGCGCCGCGCAAGGTCATCATCAGGAAGTTGTAGAAGTACATCGACGGCAGCGCCAGAAAGATGATCCGCAGGTAGGTCACCGCGTAGGGCAGCGCATCGAGCGGCGTGCCCAGCACCGCCAGCATCCACGGCGTGCCCAGCCAGCCCAGCGCGGCCACCAGCAGCGAGCTCAACGCGAAGAAGCCCGCCCCGGTGCCGACCACCCGCTTGGCCGCCGCCACGTCGCGCGCGCCCAGGCTTTGCCCGACCAGGATGGTCGAGGCCATGCTGACGCCGAACACCGCGCTGAGCAGCAGAAACAGGATCAAACTGGCGTTGCTGGTGGCGCTCAGCGCGGCCTCGCCCATGAAGTGGCCAATCCACATCGCGTTGACCGAGGCGTTTAACGATTGCAATACGGTGCCGCCCAGGATCGGCAGCGCGAACAGCAACAACGTGCGGGCGATCGGCCCTTCGGTCAGCACACTGGAGCGGACGAACGACATCGACAATATCCTGCACAGGAGGGTGTGTCTTGGGTGGTGGACTTATGCTGCGGCAAAGTCGCCAGTGACCGATGCCGCCCGAGCCCGCCGATGCTAGCGCAAATGCAGTTCGGCTCACCGTCACCGAGGGTCCGTCCTGTCCTGCGGAAAAACTCAACCCGGCGGCGTTTTTTGCGCATGATCGACTTTCCAGACGACCGCCCTGCCCGTCACCGCTGGACTCCCGCGCCAGGCCAAGGGCTCGCCAGGCAACCGTCGCGCACGCATGGCGCCAAAGCCCGGCAGGGTCCACATCAGCGATTGCGAGACCCGCATTAAAATGGCCCCCGCTTGCTAGACGCGCCACATCTTTTAGTAAACTATGCGGTGCTATATCTCTCCGCCCCCCAGGACTCCCATGTCAAATCACCTTACCGGCCTACGTCTGGCGATGATCGCCGGCCTTGGTCTGATCGCTCTGCCAGCGCTGGCTGACGACACCCGCTTTGAAATCCAGCTCGGCCGCAGCTACTCCAACAGCGTGGGCACCAATACGCTGTTCCTGGAATCGGTGTTCAACCCGCAGCCGATCGGCAACAGCCGCTGGACCTGGGCGCCGGACGTCTCGGTCGGCTACATCAACGGGCGCGACCTGCAGCACTACGACGGCGACCGCTACACCACCAAGGACGATATCTGGCTGGGAGCCGCCGGTGTACGCGTGCATTACGGCGACGCCAGCAACTGGTACCAGCCGCTGTTCTTCAGCTTCCAACCGGTGCTGCATACCGGCCGCACGCTGGCGCTGAGCAGCGTCTACGAATTTGCCAGCACGCTAGGCTGGCAGGGCAAGCACTTCAGCGTGCAGGTGCGGCATCTCTCCAACGGTGGCTTCCACGAGCCCAACCGCGGCGAAACCATGGGGCTGATCGGTTTCGCGTTTTAACGTTCGCGCGTTCGCGGCCCGCTCCCACGCGTGCACAAAAAAAGCGCCGGCTTGCCGGCGCTTTTTTCATACCACCGCGGCCACTCAGTGTCCGGAAGATGCCGCGCCGGCCTTGGCAGAGAACGGCGGCTTGGCCAGCCACACCACCAGGATCAAGCAAGCGAGAATCCAACCCAAGGCCCGGAACACCTCGTTGAAGGAAAGCTGATAGGCCTGCAGCGTGATGGTCTGGTTGATCAGCGCCAACGCGCTTTGCTGATCGCCCACCGGTTGCAACGCCGCCTGCGTGGTCGGGTTGTAAGCGTTGATGTGCTCGGCCAATTGCGCATGATGGCGAATGGCCCGGTGGTCCCACAAAAAATTGGTGATGGAAGCGGCAAAGCTGCCGCCCAGGGTACGCAGGAACGTCGCCAGACCGGCACCATCGGCGATCTCGTTGGGCTGGAGGTCCGACAGCAATATGGACAGCACCGGCATGAAGAAGAACGCCACACCCAGCCCCTGGATCAACTGCACCATCGCCACATGGTAGAAATCCACCCCGATATAGAAGTCCGAACGCATGAAGCAGGTCGCGCCCATCACCACGAAGGCCAGCGAGGCCAGCAGGCGTAGATCGAAGCGGGTGGCGTACTTGCCCACGAACGGGGTCAGAATCACCGGCAAAATACCCAGCGGCGCGGTAGCGAAACCGGCCCAGGTCGAGGTGTAGCCCAAGTTGCGCTGCAACCACTGCGGCACCAGCAGACCGATCGCGAAGAACGCTGCATAGGCCAGCACCAGGCACAAAGTGCCGTATCGAAAATTACGATGGCGGAACAGCTTGAGATTGACGATCGGATTCTTGTCCGTCAGCTCCCAGATCAGGAATACCACCAAGCCCAGCAACGCGATCAGCGCGGTGATGACAATGAAGGTGGAATTGAACCAGTCCTCATCGTTACCCTTGTCCAGCACGATCTGCAGCGCACCGACGCCGATGATCAGGCTGATCAAACCCACGTAGTCCACCCGCACCCGCTCCGTGCGCTCAGGGCGTCCCTTCATCTGGTTGGCCACGACCATGCTGGCGAATAGGCCGATCGGCACGTTGATGAAGAAGATCCACGGCCAGGTGTAGTTGTCGGTGATCCAGCCGCCCAGAATCGGGCCGGCAATCGGCGCCACCACCGTGACCATCGCCAGCAGCGCCAGCGCCATGCCGCGTTTGGCCGGCGGGTAGATCGAGATCAGCAGGCTCTGGGTGATCGGGTACATCGGACCGGCGACCGCGCCCTGGATCGCCCGGAACATGATCAACATGCCCATGCTTTGGGAGATGCCGCACAAAAACGAGGCGATCGAGAACAAGATCGTCGACCACACGAACAGCTTGACCTCGCCGACGCGGCGGGTCAGAAAACCGGTCAGCGGCAAGGCGATCGCGTTGCTGACCGCGAACGAGGTGATCACCCAGGTGCTCTGGTCGGAACTCACCCCAAGGTTGCCGGCGATGGTCGGCAATGACACGTTGGCGATGGTGGTATCGAGCACCTGCATAAAGGTGGCCAGCGACAAACCTACCGTCGACAACGCCAGATTGGGTGGACGAAATTCGCTGCTCATGGCTGCCTGTGCATTATTTGTGCGCGTATCGCGGGCGCACCTGGGAAGCGCGCGACCATGCGAGATAGGCGCCGGAGCGATCCGTCACGAATCACCCCGGCATCGGTTTCATTTATTCGACGCGTTGTTCTCACCAGCCATGTTGGCGTGGATGATCTGTTCGATCACGCCGCTGGCCTTCGCGAGTTGCTGCTGATAGACGTCGGTGCTCAGGATCGGCACGGGCTGTACCTTCTGCGCCAGCGTCGGGCCGCTCTGATCGTGCAGGCCGACCTCCACATCGGTGGACAGACCGATCCGCAGAGGGTGCTGGGTGAGCTGGGACGAATCGCTGAACAGCACGCGCACCGGAATGCGTTGCACGATCTTGATCCAGTTGCCAGTCGCGTTCTGCGCCGGCAACAACGAGAACGCACTGCCGGTACCCACGCCCAGGCTGCTGACCACGCCCTTGTAGGTCACCGCGCTGCCATAGACGTCCGTGGTGATTTCCACCGGCTGGCCGATGCGCATGTGGGTCAGCTGGGTTTCCTTGAAATTGGCATCGATCCACACCTGCTGCAGCGGTACCACGGCCATCAACGCCGCCCCCGTCTGAACACGCTGCCCCAGCTGCACGGTACGCTTGGCCACGTAGCCGGTCACCGGCGCCTTGATGGTGGTGCGCACATCGTCGAGATAGGCTTCGCGGAACTGCGCCGCGGCCGCCTGGACG
>JBEVMS010000014.1:0-3546 GCA_040508515.1 Dyella sp. | reverse complement strand
TAACGCCGCAAGCTTAACGAGGAAACGTCGCCAGCGGCACCCGTCAAGCTGAACGTCGTAACCTCAGCAAAAAAGAAGGCCCGGGCTGCGGCTGTTACCGCGCCCGGGCCCAAGTTACTGCCCCGATACCGTTATCTGCCGCCCGATGAGGCCCGAGGGCCTTCGCGACGCGCGAATAGCAGTGGTTCTTTATAGACCGGGGGGAGTTAGGCTCAAGTTAACCCATGCTCACGCCGAGGTTAATCAACTTGGCTGACCGTGCATGGCGCTGGCCAACCCCATCAAGCAAGCCGCCACAGCCACGCTAGCAGTGCAATTCCGTCCGAGGCTCAGGCGTGACCGTGCATCACGCTGCACGCATGACGTCAGGGATTAGGCGGCACCTGGCAGAAGTAGCTGTCAATCAGAGGGCGGCGTGTCACGCGTCAACCTAGCGAGCGCCGGCACGCGTTTCTTGACCGGCTCGACCAGATGGGCTTGCAGCAGTTCGATGATTTTTCCCGCCACATCCACGCCGGTAGCCTTCTCGATGCCCTCCAGGCCCGGCGAGGCGTTGACCTCCAGAATCAACGGACCGCGCGCCGAGCGCAGCAGGTCCACGCCAGCCACGCCCAAGCCCAGCGCGGCGGCGGCACGCACCGCGATGCGTTTTTCTTCGGCGCTGAGGATGGCCTTGGTGGCGGTGCCGCCACGGTGCAGGTTGGCGCGAAAATCTCCTGGGCTGGCGTCGCGCTGCATCGCGGCGACCACTTTTTTGCCGACCACGAAGCAACGCAGGTCGCTGCCCTTGGCCTCGCCGATGAACTCCTGCACGAGAAAGTTGGCATAGAGCCCGCGAAACGCCTCGATCACGCTTTGTGAAGCACTGCGTTTCTCGGCCAGCACCACGCCAGTGCCCTGACTGCCTTCATTGAGCTTGATCACATGCGGCGGCTCGCCCAGCAAAGCCAGCAGGTCGTTAGGATCGTCCGGGTTGTCGCCGAACACGGTAACCGGCATGTCCAAGCCGTGCGCCGCCAAAATCTGCAAGCTGCGTAATTTGTCGCGCGCGCGCAACACCGCGTCGGAGGGATTGGGCGTATACACCCCCATCATCTCCAACTGACGCAGCACCGCGGTGCCGTAAAACGTGCTCTGCGTGCCGATGCGCGGGATCACGCAATCGATGTCGCGCAACGCCTTGCCCTTGTAACGGATGGCAAAATCGTTGGGCGCGATGCGCACGTAGCAGCGCAGCGGATCGAGCACGCGCACCGTGTGCCCACGCAGACGCGCCGCCTCGACCAGGCGCTGGGTCGAATAAAGCCGCGCGTTGCGCGACAGGATGGCCAATTTCAAGGGAGCAGGCTCCGGCGAATAACCGGCACGGCAGCCTCATGTCGCAGGCCGTTCGCACGCGGAGTTAAAGGGGGTGGAAAAGCGAAAGCTTATCCGGCCGCTTGCCAAAGCGGGAGCGGTCGCACCACGGTCATCAACCCTCGATCCACATACGATTGCGCCGGATCGACCAGAAACCGTCCTTGCAACGCGGTGCGGCCCAGCAACATCGGAAACAGCATGTGCTGGCGATCGCTGAGACTGATTTCAGCCATGAAGCGGCGCCCGGCCAGTTGAATCTCGCTGCGGATAAACCAGCGCTCGGTGCGCCGCCCGCCGGTATCGGTCACCACGCGCCGATCCAACGCCGGCGCCTCGCACTGCATCGGATGCAGTCGGGAGCGGCCGGTGCTGACACCGAAGCGCAGCCAAGTCACCGCATCGCGCTCGAAGGCATCAAGGCTATCGACATGCAGCGAGCAACTGCGCGCGCCGGTATCGAGCTTGGCCTTGAGCATCGCGATGCCCAGCCCAGGCAGCGACAGCCGCTCGCGCCAGCCTAGAGTGATGACGTCTGTCATAAGCCTCTGCCGTCTACCGAAATTCGCTACGGGGGGATTCCAACCTCGCGATGCGGGGAAACATCACGATTGCCACGGGAAACAGGAACCAAATCTACCGCGATAGCTTGCAAGGCTACTCATCTAGCTGGCGGAAAAGAAGCCCGCCGCGATGCATGATCACCCATGGCATTCAGCGTTGGGCTGAGCCAGATCGATGCCTAGTGCGTCGCGCGCGAAAGTAACGTGCTATCCGCCACGGGGACGCCCTACCTGTCTGGTGGATGAGTCAGGAGCTGAACATGCTCACGCCACCAGAGACGAATGCTTCACGCCCACGGATTGCTTCTGGGTTAATGCTTTCTAAGGGGGCGAGAGTTTGGAGCGGGTGAAGGGAATCGAACCCTCGTCAGTAGCTTGGGAAGCTACAGCTCTACCATTGAGCTACACCCGCACGAGCGGCGATGGTAACCCGGTCAACCACGTTTTTGAATAGCGCGGCGGTGATGGATTACGTGGCGCGCCATGGCAGCCTCGCCCGCCAACCTGCGTCGCGCGGCGCCATGCTTCGCCACTCGGCCACGTGCGCGTCAGGCGCTACAATGGCCCGATGCAGATCACCCTCAATGGCAGCCCGCGCGATTGCCCCGCGGATATCACGATCGGCCAGTTGTTGCAGGACGCCGGCTACGGCGACCGGCGGGTGGCGGTCGAGGTCAACCTGGAAATCGTTCCGCGCAGTCGTCACGCCGAGCATCGACTGGCGGTCGGCGATCAGGTCGAAATCGTGCACGCTATCGGCGGCGGCTGAGGCCTTCGCAGTCGTGTTTTTCCGTTTGTTCATCGCTCCCACGCCAAGACCCACGCCATGACTTCCAAGCCTCTCGACGCCGCCGATCCGCTGGTGATTGCCGGTAAAAGCTACACCTCGCGCCTGATCACCGGCAGCGGCAAATACCAGGATTTCGCGCAGACCCGCGCCGCCTCGCTGGCCGCCGGCGCCGAGATCGTCACGGTGGCGATCCGCCGGGTCAACATCGGCCAGGACGCTGGCCAGCCCAGCCTACTGGATGTGTTGCCGCCGGACGAATTCACCCTGCTGCCGAACACCGCCGGCTGCTACAACGCGATCGAGGCGGTGCGCACCTGCAAGCTGGCGCGCGAACTGCTCGACGGCCATGCGCTGGTCAAGCTCGAAGTGCTGGGCGATCACCGCACCCTGTTCCCCGACGTGGTGGAAACCTTGAAGGCCGCCGAGGCGCTGGTTGCCGATGGCTTCCAAGTGATGGTCTACACCAGCGACGATCCGATCCTGGCCAAGCGGCTGGAGCAGATCGGCTGCGTCGCGGTGATGCCGCTGGCCGCGCCGATCGGCTCAGGGCTGGGTATCCAGAATCGCTACAACCTGATGGAAATCATCGAGA
Source organism: Dyella sp. (assembly GCA_040508515.1). Classification (GTDB taxonomy): domain Bacteria; phylum Pseudomonadota; class Gammaproteobacteria; order Xanthomonadales; family Rhodanobacteraceae; genus JBEVMS01. Next base: position 245 of record JBEVMS010000014.1, on the reverse strand, counting down.
ACGCCAATGTGCCGGTAATCATCGATGCCGGCGTGGGCACCGCCTCGGATGCGGCCATCGCGATGGAGCTGGGCTGCGACGGCGTGCTGATGAACAGCGCGATCGCCTGCGCGCAGGACCCCGTGTTGATGGCCCACGCGATGAAGCTGGCAATCCAGGCCGGACGCGCCGCGCGCCACGCCGGGCGGATGCCGCGCAAGCGCTACGCCTCGGCCTCCTCGCCGGCCGACGGCCTGCTGCAGTAA
>JBEVMS010000013.1:0-10627 GCA_040508515.1 Dyella sp. | reverse complement strand
GCCGGCGCGGAAGTTTTACGTTTGCCCGGATCGGCAGCGGCAGAACGAACCACGTCGCGCGAGGCCATCTTGGGTCCGCCCGGCGCATTGCGTGCCTTCTTCTGCGCGACTTTCTTAGGCGTGGCCTTGCTCGTAGCGCCCCGTGCAGGCGCCGTCTTGGTGCCACTGGACCGAGGCCCTCTCGCCGACTTCGTCGCGACCGCTGCCTTCTTACCTGTAACGGCCTTGCGTGTCGCTGTGTCGGCACCGCCGCGGGTGCTGGCACGCGTGCCACTGGCCGGCTGGCTGGTTGGCCGTCCACCGTTGGTCGCCCCTTTCGCCGAACCCTTCTTTGCAGCCGCTTTAACGGTGACAGATTCCTTGACCGATACTTTCTTGGTCACAGCCTTCTTTACGGCCAATTTATTCTTTGATGCACTGCGGCCGACTGAGGGTTGGCCGGCAACTCGCTTCTTGGCGCCGGCCGATGACGCTGCGGCTTTCTTGGGGCCGGCTTTATTAGCGGCATTCTGTTTAGCGCTGCTTTGTTTGGCGGTGGTCTGCTTGCTGACGGACTTACGGACAGTGGCCATGCGTGCTCCTCCTGGGGGCATGGGGCGCACCAATGGGCACGCCCGGTGACCACGAGCATTAGCACCGCGCGGGTGTATCCGAGGTGATTGCGCAGTGCTAGGAGGGCCTATCCATGGACCATGTGCACTGCTCGACGCGTACGAAGTCGTCCTCGCGATCACGATAATCCCAGCGTTCGGCACGACACCCCAGCGGATGATCATCGCTGTGCAGCACGTTGACCGAGTTGGAAATATCCGCCCGCAAGCGTTGCGATACCGCCGTGCCCGCCTGCAACACCAGCACATCGCGGACGATCGCTGGAAGCGCTTGGCGCAGCGGCCGCATGTAGGGCAGATGGATATGTCCCCCGAGCAACACATCGGCGCCAGCCTCGGCCCAACGGGCGGCGGCCAGCGCGTGTCCACGCAATAGATTGCGCTGATCGGCATCTTTGATCACCAACATCGGCTGGTGCGTCACCACTACCCGCCGCTGCCCCGGCGCAGCCGTGCGCAGCAGGCGTGCCACCCGCTCGATCTGCCCGGGCGATAGCTCACCGTTCTTATGTCGCCACCAACGCGTGGTGTTGACGCCTATCACCAGCCACTGCGCCGATTGCCACACCGGCTCCAGCGTCGGGCCAAACGCCTGAAGATGATAGCCATACGGATGACGCAGCCGCGACCATAGATCGAACAAGGCAATATCGTGATTACCCGGGATGACCAAATAGGGCCGATTCAGCCGATCCATCAACGCCCGCGCCGCGGCAAATTGATGGCGCCGCGCACGCTGAGTGATATCGCCGGACAACACCACCAACGTCGGCTGCAAGCGATGACACAGACGTACCAGCGCCTCCACCACCGTTGCGCGCTCGGTGCCGAAATGGGTATCAGAGATATGCAGCAGCGCGCTCACGCGGAAACCGGTTCGCCGGGCACCAGCAGGCGCAGGGGCTCACTCGCCACGCGAATGCGCAAGGGCAACGCCAAATGGGTAATTTCGCCGTCCAACGCCAGCTTGATCCGGCGCCGCCCACGCACATGCAGCTCCAACGTGCTGAAGGCGAAACTCTGTACGTTCTGCGCCTCGCCCAGCCGTCCCAGCAGACCCATCGCCGCCATCCCCAGCATGCGCCAGCGGCCGACGGGCTTGACTGCGATGCCGACCAGGCGCCCGCGCTCCACCTCGTTGGCTTCTTTCAGTTCCAACTGCTCCAGTTGCAGTCGGTTATTTCCGATCACCAAGGTGGTGGTGTGTAGCTGCTGACGCTCGCCATCGCATTCCAGCTCCAGGCGAAGCCGCGGTCGGGCGCCCAGCAGGACCGCCAACCCTGAGCCCAACGCCACAAGACGATGGCGGCCGAAGCGCTGTTTGTCCTGCTCGCGCTGTTCCAGCAATTCCGGATAGAGCCCAAGGCTGGCGTTCACCAGAAAGACACGTTGATTGACCAGGCCCACCTGCACCGGACGCTCTTTGGCATCCAACAGCGCCGTCATCGCCACACCCGCGTCGCCGGTCGATAGGCCCTGGCACCGGCCGAAGAAGTTGAACGTGCCTTGTGGCAGCACCCCAAAACGCAGTCCGCTGCTCAATACCGCCTGGGTCACCGCATTGATGGTGCCATCGCCGCCGACCACTACCACGATGCCATCGACTGCTTGCGCTTCGCTCACCGCTTGCCGCGCCAAGGCATGGAGCTGCGCGGGGCTCTCGACGGGAAACATGGCATGAGGCAACCCCGCCTGCGTGAGCACCTGACGGATCATTTGCTCGATCTCATCGGCGTCGCCGCGGCCCGACCCACGATTGAGCACAACGAACCACTTCGTTTGCATGACCTTCCCCCGGCCGGCCTCGCATCGGCGCGGCCGCGGCGAGGTTGTCAGAAACCCAATTGGGGTTGCGATAGCTGACTCAAAAACAGAGGTAGCACGGGCGGATAGATAAGCACCGTGAAGATCACGCCATAGGCCGCGCCCCACAGATGCGCGCTGTGATTGACATGATCGTTGCCGCGCCGATCCATCATCACCGAATAGACGATGTACAGCACTGCGTAAAGGATTGCGGGAATCGGCAAAATCAGCACGAGGATCTTCGACCAGGGCGCGAACAGAATGTAGGCGAACAGGACCGCCGACACCGCGCCGGACGCACCCAGGCTGCGGTAACTGCTGCTTTTGCGATTCTTGATATACGTCGGCAGGATCGACACCAATAAGGCGCCCAGGTAGAACGCGGCAAAACCCAGCGATCCCAGTCGCGCGGTGAACACGCCTTCCATCGCCCGGCCGAAAAAGAATAACGTCAACATGTTGAAGAACAGGTGCGAAAAATCCGCGTGCACCAGTCCGTAGGTGAACAGCCGGTAATACTCGCGATTGCGCACGATCGCCGGTGGCCACAGGATCAGATCGTCCATCAGCTTGGAATTTTTCAACGCCATGAACGACACCACGGCGGTGGCGGCGATGATGATCAATGTAATCAACATATTGAACAGAATCCGTAGGATCTAAGCCCGCCATCTTGGCGGCATCCGGGCGGATTGTCGACGTTGGCCCTGACACACTCATGCCGCCGCAGCGGCACCTGACCACGCGATGCCGCAGTACGTGGCAAGACGGAACGCTGCTCTAGCGCCTGCGTGCGTTACTGCCTGAGCATGCGGTTCTTGCTCCCGATGTGGCCGGGGCAGACAGCTCCGCCGAGACTGAGGATGGTATGCCTTAACTCGGCACAAGGCCGGACACGGTTCCCGCGTGCATGCTTCGATGACCCACGGCGGCAACGGCATCCGTTGCAGCGTGGCGAGGGCGATATTGAACAACGCGATCAAAAGGCAGCGTCACCGCGGGATGCACCGTTCGTTTTTTGGCCGTTATCGCTGAGCCGCTACCTGCTGCCCATCGTCGGGTTCAGCGGCTATCATCATGGCCTTCCTCTTTTTTGGTCGTGCAATGCCTTCCCTTCGTTACCTGCATTTGGATGTCTTTGCTGCCAGTTACGGTGGCGGCAATCATCTTGGCGTCGTCCTTGGCGCCGATGATTGGTCAAGCGCGACGATGCAGTCGTTCGCGCGCTGGACCAACCTGGTCGAGACCACGTTCATCCTGACGCCGACCGTGCCGCAGGCCAGCTATCGCGTGCGCATCTTCACCCCGCACAAGGAAATCGCCTTCGCTGGCCACCCCAGCGTGGGCAGCGCGCATGCCGTGCTGGAATGCGGCATCGCCCAACCGCGCGACGGGCAACTGTGGCAGGAGTGTGGCGTGGGTCTGTTGCCAATCCGCGTTGAGGGCACTGGCGACGCACGCCTGTTATCGCTGCGCTCACCCGCCGCCAGCCTGGTGGCGGCCCAAACCGAGTGGTCCGATGCCCTGCAAGCCGCTCTGCGCGGTGCCGCACTAGGCGCGCTGGCACCGGCGTTGGCCGATGGCGGACGCCGCTGGTGGCTGGTCGAGTGCTCCGATGAAGCCACCCTGCGCCACTGGCAGCCTGACCACGCTGCCATCGCGCGCCTGGCCAAGGCCAGCGACAGCATGGGCATCTGTGCCTGGGCGCGCTGCCAGGGCACCGAATATCAACTGGCGGTGCGCGCGTTCGGTGCGGGCGCCGGAATCACCGAAGACCCCGCTTCGGGCGCCGCCAACGGTCTGCTGGCGGCGTACCTGCGCCAGGTCGAGCCCAATGGCCCGCTGGCCCGCGGCTACCTGGTCAGCCAGGGGCGCGAAGTCGGCCACGACGCGCACTTGAGCGTACTCATCGACGGCGAAGCTATCTGGGTCGGCGGGCGCACCCACACGGTCACCGACGGCAACCTGCGCTGGCCCACGTCGGCGTGAACGAGCCGCAGCCGTCGCCGCGGATCTGGGTCGATGCCGACGCCTGCCCGGTGGCCATCAAGGAGATGCTGTTTCGCGCTGCCGAACGTGAGCAGGTTGAGGTCACCTTGGTCGCCAACCAATGGCTACGCACGCCGCCGTCGCGCTACGTGCGCGCGGTGCAAGTGTCCTCCGGGCTGGATGTGGCCGATACCGAGATCGTGCTGCGTGTGCGCGCAGGCGATCTGGTGGTGACCCAGGACATTCCACTGGCCGCGTTGGTGGTCGAACGCGATGCGCTGGCGATCAACCCCCGCGGCGAGTTGTATACCCGCGAAACCATCGCGCAGCGGCTGTCGATGCGCAATTTCATGGATGAACTGCGCGGCGCCGGCATCGATACCGGTGGTCCGGCGGCTTTTCATCCGCGCGATCGGCAGGCGTTCGCCCATCAGCTGGACAGTTGGCTGGCGCGTCGGCGTGCTGCCCTCAAGGCCGCATCGCCGCGATAACTTCGGCCGCTGCGCTGCGTGAAAAATGCAGATTCAGCAACGCCTCGACCAGCCCATCGCGGTTGAGCGCCTCCGCCTCGACCGCCTCACCCAGACTCGACGGCGATAGATTCACCAGGCTCGAGGCATCCTGCGCCACCACGCCTTCGGTAGGCTCGTTCTTCAACGTCAGCAGCTTGTAGATACCCGCGCTGGAGCGGCGCACTTCCAGCGCCCGCCCCTCCAGCATGTCGTGATAAACCGTCTGCCAGTTGATCGTCATACACGCGCCCTCGTTATGGCGCGCCGTGCCGCGCCATGATCGACTCTACCCACCGCGCATGAAACCAATCGTCAAGCGGCGTAAAGAAAATCTAAACAGACCCGTTGATGCTCATTGCCCGCGTTGATCCAGTCGCGCACGACGCGCCGCCACCTGTGACAAACCGGAAAGATCCAGCTTGCCCTCACCAGCCGCCAGCGCTTCGGTCAAAGCGTCGCGCAGCAGGCTGGCCAGCGGCATCGGCACCTTTTCGCCCTCGCCCGCGGCCAGCGCCAGCCCGATGTCCTTATGCCCCAACGCCATCGCGAAGCCGGCCGGCTCAAAGCGCTGCTCGGCGATCATCCGGCCGTAGTTCTGATAAACCGGCGAGGCGAACAAGGTGTTGTTCATGATCTCCAGAAAATCCGTCGCGCTGACACCGTAAGCGCGGGTCAGCACGGTGGCCTCGGCCATGCTTTCGATCGCCGCTGCCAGCATCATGTTGCCGGCGATCTTGGCGATGGTCGCGCGCACCGGGTCTTCACCCAGCGGCCACAACTTTGCCGCCATCTGCTCCAGCAGCGGCGTGACCTTGCCCACGCTGACGCTGTCGCCGGACACCAGCATGTTGAGCTTGCCGGCGGCGGCCACTTCGGGACGGCCGAACACCGGCGCGGCGATGTAGCCAACCCTCTGCGCCGCATGTAGCGCGATCAGCTCGTGGGTCAGCGCCACCGACACGGTGGCGTGATTGATGTGGATCACGCCTGGGTCCATCGCAGCGAGCACGCCGCCATCGAGGAAAACCTCACGCATCGCCTGGTCGTTGGCGAGCATGCTCAGCACCAGTTCGCCCTGGGCGGCGCGTTCCGGGCTGCGCGCGATCTTGGCACCGAGCGCGGCCAGTTCATCGACCGGCCCGGCCGAACGGTTCCACACGGTGACTTCGTGCCCGGCCCGTATCAAATTGCCCGCCATGGCACGACCCATCGAACCCAAACCGATAAATCCAATCTTCATACGCTGTTTCCTTAAGTCCACTGCCTTGATGAATAGCTCAGATCAGGCCGACTGACCGGCCGCATGGCCGCAGGCCCAAGCCCACTGAAAGTTATAACCGCCCAACCAGCCGGTGACATCGACCACTTCACCGATAAAGTACAAGCCAGGCACCCGCTTGGATTGCATCGTGCTGGAAGAAAGACCCTCGGTATCCACGCCACCCAAGGTGACTTCGGCGGTGCGATAGCCTTCGGTGCCGCTGGCGACGATCGGCCAGGCGTGCAATTGCTCGGCGATGACGTCCAGCTCCGATTCGCGGTACTGCCGCATCGGGCGGCTCTCCAACCACTGCTCACACAGTCGCTGCGCCAGCCGCTTGGGCAGGGCTTCGCCCAGCACGGTCTTCAGTTCCGCCGCCGGGCGTGCGGCGCGTTGCGCGCGTAGCCATTCACTCAGCGGCTGGTGCGGCGAAAGATCCAGGCGCAGATCGTCGCCCGGCTGCCAATACGAAGAAATCTGCAAAATCGACGGCCCGCTGATGCCGCGGTGCGTAAACAACAGCCCGGCGCGAAAGCTGCGCTTGCCGACCTTGGCCTGCGCCTGCGCCAGCGCCACTCCAGCCAAGTCCTGATAATGCTCCTGATGCTTGCCGCTCAGGGTCAGCGGCACCAGACCGGCGCGTGTGGGCAGCACTTGGTGGCCGAACTGGCGCGCCAACTCGTAGCCAAAGCCGGTCGCGCCCATCATCGGGATCGACAGCCCGCCGGTGGCGATCACCAGCGACTGCGCATGCAGCTCGCCGCGCGCAGTCAGCACGCCGAAGCCTTCAGCGGTTTTGCGCACGCGCTGCACCGAGCAGCTGGTTTCGATGCGCACGCCCACCGCGGCCGCCTCGTCCAGCAGCATGCGCACGATCTGTTTGGAAGAGTCGTCGCAGAACAGTTGGCCCCGTTCTTTTTCGTGGTAAGCGATGCGGTGTTTTTCCACCAGGGCGATGAAATCGCTGGGCGTGTAGCGCGCCAACGCCGACTTGGCGAAATGCGGATTGGCCGATAGGTAGTTCTGCGGCGTGACATCCAGATTAGTGAAATTGCAGCGCCCGCCACCGGACATCAGGATCTTCTTGCCGACCTTGTTGGCGTGGTCGATCAGCAAAACCTGGCGGCCGCGTTGACCGGCGGTAATCGCACACATCAGACCGGCCGCGCCGGCGCCGATCACCAGCACATCCACCTTCACCGCATCACCTTCATCGTTACGCCTTGCCGGGAGTGGCGCGCCGATCCACCCTCGGCCTGCCCAAGCGATCATTATCACCCACTCGCTTCGCGGGTCGATGAGTCAACCGCCATTGGACAACCGCCTGGATTCCAAAGGCAGCGACGCGACATTCGCGTTGCACCGGTTGGATATTTACCAAAGCACGCGGCGCAAGCGCGCACCTTGGCGATTCCAGCCGCGGCCAAGCTAGGCGGAAACCACGCAGTTGCGCCCGTGGTGCTTGGCACGATAGAGGCGCTGATCAGCCACTCGCAAGATCGCATCGAGGGTATTTCCCTCCACCCCGAACTCGACCACCCCGATGCTCACCGTGATCCGCGTCACCTTGCCATGCCCGGTACTGATCAAACAGGATTCCACGTCCGAGCGGATGCGTTCGCCGATAACGCGAGCTGCCTGCAACCTGGTCTGCGGCAGCAGCACCATGAACTCCTCGCCACCGACGCGCGCCACCCAATCGTAGGGGCGAATCGCCCCCAGACACTTCTGCACAAACCCTCGCAGCACATTGTCGCCGCCTTGGTGGCCATAGGTATCGTTGATCATCTTGAAATAGTCGATATCCAGCGACAGAAGCGAAAAGGTGCTGCCACCGCGCCGGGTTCGCGCGACTTCGGCCTCGACGCGCCCCAAAAATTCACGTCGGTTGCCGACGCCGGTCAACGAGTCGGTCGCGGCCTGGTATTCCAGCTTCTCGTTGATGCGCTGCAGTTCTTGCGCGGCCAGTTCGCTACGGGCGATGGCGCCAGTCAAGTTGCTCATCAATTCTTCGCGACTGTAAATAGTGGAGAACGAACGCGTGGTACGAAAGGCGTCGACCACGCCATAGCTGAGTACAAAAAATCCCGCGGCGAAGATGATGTGAGCCAACCACCACATGTGATTCCACGGCAGCGCCAACATGAAAGCGATCGACGCCAGCGCAAACCATGCGACTGAAATGCCGTAAATCACCATCATCGGCGAACGGATTCGACGCAGCAGTAACAAGACGAGATTGAGCCCCGAAAAAAACAAGGCGCTGCCCTCGATCGCCCAAACGACAGGACGCCCTGCCAGCGCCGTATAAGCCAAACAGGCCACCGCAACATCCAGCGCGACGAACAAGGTGATCCAGCGCAGCCAAATCTGCCGGCTCAGCCCTTGATCGATCGGATCGGCCGGCCGGTGGTAGCTGAGCAGCCCGATCAGCAGCAGCACCGCCATGGTCAGCCGTGACGTCGGCCCGTACAGCAGGAACAGCCAGATATTGTGGTTCGCCAGTCCGGTAAAAGCGCCGTGCAGCATGTAGATCAGCGTGAATCCGACGAAACCCAGGGTCAACCAGCGCAGCAGCGGATCACGCGAGGATCGGTAACAGCACCAGGAAACATAGGCGATGAATATCCCCTCCAGGATGGCCAGGCCGATCACCAGAATATGAAATGCGTGATTCTCGAATGTCAGCGTGGAATCTTGATAGAGCAGCAGGTAGACGATCAGCGCGGCGGGAATCAGCGCGAACCCTACGAGCAATGCGCGGGCATAAACTTTGGTGACAAGCGTGATAGTGGCATTGGCCTCGTATACCGCCATCTTGGTTTTCATCCGCCATCCCCTGGTTCGTCGTAGCCACGTCAGGAAGCCCTGCCGTGTTCGCCGTGAAACCGCTTGGATCGCACACCGGATACTCTACGCCCTGGCACACGCTGGCAGCACAACCAATGCCATGCCATAAATCTTACTGAGCTTTAAAACGCCTATCAGAACGCGTGGTGCTGGTCTGAAGAATCACGGATTCTGCGCTTAGCCGGTCGCAGCCGCCCCGTAACGCACGCCCGGAATGTCCTGCCGCGCCAGCCAGCGCGATCAACTACCCTGCCCGGCCACGATATTAACGCTGACCGCGATGATGAAAACATTGAAAAAGAATGCGATTACGCTATGCACCAACGCCATGCGGCGCATATAGCGTGCGGTGATCTGCACGTCGGAAACCTGAAAGGTCATTCCGATCACCACCGCGAAATACGTGAAATCCCAGTAATCGGGCTGTTTGGTGCCCGGAAAAACCAACCCACTGGGACGCCCGCGACCATCACCGTAGAAATCGTGCGCGTAGTGCATCGCGAACATCGAATTCATGAACAACCACGACAGCAAAATGCTGGCGGCGGCTACCACGATGGTGCCCGGGCCAGCGCTTTTGCTGGCGTGCAGCTCCAAGGTAAGTGCCACCATCACCACGCATGACAACACCACGCTACTCCAAAGGATGCCCCAGCGCCCCGCATCCTGGCTGCGCGCGATGCGTTTCATCTGCGGCGGGCGGGCGCCATTGAACAGATGCACGATCAAGCCAAGATAGACAATTGCCGCGAGGTCGAAACCCAGCAGCACGGAAGAAGCCAGGGGTCGATGCAACACCAACAACACCGCCAGAACCATCGCAAAAATCGCCGTGGCGACGGTGAATCGCGGACGTGAACGCAGGTAATTGAGCTGCCACCAACGTGAGCGTGCCTCAGGCTGGGAGGATGACGTGTCCGGATCGAAAGTCATGGTGGGCCGCGGGGTGTGCTGATCGTATGGATGGTTATCGCGGATACGCCCGGCTCAAGCCAGTAGTTCCTGATATTCGGCGTGCCGCTGCAACCAGGCGGCGGCGTAGGAACATTGCGGCCGCACCTTCCAGCCCTCGCGCCGCGCGGTGTCTACTGCCGCCCGGGTCAAGGCTGCCGCTATACCACGACCGCTGACGGCTGCGGGCACGCCCGTGTGGACGATCGTCATGACATCGCGCTCGCGCCGATAATCCAGCACGCAAAGCGAGCCGTCCACCTGCCACTGGAAGCGCTCTTGGGCGGGATGGTGTTCGATCGCGGGAAAATGCATGTCCGAGGTCATCGCGCGGCCTCCTGAAGGCTAAGCCCAAGGCCAGGCAGCATAGCCGTGCTGCGCCAATCGGGCGTGAATATGACACCAGCCAAATATTCGCACGGATTGCATCTGCCATTGCCTAAGCTCATCCAGACTCCGACTGACGGCGGCACCCGCCGCGCAGCCTGTATGAACCGTCCAAAGCCTCAAGGAATGCCCATGAAGAAGCACGCATCTGCCATTTGGAAAGGCAGTATCAAAGAAGGCCAAGGCAGCATTTCGACCGAAACCGGGGTACTACGCGAGGCGCCTTATGGCTTCAAATCACGCTTCGAGGACGGCCCTGG
>JBEVMS010000343.1:0-22010 GCA_040508515.1 Dyella sp. | reverse complement strand
GTCATGTCCCAGCCGAGATCAACAGGGGGCAGGTAGGGAGGTAAAAGAGGGAGCGTGGCAGTCATAGGGAATGTCTCGGGTGGGCCGACCATTATCTACGGGTGAGCTTTCTATGGCATCCATGTCGCTGCCGGCATGAAAGTATGCGGTCTACCCTCGCCAGTTCCTGTGTGGCTCCATGGACGGCGCACCCGTGAGGACATTCGCTGCACCGGACGCATGGCGTACTCACGAACGTCAGAGGGAGGGCTGGGGCGATTCAGGCCTGCACCCACATGCTTTCCACTAAGATCGGCGGCGAACAAAGCCGCTTAGGCTGACGGGCTTGCCCTCGGCAGCGGCGCTAACCGCCGAGCCAATGAATCCAGTGTTGTTAGCGCGTGTAAAAGGAGACACGGCAGAGGAACTCGGTCCGTGCCCGTCATCAGGTTCCCTGGCTGACCTGTGCTTCCAACTGGCCCAGGTAGCGGCTGAACCCGGCGGGGGCGCGTGCGATCCGTCGGGCGCTGGTCAGGACCACCGGCCGGGCATGGCGGGCGATCGTCGCGCCCAGCGCGTGCAGCGCCTGCACGATGGCGACGTCTTCGTGTGCGGGTAAGCGTTGGAAGCCGCCGCAGCGTGCATACCAGGGCGTGCTGATGCCCAGGTTGGCCCCATGCACATGCGGATGTCCATCGACTGGCGCCCCCGCCCCGCGAAAGGCGCGGGCAACGCTGGCGTCGTAGTCCTCCCAGTCGTCCACGTCGATCACGCCGCAGAACGCATCGTAGCCGGTGCTGGTTTGGGCGGAGAGCCAGTCGCACGGCACCCGTGAGTCCGCGTCGGTGCAGGCAAGCCAGCGAGCACCAGCCGCGACTGCGGCGGCGGCGGCGGAAGCCCTGGCATGACCGACGTTGGCGTGCCGCACTTCCACCGGCGTCGCACCCATCTCGTGAACGATTCCTGCCGTGCCGTCGCTACACCGGTCCAGTGCGACGAAGATGCGTACTTCCTCGCCATGCAATGCCGGCCATTGTGCCGCTGCCTGCACGGATGCCAGGCAGCGGCCGATCAGCGCCTCTTCGTTGTGGGCGGGAATGATTACGCCGATCACGCCAGACCCTCCCATTGGGCGACGGAGCGGCCGTGGGGGGTCCACGCTTCCAGCAGGATGTCATCGTCCCGATAGAGCAGCAGCGTGCTCATCCCGAGCTCCTGGTTCAGCAGTGCATGAACCGCTTCAGCCGTCTGCACGGCCTGTTCAAACGGCTGGCGCCAGTGGCAGGCCACGACCGTGCCTAGGGGATCGAGTGACGAGCGAATGCCCCTGGCGCAGCGCGTGAGGTCGGCGGGATCGAGGTAGTAGCCCACCTCGCTCAGGATGATGAGGTCGTAACGCCCGTCCGGCCACTGCTCCGGGTGTGTGGACTGCTCAACATGCACGTTGGCGTGTGCCGCATTGCGCGCCGTCGCCAGCGCCACGGCACGTGCCGACAGATCCGTTGCCAGGATATGGCCGCAGCGCTCGGCCAATCGCGCCGTGAGCTCGCCATTCGAGCATCCGATCTCCCAGGCGGTGGCGAACCGGGGGTGAGGCAGGCAGGCGAGCAGCAGCTCGCGCTTTCGGGCCTCGTACCAGCGGTCGCGGTAGCCGAAGGGATCGTCATCGGCGTAGAGGCTCGTGAAGTAATGTTCAGACGTTGCCATGGAAGAAGGTTTCCTCATGCCGCGCGAAGCGCTCCATGACGTGGGCGGGAAGGATTGGTGGACGGTCGCCGGGTCCGATGGTCTGGGAAGTAAAGCAGTCCATCGCCCGTTGTTTTGCGCGCCATGCGGTCGGGTCGAGTGTGTACCGTGCGCCGCCTGGCGCCGGCGGATCAGGATGGTCGGGATCGCTCCAGTGCCACGCCCAGATCGGAAACTGGCTTACACGAAGGCCTTTCACCCCGGCGGCGGCACACGCGGCGCGGCCGGTCGCTTCGTGGTCCGGATGACCATCCCAGGCGGCGGTGCAGAACACATGGTCGCCCCAGGCCAGATGCGTGGAAATGGCGTCTATCAGGGACGATTCGTGGTCTGCCACGCCGCCATCGGGAAAACCGAGCGGACAGACTGCCGCCGGTGCCACGCCAAGCTCGGCCACGGCACGCAGGAGTTCTTCGCCACGCATCGTGCCCAATCGATCACGGGTCCAGCGCAGGTGACCGGGATAGCAGGCTTCTCCCCGTGTGACCGAGAGCAGGCACACCTGCAACCCCGCCTGGCGCGCGTGATGGATAAGCCCGCCACAGCCGAGCACTTCGTCATCCGGATGGGGCGAAATGATGACGAGCCGGCGTGTGCCATTCAACAGTTTCCCGTACGGTTGCGTCGGCAGGTCGGCCAGCCACCGCGACCCTTGCCAGGCACTCTCTGGATGGCCGCGGCCCTCGATCTGGGGCGGGGTCACAGCGTCCACGTGGCCGCTCTCTGCGCCGCCGCTCGCCCCAGCGAGGCCCAATCGCGCTCGGCATGGCTCTGCCGGATGAAAACCTCTAGATCGCTGCAGCGCCGGGCATGCGCCGCATCTTCGCAAAGCGGCACTGGGCCGAGGGCGCGCCCGACCCGTTGGAGCACATCGGTGGCCAGCGCTTCGGCTGACGCGCGTACCCGCATCACCTCGACCTGGTGGTCTTGGAGCGGTTGGGCGTCGATCAGGCTCGCGGCCTCACGAAGCTGCGCGGCCACCGCTGTCACGCCGACATCGATCGCGCCGAGGTGCGCAACGGCATACGGATCGTGAAGCGCTTTAGGATGCGTGCGGAGCACCTCGGCGATGGCCGTTGTGGCACCGAACCAGCATGCCGCAATGCCGGCGCCGCCATGCCAGAAGCCTGGGCGCGTCAGGTAGTCACCGGGGCCACCCAGGGGTTCGGCGCCGACGCGATCGAAATGAATCCTGCCACTGGTCACGCGGCCCATGCCGATGGCGTTCCAGCACCTGGTGTCGTGCGTGATGCCGGCGGCGCGCATGTCGACGCGCACCAACTGCAGCGCATCGCCGTGGTGCGCGGTGATCAGTGCGATGTCGACAAACGGTGCGCCCGAGCACCAAGCTTTGGTTCCGGTGACGAAGCCGTCACCGTAGTCCAGCCGCGCATCGGGCGGTTCGGCCGCCCAGACGGCGTGCAACAGATGCGTTGCCTCCGGTGAGCAGCCCAGCTCGGAAAGTATCGCCAATGCATCGTGATGCGCTTCCAGCACTTTGACGAGGCACAGATCGCTTGCCGCCACGGCGGCGAGGCGTCGCCACCGTTGCAGCGTGTCTCCCTTGCCGGGGAGGGGCAAGCGCGGTTCCGACGCGAGGACTTGCAAGGCACGATCATGCAGCGCATGCCCTGCATCGACCAGCGTGTTCGGAGCGAGAGGCGTGCAGGTACTCAAGGTAGGGCACCATCGAAGAATGGATAGAACGCTAGCCGCCCGTTTGTCAAACAAATGCGATGCCGGGAAATCCGCGCGGCTGCTGAGCTGCGCTTAGCCGCACAAGCGCAGCTCCCTGGCGCAAAACGCAGATCGCGCTGGACCGAGCCTGCGGTGTGCGCCATCGGCGCGGGTGAGCCATGCCCGTTGGGCAGGGAAGAAAATGTCCTCATGCTTTGGCGCACACGTCACGACTTGTTGGCATCGGCTTCGATAAACCGCACCTCCTGACGCAGGAGATATGCATGAAGCTCGAAGGCAAGAAACTCGCTCAGTTGATCTCGCCGCCGCGGGGCACGGATCAGCCCGAAGGCGCGCGCCGCCCAAGCGCGGTTGGCTGAAATAATCACAGAGATCAAGCCGAGACCGACGATGTCGATCGAGAAAATGATCAAGCTGCATCCCCATGTTGGGAGCGATTTCAACGAGCCGCTGGTAACCGCGGCGCGCCATGCCATGTTGTGCTCGCTGTTTTGCACGTCATGCGCCGACGCATGTTCGGCAGAGCCCATGGATTGCCGGCAGTGCATTCGCATATGCCGTGATTGTTCGGACGTCTGCGACGCGACCGCACACATGGCGATGAGGCGTACGGGTAGCAACATCGCAGTACGGCGTGCCGCACTTGAGTTGTGCATCCAGGCCTGTGACGCATGTGCGGCGGAGTGCGACAAGCTCGACCATGCCCACTGCAGGCTCTGCGCCACGATGTGGCGTGAATGCGCGGACGACTGCCGCAACGCGCTCGACCACGTGCACTGAACCACCTGCGCCGTGGCGGCAGGGCCGCCCGGCTTCCATGAGGGACACCGAATGAAATTCACCATCAACGGCCACACGCATCATGCCGAACCTGACGTTCGAACGTCGGTGCTCGATCTTCTGCGCGAGCATTTAGGACTGACCGGAAGCAAGAAGGGCTGTGATCACGGCCAGTGCGGTGCCTGCACCGTGCTGATCAACGGTCGTCGGGTCAACAGTTGCCTGACGCTCGCTGTGATGCATCAGGAGGATGACATCGTGACCATCGAAGGCCTTGGGTCGGTGGATGAGCTTCATCCGATGCAAGCGGCATTCTTAGCGCACGACGGCTTTCAGTGCGGTTACTGCACACCGGGCCAGATCTGTTCGGCCGTCGGCATGCTCGACGAGGCGCGCAAGGGCTGGCCAAGCCATGTTTCCGCCGATCTGCAGGCAGTGGCGCTAACCGGATCCGAGATAAGCGAGCGGATGAGCGGCAATATCTGTCGCTGCTCGGCCTATCCCCATATCGTCGAAGCCATTGCCGAGGTGGCGAGGGAGAGCGAATGAAGGCCTTTGTCTACGAACGGGCCGAGAGCCCTGAAGCTGCGGTCGCCCATACCGCGCCGACCACCCGATTCATCGCCGGTGGCACCAATTTGCTCGACCTGATGAAGTTGCAGGTGGAAACACCTGAAACACTGGTCGACATCAGCCGGCTCGACCTTGCCGACATCGAGGACACTGACGAGGGTGGCCTGCGCATCGGGGCACTGGTGCCCAACAGTGATCTTGCTGCCGATCCGCGGGTGAGGCTGCGCTATGAGGTATTGAGCCGTGCGTTGCTGGCGGGTGCATCAGGGCAATTGCGCAACAAGGCCACCACCGGGGGCAACCTGCTGCAGCGCACCCGGTGCTATTACTTCTATGACACTGCCAGCCCCTGCAACAAACGTGTGCCGCGCACCGGCTGCTCGGCGATCGGTGGATTCAATCGCATTCTTGCCGTGCTCGGCACCAGCGAACATTGCATTGCGACCCATCCTGGCGACATGCCGGTCGCGATGCGCGCCCTCGACGCCGTGGTCATGACGCTGCGACCGGATGGTCGGTCGCGACGCATCTCCATCCACGAGCTGTATCGGCTGCCCGGCAACACGCCTCATGTGGAGACGGTGCTGGAACCCGGGGAATTGATCACCCACGTCGAGCTTCCACCGCTCCCCGCCGGTGTCCGGCAGCTCTATCGCAAGGTGCGTGATCGGGCCTCCTACGCCTTCGCGCTGGTCTCGGTGGCTGGCGTGTTGACGATGGAAGATGGCCGGATCACCACCGCCGCGCTTGCCTTCGGCGGACTCGGGCCGATGCCCTGGCGCGATTCTGCCGTTGAGGCTGCGCTCATGGGACAGCGGCCGTCACCTGCGGTCTTCGAAGCCGCGGCCGATGCGCTGCTCCGGCACGCGAAGGGCCAGGGCAGCAACGACTTCAAGATTCCCCTGATCCGCCGCACGTTGATCGCCTGCTTGCACGAACTGACCGGAGACACGCAATGAGCGGCACAAGCACGACCGATCGGACGGAAGTCACCATGGACCAGCCGTGCCCCATCAGCCTGCTGGATAAGGGAGAGCAGGGTGTCATTGGACGGCCGCTGGCGCGCGTCGACGGACCGAAGAAGGTGACAGGTACCGCAACCTACGCGGCGGAGTATCTGCTCGCGGGCCTTGCGCACGGCGTCTTGGTGCGCGCGACCATTGGCAAGGGTCGGGTGGTGTCCATTGATACCGACGCGGGCAGGGCAATGCCGGGCGTGATCGAGGTGGTGACCGACTTCGACACGTTCATCCGCGTATCGCAGCAAGGCGGAGAAACCGGAGCACCGACGCAGGGCGTCAAAGATGTGGAGTACTTCGGGCAGATCATCGCCATCGTCGTGGCCGAGACGTTCGAGGCCGCACGTGATGCGGCCCAGCGCCTGCCGGTGGAGTACGAGCAAGGCGACGGGGCGTTCGCCTTCTCGTTGCAACACCCGCGCGAGCGCGACCTGCCGCCGAACAACACCCCCGCACATGCAGAGCAGGGCGATCTGGACGAAGCCATACGCAACGCGGCGGTAACGGTGGATGTCACCTATACCACGCCCAGCCAGAACGCCTGCGCCATGGAACCTCACGCGTCCATCGCCACGTGGGACAACGACGAACTGACGTTATACGGCGCCTACCAGATGCCTTCCTCCGACGCCCAGCAGCTTGCCAAGACGCTGGGCATGCCCGTGGAGAAGGTCCGCATCGTGTCGGCCTATGTCGGCGGCGGTTTCGGCTCCAAGCTCGGCATCGCGCCAGAGAGCGTGGCCGCGGCCATCGCGTCGAAGCGGCTGGGTCGCCCGGTCAAGGCGGTCATGCTGCGTCAGCAGGTGTTCGATGCAACCGTGCGCCGTTCCAACACGTCGCAGCGTATGCGCCTGGCGGCCGATGCCCAAGGTCGGCTTATTGGCATCGGTCATGAGACCACGGCCTCCAACCTCGCGGGTGAGGATTTCTTCGAGCCTGCCGGTATTTCCACGCATTTTCTCTACGCGGCGGCCAGCAGGCTGATCTCGCATGACCTTGTGCGGTTGAACTGGGTGTTGTCCGGATCGATGCGCGCGCCGGGCGAAGCGGTGGGTCTGCTTGGCCTGGAGTGCGCCATGGACGAGCTTGCCCACGCGCTGAAAATGGATCCGATCGCTCTGCGTTGCCTAAATGATCCGCCGCGCGATCCCGATAAGGACATCGCCTTCTCGTCGCGTGCGTTGACCAAGGCATTGGAGGATGGCGCGCGGGCGTTCGGTTGGGACAGGCGGCATGCCACGCCGGCGACACAGCGCGAAGGGGAGTGGCTGATCGGCATGGGCGTCGCCGCTGCGGTACGTTCGAACATGCTGAGCGAGTCGTCGGCGAAGGTGGCGATACGTCCGGACGGTCGGGTAACCGTATCCTCGTCGATGACCGACATCGGTACCGGCAGCTACACAATCCTCGCGCAGATTGCCTCGGAAATGCTCGGTGTGCCGATGGAGCACATCACGGTGGCGCTTGGCGATACCTCCGACGCCACAGCAGCCGGGTCCGGCGGATCATGGGGTGCCTGTTCATCCGGTTCGGCCGTCTATGTGGCCTGCGAGGCTCTGCGAGCGAAGCTCGCTGCGGCCATGGAGGTGGCTCCAGAGGAGTTGCGTCTAAAGAATGGATCGGCTTGCGTCGGTAATTTCAGTAAGCCGCTAGGGGAACTCGTGGGTGACGGCATCGAGGTCATAGGGACCATCAAGCCGGGTGAGCAGGAAAAGGTGTTCAACCAGGCCGCCTACGGCGCCCATTTTGCCGAGGTCGCGGTTAACGCCGTGACGGGTGAGACCCGTGTGCGACGCATGCTGGGCGTGTTCGCCGCAGGCCGCATCCTCAACGAACAGACGGCGCGCTCGCAATTCCTCGGAGGCATGACGTTTGGTATCGGTTCGGCGCTTACCGAGGAGCTTATCCATGATTCGCGCAGCGGCAAGATCGTCAATCGCGACTTGGCCGAGTACCACGTGGCGGTGAACGCAGACGTGCCGCAGTTGGAAGTCATCCTCCTACCGGAACGCGATACGCATGCCAATCCGCTGCATGCCAAGGGCCTAGGCGAGCTTGGGATATGTGGCGCTGGCGCCGCCATTGCGAACGCGGTTTATAACGCCACAGGCATCCGCGTGCGCGAGTTTCCGATCACGCTCGACAAGCTGCTGCCATTCCTTCCCGCTACCTGACAAGGCGAATGCTCCCGGGCTAGTGCGTGACGCGCACACCATCTTGCTTATTCACGCGCAAACGTGACGTCCTCATTGCTCCGCTTCTCCACCGCGCGGTCGTAAGGCAAGGGCACCACAGATCTCGTTGCCGAATGCCTCGGCAACGTCAGTGCTGTTGTGGACAGCGGATTATCGAGCGACCGGCCATCGCGGAAAGTCGCCCGGCGACTGGGAGGGCGACACTTGGATAAGCGGTGAAGGATTCCGCACTCCACGGCAAGTTTTCGATGCTTCCTTCAATCGCGGCGTAGGTACGGAAACCGGGCTGGCGACCTTCGGCCATGGCTGGCGCGTACCATTTCGATGGTGGTTTATATAAATCAATTACTTAGGACAGGTGGCGTGCAACAAATTGATGACACTTGTGGCTGGCTGCATGTTTGAAAGCAATAATTCGATATCGCTTTACAATAATTTTTTGCCATGATACGTTCATGTTCAATATCGAGACACGAGCGACCGACGCATGGCGCAGCACACCGAGTTGAGGCACGACGCCAATGTGGAACATGGTCCCGATCGGCGGCTCAAGATGCAGAGCAAGTGGCTGTCATGGCTTTTCCTGGCGTTATTTATTGCGGCCGGCCTGGAGATCGGCATTACCGTTCTGGCCATGTTGTTTCGATTTGGCTCATTTGCCGGCATGCAGAACGGCGGTTTCGCATTCGTGCTGCCCATGGGGCCTTTAGATCCCGATGAGCACTTTTTCATTCCCGCATCATCTCTGCCGGTATGGGAATCCACGCTCGCTGCTGGGCTGCTGGCTATACGCTTGCTGCCTGGCCTGTTCATTCTGTGGAATCTTCGCGTTCTTTTCCGGCTTTATGCGCGAGGCATCGTATTTGCGCGTGATAACGCACGACAAATACGTTTTATCGCCACCGCCTTGCTGGGCTACGCCGCCGTGCCTTTATTGACCCATGGCGCACTGTTCCTTGCACATATGGCGGTCACCCCAATCAAGATGGAAATTCGCCAGGCCGATGCACTGGTGCTTGGCCTGGTGCTATTCACCGTTGCCCGCGTCATGAAATTTGGCCACGAAATCGAGCGAGACCAAGAGGGCTTCATCTGATGCCTATCATCGTTCGACTCGACATGATGCTGGCGCATCGAAAAGTTCGATCCAACAAATTAGCGGCAGCGATTGGCATTACCGAGGCCAATCTCTCTTTACTCAAGAGCGGCAAAGTGAAAGGGCTTCGATTTTCGACACTGGAAGCCATTTGCCAGTACTTGAATTGTCAGCCAGGCGACATTCTGGAATACGAGCCTGACAATGAAGCCGTGGAGTTGGATGATCTAGGCAATAAACCTTCTGCCGAAATCACCTGAAACAAAGACATGTAAAGGTCAAGGCGAGCTATTTGATCTTTTAAGCACCGCATCGTTTGTCAACTGATTCAATCTACCGGTCGGAAGCCGGTGGCGATGATTGGTTGAAGCACGGCGGTTCACCGCGGATTACTGACAAAAACGGCGCCCGAGCCTGAGCGTTGATGGGTATGTATGTCTTCATTATCAGACAAAGCATGCAAGTGCGCGGCACGATGGCGGGCATATCGCTACACATGGCTCCTATCCATGGCGTTTTCGCTACTGACGGGATGCACCGTAGGACCTGATTTTCAGCGGCCACAGATAGTCACTCCGGATCGATATACCGAAACCGTGAATCCAGGCACGACAGCGGCATCCGCCGTCTTGGCGGGCAATGTTCAGCACGTGGTTGAGCGTCGCGATATCCCCGGAGATTGGTGGACCTTATTCCAGTCACCGCAAATCACGGACCTGGTCACGGCATCTTTGCAGAACAACCCAACGATCGACGCTGCAATCGCGACCTTGCGTCAGGCGCAAGAGTTGGAAAGGGCGCAAATGGGCACATTGTTTCCCAGTGTGTCGGGTGGGGCAGGAACCACGCGGCAACAACAACCGCAAACGTATCAGGTCGGCGAGAAAACCCCACCGCTGATCTACACCAACAACAACGTGAATCTTGGGCTCTCCTATACGTTCGACTTCTGGGGTGGTTTACGGCGCCAAGTCGAACAGGCGCATGCCCAGGTTGATTTTCAGCGCTTTCAGCTGGAAGCAGCCTATTTGACGCTCAGTGCGGGCGTGGTCTCAAGCGCCATCCAAGCCGCATCGCTGCAGCAACAGATCGATACGCAAGCCCAGTTGATCGAACTTCAGCAAAACCAGCTCGATGTCGTGCGCAAGCAATTTGAGATTGGTGCCGCCACGGGTACGGATGTCGCGCAACAAGAGGCGCAAGTGGCTTCGGCGCAGGCAACCATCATTCCGCTGAAGACCCAGCTTGCGCAGACGCGTAACCAATTGGCCGCCTACTTGGGCCATGCGCCATCGGAAGTGTCGATTCCGCGCATAGACCTTGATGCCTTGACGCTGCCTACCGATGTACCGCTGAGCCTACCCGCGACTCTGGTAGAGCAGCGCCCGGACATTCGCGCGGCCGAAGCGTTGTTGCATCAACAAACGGCAGCCGTGGGCGTCGCCATCGCACAGCGTTTGCCGAATGTGTCGCTCAGCGCATCGCTGGGTGCTGATGCATCTACGGCTCAGACACTGTTTACCGCGACCAACGGTTCATGGCTGTTAGGTATCCAGGCGACGCAAACCCTTTTCGATGCGGGGCAGTTGAAGCACAAGCAATATGCGCAGACGGCGCAGATGGAAGCTGCCGCGGCGCAGTGGCGCAACCAAGTCGTCGCGGCGTTCCAGAACGTCGCGGATGTATTGACCTCGCTGCAAAACGACGCGGCGAATCTTCAATATGTGTTGAACGCAAAACAAGCCGCCGAACGCAGTCTCGACCTGGCTACCACGCAGTACAAACTGGGTGGCGTCTCTTACCTGAGTGTGCTTAGCGCCGAACAAACGTATCAGGGCGCCGCCCTGTCGTTGATTCGTGCGCGCGCCGCGAGATTCAGCGACACGATCGCGCTCTATCAGGCGCTCGGTGGTGGCTGGTGGAATCGCAACGATGTACCGAATTCGCTAGCGCAGGCGCAGTAATAACCTTTACGACTCATCTTTATCGCCATATATCTCGGGGACCGGCTATTTCATGAGGAAGATCATAAGCGTTGTCGCGCTATGTGCAGTTATTGCCCTGCTTGCCTTGGTCTGGCGATCCCATCGTGCCAATCCGGGCCAAGCCAAGGCGGTATCAAGCGATGATGCGCCGCTTACGGTTTCGGCCGCCACGGTGCAGCCAAGCGAATGGCAAAGTCGTATCAAGGCGTACGGTCAGGTGCGCGCGGAGCAAGGAGCCGATCTGTCGTTGGAAATCGCCGGCATCGTCGATAGCATCGGATTCAAATCCGGCGAGGACGTGACGGCTGGCACCGTCTTGCTTCGACTCCGCTCTGACGACGATCCCGCGAAGCTGGCTGCTTTGCAGGCCAATGAAGCTCTCTGGGCCACTAACGTCGCTCGCGACAGGAAGCAGTTCGACGCCCAGGCGATTAGCCGGGCCACGCTCGATCTAGATGAAGCAAACCTAAGGAACTTCCGCGCCCAGGTCGCCGCGCAGCGCGCCGTCATGGAAGAGAAAGTATTACGGGCACCGTTTTCAGGCCGCATCGGTATCCGTCAGGTCGATCGCGGCCAATACCTGATACCGGGCACGCCGGTGGTCAATCTACAGGCGCTGGATCCGATCTATATCGACTTCAATGTATCGCAACAGCAGTTGGGCCCTATCAAGCCGGGACAATCGGTCGACGTAAGTATCGATAGTTATCCGAATCAGGTTTTTCACGCCAAGGTTCAGGCGTCCGATAGCCACGTCGACATCGGCAATCGCATGGCCTCGGTACGAGCAAGCCTCGGTAATTCGGACCATAAATTGATTCCCGGCATGTTTGCCGTGGTCCGGCTCGCGATGGATGCCCCTCGACAGGTTCTGACCGTTCCACTGACGGCGATCAGTTTCAATCCCTATGGCGATTATGTGTACGTTCTTGGCGCAGCCAGCAGCGGGGGCGACGCGCGGGTCGCCAATATGCGTGTCGTCAAGCTTGGGGAACGCGAAGGCGAGCAAGTCGTCGTGCTCGATGGCCTTAAAACCGGGGAAACCGTGGTTACCGCGGGTCAGATCAAGTTACGCAGCGGCTCGACCGTGCAGGTGAACAACCAAATTCAACCGGCAAGCGAGCGCCATCCCCATGCCGTCGACGAGTAAAGCGAGATAACCGTGCGCCTGACCGACCTCTTTATCAAGCGTCCCGTCTTATCGTGCGTGCTCTCCCTGCTGATGCTGGTCGTCGGCCTGCGTGCCGAACAATCGCTCCCGGTGGAGCAGTTTCCGCACACCGTCAGCGGGACGATCGAAATCACCACGCAATACTACGGCGCCGACCCAGCAACAGTCGCCGGTTTCGTCACCACGCCATTGGAAGGCAAGATCAGCCAAGCGGAAGGCATTGACTACATGACGTCAAGCTCGAGCCTTGGTCTCTCGGACATCACGGTCTACCTGAAGCTCAACTACGACCCCGCGAGAGCTTTGGCGGAAATTCAATCGTATGTGACGGCTGCCACGTCGCAATTTCCTCCCGGCGTGCAGGCCTCGTCGATCACACTCAGTTCCGGCTCGGGCGTGATGAACGTAACGGTCGATAGCGACATCCTCAGCGCAGGGCAGGTCGCAGATTACGTCCAGCGCGTGGTCAAGCCGAGATTGCAGGCCGTGCCGGGCGTACAGGTCGTCAACGTGCAAGGCGCCCCCCAGGTGGTCATGCGCGTGTGGATGGATCCCGAACGGCTCGCTGCCGTCGGCATGAGTCCTGCCGATGTCCAAAACGCCTTGGCCAACAACAACTTCGTGTCAGGCGCAGGGCAGACGCTGGGAGCGATGACCTTCGTCAATCTGGACATTACATCCGGCTTGCGCACCGTGGATGAATTCAAGGATTTGATCGTTCGCCAGAATAGCGGACGCATCATCAGGCTCAGCGACGTGGCGCGGGTGGCGCTTGGTAGCGACCCGGATACGCTGCAAGTCATCAACAACGGTCGCCCCGGCGTATTCATTCAAATCAAGCCGACGTCTTCCGCCAATACATTAACGCTGACCGCTGCGCTAAACGCACGCATCGACGAGATGCGTGCCGAAATGCCACCGGGCATTAATATTGCCGTCTTGCACGACACCGGCGGATTCATTCGCACGTCCATCCACGAAGTGCTCATCACCTTGGTGGAGGCGCTTCTTATAGTCTCGGCTGTGGTGTTCCTTTTTCTCGGGTCGATCCGTTCCATGCTCGTCCCCTTGCTGGCCATTCCGCTTTCGCTGATCGGCACGCTAGCGATGATGGCGATGATGGGTTTTTCCATCAATCTGCTGACCTTGCTCGCCATGGTCCTGGCCATCGGTCTGGTCGTCGACGATGCCATTATTGTGGTCGAGAACGTCAATCGTCATCTCGCGGCCGGCATGGAGCCCGTTCCAGCCGCGGCCGTCGCGGCGCATGAATTGGTGCAGCCGATTGTGGCCATGACGATCGTGCTTATTGCCGTTTATGTTCCCTTGGGTTTGCAAGGCGGTCTTACCGGTGCGTTATTCACCCAGTTCGCTTTCACTCTTGCCGGAGCGGTGACGATGTCGGCGGTGTTGGCGCTGACACTTTCACCAATGATGTCCTCGCGGCTACTGCGCTCGCGCAAGCAAGGTGGCTCGGGATGGAATTTCTCGGAGCGACTGGAGCACAGCACGGACCTTGCGCTGGAGCGCGTGCAACGCGGCTATAGCGCTTTGTTGCGGAAAACACTGCGCGTGCAACCGATCATGTTGTCGTTGGGTGCCATCGTTCTGCTGAGCATTGGATTTCTCTATGCCGGCTCGAAAAGCGAGCTCTCGCCCAAGGAGGACAAGGGCGTGCTCGTCATCAGTGGGCAGGGCGGACCCAATAGTACTTCCGACGGTTTGGCGATTTATAGCAAGCAGATTCAGGATGCCTACCGCGCCGTGCCTGAAATGAAGAATTATTGGCACGTTATCGACGCGCCTGATGTCGAGGGCGGCCTTGTCTTGCGCGAGTGGGATCAACGCTCACGTAGCGTCTTCACAATCGGCCACGCGCTGGAAGCCGCCTTGCAAAAAGTCGCAGGTGTGGACATGGCGGTATATGAGCCTCCTTATTTGCCCGGCTCGCAAGGTTTGCCGATTGGTTTCGTGATCCAGAGTTCGGGCGACTTCGAGCAATTGGATACGGTCTCGGATGCCTTCCTTGCCAAAGTCAAAGCCAGCGGATTGTTTTCCTACGCCGAGAAAGATCTGAAGATCGATCAACCACAAGCCACCATCGTGGTGGATCGCGCCAAGGTATCCACGCTCGGCCTGACCATGAATGATCTTGGCACGTCACTCAACGCCATTCTCGGCGGCGGATTTGTCGGTTTCTTTTCCAATGATCAGCGTTCATACAAAGTGATGCCATTGGCAGGGCGTCGTTTTCGGCTTAACCCCGATCAAATTCTCGATTACCCCATTACGGCCACCCAGACGGCCACCACGCAGGGCACCTCCGCTCCAGGCATTACGGTGCCGCTACGATCGGTCGCGCATATCGTCAATACGGTAATGCCCGAATCGATCGCGCATTTTCAGCAGCTCAATGCCACTACGGTTAACGCCCTGCCAAAACCCGGTGTCAGTCAGGCGGAGGCTTACCGTTATCTGCAGCACCTGGCCAGCGACATGCTGCCTACCGGCTTCGGTACCGACACGGTCGGGCCGCTGCGCCAGTTCGTGCAGGAAACCGGTGGTTTTACAGCTACGTTCATCTTGGCCGTCGTCATTATCTACCTGGCGTTGGCGGCGCTTTTCGAAAGTTTTCTCGATCCGTTGATCGTGCTCGTTTCCGTACCAATGTCGATTGCCGGCGCGTTATTGTTTGTGCGCCTAGGGGTAGGGGGGGCGAGCATCAACCTGTTTACCGAAGTCGGCTTAGTCACACTGATGGGTTTGATCAGCAAGCACGGTATTTTGATCGTGGAAGTGGCCAACCATGAACAGACTTTAGGGCTATCACGGCTAGAGGCAGTCGAGCGGGCATGCGCAATGCGCCTGCGTCCGATTTTAATGACGACCACCGCCATGGTTCTCGGCGTACTACCCCTGGTGTTCGCAACTGGCGCGGGCGCGGCATCGCGTTTTGTGATGGGTTTGGTCATTGCCGCAGGATTATCCATTGGCACGTTATTTACGCTTTTTATTCTTCCCGCCGTTTATGTGATGATAGGCCCGCGACGGGTGCTTCCGGCATTAAAGCATGATCAAACTGTAATTCCGACGGTTGCAGAAGGTAGGTAGGTATTCGTATTAAGCCGGAAATTAGGATTCGACTACTCCATTGTCTTTTTTTCTCTCCGGCCGACTCGTTCCAGGCCGAGCACCTCTGCCCAGACCATCAATCTGAGCGCATTGAGCACGCAAGAGCGCGATGATGCCGCTCATCGCCACGCGGAAGGTAAGTTGGTCGGGCATCTTCCACACGCTGTCGACGGAGAGCACTCTT
This sequence comes from Dyella sp., assembly GCA_040508515.1. Classification (GTDB taxonomy): domain Bacteria; phylum Pseudomonadota; class Gammaproteobacteria; order Xanthomonadales; family Rhodanobacteraceae; genus JBEVMS01. The sequence continues at coordinate 6,452 of JBEVMS010000343.1, read as the reverse complement.
CAACCGCAGGGCAAATCAGAGGTTCCATCGTGATGATCCACTTAGAACTTGTAGGAGATCATCAATCGGTTATACGTGAATGACTGATTGCCCGGATTGAGGTTGTCGCTACCGCCCACTGAGCGTTCCCAGCGATCACGTAGCTGCAACCCTTTGAGCACGTTATCCAGATTGTAGATAAGATCGAAGTACAAGTCGTGACTGTCGCCGCGTTCTAGTGTGACGTATTTCGCGTAGGCAGCTACCAATTGCAGCTTCTTATTGAAGAAGTTGTATTGGGCACGCGCTTTCCACGCATACCCAGGCCCCGCTTCCACTAGGCCACGAATCATCGAGGTGGTGAACAACGGGTCGGTGCCATAGTTCACGGTGTACGGCGAAATGAGTGCACCGCCGCCCACGGCACCGGATTCACCTTCGAGCCGGTTGTACGCAAAGTCGACGCGACCATCGAAGATCGACGTACCCACGTCCATACCCCACGCATCGGCCTTGACGCGGTTACCTGTCACGCCCAACAACTTGGTTTCCGTCTGCACGAAGATGTTGTCGCTGCTACTGCTGCTGTTCTCAGTGAGCGCCTGCACCGCTATGAAAGGATTGAACGGCGTGTCGGTCTGGAACGTGTAGCTGCCGTTCACGTAGCCCATCTGCGCGAAGCGCAGAAAGTTGTAGTACCAGGCTTCGGCCTTAAGCCCCTCATTCACGTAAGTGGTGCCGGCGGCCCAAGTGCCGTTTGCTTTCGGCGCCGTGCTGGGCAGCGAACCGTTGTTGCCGTACATGGAATCGCCGTCGTACTTGGATGGGTAGTACAAATTATCATCGTACATTCCGTTGGAAGTACGGCTCTTCCAACTGAAGGTGCGGATGGCGTAGATGTTCCAATTCTCGACCGGCGTGAAGTCCATCAGCGCGGCGTTGTATGACGAAGGAATCACGCGTGAATCGTTGCCACCCATCCATGGTGTGTTGAGGTATTGGTAACCACCACGAAAAAGAAACCAGTCGTGCTTAAACTGCAGATAGGCTTGGCTCCAGGCCCCGAGCGAGCTGTTCGGGCCCATCAGCGACGTATCGACCTTGGCTGGGTTGTTCGGTTTTGTGCCCAGCATGTTGGCAGTGACAAAGGAACCACCCAGACTAAAGCCACCAAGGAAAGTGCCAGTTTGCGCATTGATGAGCGCCGCCAACGAAAGGGCGCTCGCATTGGGCGTGTTGGGCGTGTCGTACAGGCGGTTGAAGTTGTACAGGCGCAACTCACCATCGACGTGCCCGTTAGCGAAGATGTCGTTGAAGCTTCCACTATCTTGAGCATGTGCCTGACTCAACGCAGAAAAAAAAGCGACCCCGAACAGCCATGGACAAGATTTACGCATAACACCCCTTTAGATCAGCTCCGAGATAGAGCACTGGGCCTTCGCTACCGAAACGAAAACGAACCGGGCGAGGGCAACGACACGCCGAAATTGACGTTATGTACTATAACTATATAACGTTAGCGATGACAAACCTGTCCCTAAGACCGTTTGGTCCTGTGAAAGTCCGCTATCGTGGTCGTTGCAACTATTGCTACTCGGGCCGCGCAAGCGCACGTGACATGCGCTACGGCCCTTGGCGGCGGCAGCGCCTGCGCGTGTAACCGAACCACCGAGTTCGTACATTCAATGGTTAGGTGGTCCAATAAGTAAATCTCGCGGCGGTACCGCTGACACCAGGAGAGCACTTATGCCAATTAAACCCGGTCCAAAGCCGATTGCTAAGTCAACGGGTAAACCGGATAAGCGGCGACGGGATAATAAGGAAACCCCGGGTAATACCTCTTCTCTCAAGCCTCACAAGCACAAGAAGGGTAGCTGACATTCTCACATCTACCTTGCAGAGGTCCGATCCTGGCCGATTTCGGCCGATGGCCTCTCGCTGTTGATGACGACGGTGCGCAGAACATGATCGAATCCCGCAACTCTGTGGTTTGATCAGTACCAGCGCGATGGACAGGCGTTGCCGGAACGATGGTCAGCCGTTAGCGATAGGCGCTGGCGCTCATGCGCACCACGCACAGCGCTCGTTGCTCACTGAGTCCTTGGTTTGTCATCTGCCGCAACAGCTCGCGTCGGGCCGGTGCGCTCACCACGTTTTCGCGGCGCGTTCTGGATCACCTCGTTCTCTTACTGCGCCACAGGTAGTAGGAGGTCACGCTAAAGCCATGCTTGCGGCACAGCTCCTTGCCTGGCGGCCGGCAATCTCCTTCAGTTGGGAGGTTGGACTCCAAACCTCTGTGCTATTCAAGGGGGAAGGTCGGGTCGCAAAGAAATTCGAAGCCACGAAGCGTCGATATGAAAAAAAAATAGCCTAACCATAGGCTAGGTTTGAACGCTCCTGGGTCTGTTCTCTAGACCTGAATAATCTGCAAACTGCCTTTCCGATATTGTCGCTCAGGTGCAAAACTCGCTTGACTGTCACCTTCAAGTGGAACAGGGTTCGAGGTTGGTATTCACGCCATGAGATTTCGACATCAGGCCACAGGTTTTCTCGTCTATCTGGTTGCGATGGCGTTACTGGGCCTGCCAGCAGTAACCCAGGCATTGCCCACCGAGTTGAGAGTCTCCCAGTACGGGCACGCCGGCTGGCGTATTGAAGACGGCTACTTCGCCGCGCCCCAGGCGCTGACACAGACGACCGATGGGTACCTGTGGATTGGCACCGAGTCGGGCTTGGTGCGCTTCGATGGTGTCCGTTTCGTGCCATGGCCGGGTCCTCCATCGCGAGCCGCCAGAGCGACCCCTATCTCGCCTGTGTTTGGCGCAACCGATGGAAGTCTGTGGTTTGGCTCCCCTGGCCAGATCTCCCAGTTGAAGGACGGCAAACTTCGCGTCTACGACATTGGCTCTCGCGTCGAAGCCATGGCCGAAGCGGATGGAACTGTCTGGTTCGCTCGCGCCCGCCTCGGCAAGCAACAGCAAGGGCCGTTGTGCCGGATAACGGGAAATCGCACGGTTTGCGCAACGAACCCGCCCCTGCCGTTCGCCTATGCAACAGCCATCGCCCTGGACTCCCACGGAGACCTGTGGCTGGGCAGCTCCACCGGAGTGTGCCACTGGCTGGCACGGGCGTTGCCAAGTTGCGTGCTGCCCCCGCAGCTGCAGGGCAACCACTCAGAGGGCGTCAACGCCATCTTGCCGGACGCAGATGGCTCGATCTGGGTAGGGTTCGACCAAGCAGGAAAAGGTCTCGGGCTGGCCCATCTATCAAACGGAAAGCCTGTTGCGTCCCTGGTTGCCGGGCTGAATCCAGAGAGTTTGCAGGTCGGCGATCTACTGAGAGATCGAGATGGCGCCCTCTGGATCGGAACCTACAGTCAAGGCATTTACCGCATCGCAAATGGAAAGGCGGAACACTACGGACACGCTCAAGGCCTGACTGATGATTCAGTGAACGCCCTGCTGGAGGATAGTGAAGGCAACATTTGGGTTGCGACCAATCGGGGTATTGATCAATTCAGTGCGCTCCGAGTCACCAGCTACTCGAAAACCGAAGGTCTTAGCGGCACTGCACCGGCAACGGTACTTCCAGCAAAGGATGGAAGTATCTGGGTCAGCAACTATGACGCGCTTGATCACATCATCGGGGCCAGTCATAAAGTGAAAAGGGTGGACACGTCGGGAAGGCACATCACGGCGATGCTTGAGGATCGCACGGGGACCATCTGGGCGGCCATCGACTCGTCCCTTTACGTGGTCGCCGATGAAAAATTGAAGCTGGAGCAACCCAATGCATTGGGAGATGGCAATTACGCCATCAGTCTTTCCGAAGACAGCAAGGGCGATATCTGGGCTGTGGTTCGTGGAAAGACGAACGGGGTAGTTCGTCTGCACAGCGGGAGCATTGTCGAACAGCTCGGTCAGCTTGCGGGGGAACCATTGAGTGCTGCGGCAGATCCGAGCCTGGGACTCTGGATTGGCTATAAAAACGGCTGCATCGCTTATCGGGCAGTGGGTCGCTCAACATCGTTTTGTGGAAGCGGAGACGACAACTCAGAAATCGCCGAGTTGAGCGTGGGCGCTGACGGCACGGTGTTCGGAAGCACTAACGATGGCCTCATCATTGTATGGCATGGCTTGCGCAGGCGATTGAGCATCACGCAAGGGCTGCCATGCGACACGATCTGGGGAGCCGGTCGTGACGGTCATGGAACGCTCTGGTTGAACAGTAATTGTGGATTCATAGGGATCGGATCTGAACAGCTCGATCGCTGGCTTGCTTCGCCCGAGCTCAAAGTCGACTACCAGTTGCTTAGCTGGCGCGATGGCGCGCAAACCGCCAGATCCGACTTTTCTCCGAACTCGGCGGTCGCTCCCGACGGGCGCGTCTGGTTCGCCACAGGGTCGGTGGCGGAAGTCATCGAGCCGAGCAAGTTCGAGGCCGACCCATTTCCGGTTCGGATAGAAGATGTGTGGGTAGATGGCTCTTCATTGCCTTTGAGCCATCCGACTTTCCCGAAGCATCCCAGGGGAATACAGATTGACTACACAGCCCTGCATTTTGCTATGTCGGGGCGGCTTGTCTTTCAATACATGCTTGAAGGGCACGATGCTGACTGGAAGAATGTCGGCACCCGCCGTCAGGCGTTTTATTCGACCTTGCCCGCCGGCGCGTATCGCTTTCGCGTTCGCGCGCGCGATGGCGCCGGTCCATGGCACGAGGCTGCGACGCCCTTGTCGTTTGAGGTACCTCCTGCCTACTACGAAACCTGGTGGTTCCGCGGATTGGTGCTAGCGATGCTTCTCGCTGCACTCTGGATGTTCTACTCGCTACGGCTGCGGCAGATGTCGACACGTCTGTCCGACCGCCATCGAGCGCAATTGGCCGAACGAGAGCGCATTGCGCGCGATCTCCACGATACGTTGCTGCAGGGCCTGCTCAGCATTTCGCTGCAACTGGCCGTGGCGAACGACCAGATTGCCACCCGGGCCAAGGCAAAGCCGCTGGTGGAGCGGTCGTTTCAACTGCTCAGGCAAATGATCGATGAGACGCGCGATGCCGTCCGCGGCCTCAAGCCCCCCTCCTTGGTTGATGACCTCGAGCGCGCCTTCTTGCAAATTCCGCAGGATTTGGCTGTCGATGAAACCATCCAGTTTCGAGTGACCGTCGAAGGTCTGCCGCGACCATTGCAACGTTTGATTCGAGAAGACTTATATCGCATCGGCCGCGAAGCCTTGGTCAACGCCTTTCGCCACTCTCGGGCTTCTGCGATTGAAGTGGTGCTCGACTATGCTCGTGACGGCTTGCACCTTGCCATCCGCGATAATGGCTGCGGATTGGATCCGGAGGTTCTCCACTCGGGTCGATCGGGTCACTGGGGCTTGTCAGGAATGCGCGAGCGTTCGACAGAAATCGGTGCCAGACTGAGTATCATGAGCGTCGTCGGAGCGGGTACCGAAGTGGACTTGATCATGCCTGCCGCATATGCCTACGAGCCATTGTGCTCCCGAGGCAGGAAGGATTGGCTGCACAGGCTCTTTTCCCGCAGATAAAAGAAATGAACGACTTGACTCGTATTCGCATCCTGTGTGTCGACGACCACCCTCTGTTTCGCGAAGGCATAGCGACTGTCATCGCATACCAAAAAGATATGCAACTCGTCGCCATGGCGGGGAGCGCCAATGACGCCATAAATGAATACAGGGCGCATCAACCCGATGTGACATTGATGGATTTGAGGCTTCCCGATATGAGCGGGATCGGTGCCCTCTCATCGATTCGGGCAGATTTCCCCGAGGCGCGAATCGTCATACTTACAACGTTCGAGGGCGACGTCGAAATTCATCGCGCACTGGCTGCAGGCGCTTGTGGCTATTTGTTGAAGAGTAGCTCGCTTGAAGATCTCGTCGAAGTGGTTCGCAAAGTCCACTCAGGACGAAAATATTTACTGTCACAGGTGGCGAATTGCCTAGCCGAACACTACAGCAATGCACCCTTGAGCGATCGTGAGATCTCGGTTCTGACCCGGATCGCCGAGGGCGCCCGCAACCGTGATATCGCCAATACGCTTTCGATCTCTGAGGAGACAGTGAAGGTTCACGTCAGGCACATCATGGGCAAACTCGACGCCAGGGATCGAACGCAAGCCGTGGCCATCGGTATCCGACGTGGGATCATTTCGATCTAGCTTGCCGCCAAGGGCACTCGCATACCCCGATGGTGGTACCGGCAAGCCCCCCGGTATAAAGAACCTTGGGAGAGTGCCCCGGGAGGCTTGCATGCATTTGTCGTTTGGCGCATGAAGGGCGGCATTCGAATCCGTGTTTCTGCCCGCGACACCTAAGGAACCTTCGATTTTTTGCCCTACGGTTGAAAAGTGCTCTCCGTCGACAGCGTGTAGAAGATACCCGAACAACTCTAGTTTGGCCTCGCAAGCCGAGGGTGACTCGAAGCCCATTGCAAGCGCACGCGGC
>JBEVMS010000336.1:0-8153 GCA_040508515.1 Dyella sp. | reverse complement strand
CACCTTGTCGCGCGCCTCGAAGCTGCCGGCGGCCGATTTGGTCCAGCCGCCGCGATGGCAGAGCGCGTTTTTCTGCGGAATCCCACGCAGCAGCATGATCGTCTCAGCCAATACCAATTCGGCCACGCTGCGGGTGTTGGAGTAGGGCGCGTTGAAGACCGGCACGCCCAGCGTTTCGGCCGCTTCCAGATCGACCTGGTTGGTGCCGATGCAGAAGCAGCCCACCGCGATCAAACGCTTGGCGTGTTGCAGCACCTCGGCGCTCAGATGCGTGCGCGAGCGGATGCCGACGATGTGCGCGTCGGCGATGCGTTCTTTGAGCATCGCTTCGGAAAGTGATTTTTCGTGCAGTTCGACCTGGCTGTAACCGGCGCGCTGAAAGGCGTCCACCGCGCTGCGGCTGACGCCTTCCAGCAATAGCACTTTGATGTCTTGCTTGGGATACGAGGTCTTCATGGGCCTGGATGTCAAAAAAGTCGGCAGCGGCACTATGCCAGATGCGCGGCATGCTGCGGCGGAGCAGCACTGGACGCTACTCGATCGCGCTGGCAGGCTGGACGGCCCACCGTTGGAGCTGTCATGAATCCCACCGCGCTAGCCGAACTGAGTCGCCGCTTGCCTACGCTGCGGCTGTTGCACCAGCCGGCCGAACTGGAGCACTACGGGCGCGATTGGACCCGGCGTTGGACGCCGGCGCCGCTGGCGATCGCATTGCCGGCCAGCGTCGAAGACGTGCAGGCGATCGTGCGCTGGGCCAACGAGTTCGCCATTGCCTTGGTACCCTCCGGTGGGCGCACCGGCTTGTCCGGCGGCGCGGTCGCCGCGCACGGCGAACTGGTGCTTAGCCTGGAGCGAATGAACCGCGTGCTGGCCTTCGATGCGATCGATCGCACCCTCACCGTGCAACCGGGCATCGCGTTGGAAACGGTGCAGCGCGAGGCGGCGGCGCACGGGTTGTTCTATCCGGTGGATTTCGCCGCGCGCGGTTCCTGCTCTATCGGCGGCAACATCGCCACCAACGCTGGCGGCATCCGGGTGATCCGCTACGGCAACACGCGCGAGTGGATCGCCGGCTTGCGCGCGGTCGCCGGCAATGGCGAACTGCTCGAACTCAATCGTGGGCTGATCAAAAATTCCAGCGGCTACGATTTGCGTCACCTGATGATCGGCTCGGAAGGCAGTTTGGGCATCGTGGTGGAAGCCACACTCAAACTCACCGACCCGCCGCCGCGCTCGCAGGTGATGCTGCTGGCACTGCCGGACATGGATGCCTTGATGCAGGTGTTCCAGAGTTTCCAGGCGCGGCTGAAACTGCAGGCGTTCGAATTTTTCACCGAGTTGGCGCTCAACCACGTACTGGCGCACGGTGCGCAGCGCGCGATCGACGGCGAGCATCCCTATTACGTGGTGACCGAGTTCGACGCGCCCGACGAGCGCGCGCAGGAAGCGGCGCTGGCCGCGTTCGAGCACGGCGCCGAGCAGGGCTGGATCGTCGATGGCGTGATCGCGCAGAGCGAAGCGCAAGCCGCTGCGTTGTGGCGCCTGCGCGAAGGCATCACCGAGAGCCTAGCGCCGCACAAGCCGTACAAGAACGACATCTCGGTGCGGATCAGCGCGGTGCCGGCGTTTCTGCACGAGATGCAGACGCTGTTGACGCGCGAGTACCCGCAGTTCGAAGTGATCTGGTTCGGCCACATCGGCGATGGCAACCTGCATATCAATGTGCTGAAGCCCGCCGCGCTGGCCGATGCCGAGTTCATCGCGCAATGCGAGCACGTCACCAAACGGCTGGCGGCCACCTTGCAGCGCCACGGCGGCAGCATTTCGGCCGAACACGGCATCGGCCTGGTCAAGAAGGCCTATCTGGATTCCACCCGCAGCACAGCGGAAATCGCACTGATGCGCGGCCTGCGTCGGGTATTCGATCCCAACGGTGTGCTCAACCCGGGCAAGCTGTTCGATTGATGTGGTGGCTGGATGCGCCTCCGCATCACGCAAAGAAAAGCCCGGCCTAAGCCGGGCTTTGTTGTTCAAGCAGCGAGTGCGATTTACTGACCGATATCACGCAGCTTGGCGCCGCTCATCAGGCGGCTTTCGATCTGCTCCAGGGTAACGCCCTTGGTCTCTGGGACGAGCCAGAAGGTCAGCAGCAGGAACACCGCGTTGAGCGCCGCGTAGAGCCAGAACGTGGGCGCGGTGCCCAGCCCGTTGAGCAGGCTGAGGAAGCTGGCGCCCACGATCATGTTGGTGATCCAGTTGGTGAAGGTGGAGGCGGCGACACCGAAGTCGCGCCCCTTCAGCGGCTGGATTTCCGAGCACAAGGTCCAGATCAATGGCCCGGCCGACATCGCGAAACCGACGATGAAGACCAGCAACATCACCACGGTGAAGAGCTGGGCGGCGTGCGATTGCGGCGGTCCGCCAGCCATCATCGCGCCGACCACGCCCAGCCCGATCGCCATGACGGTGAAGCCGGTGTACAGCGTGGGTTTGCGGCCCCAATGGTCGATCACCGCCATCGCGATCAAGGTGGCCAGCACGTTGGTTAGCCCCACCAGCGCGGTGAACCACATCTGCGCCTCGGTGGCGTAGCCCATCGCCTGGAAAATGCGCGGCGCGTAGTACATCACCACGTTCATGCCGGTGAATTGCTGCATCGCCTGCAGCAGTACGCCCAGCCAGACCGAGCGACGGAAATTGGGGTTTTCCTTGAACAGCTTGAAACCTACCTGGGGCTTTTTCAGCTGCTCCTCGATGTCGGCCAATTCCTTGTCCACCTGCTTGCGCAAGCCGCCGCGCAGGCGCATCAGCACGCCGACGGCCTCCTGCTTGCGTCCGCGCATCATCAGCCAGCGTGGGCTATCCGGCAGCGCAAACAGACCCAGCAGGAATAGCGCGCCGGGGATCGCGATCACCCCCAGCATCCAGCGCCAGGAGCCGGAATAGCTGAAGGCGGTATCGGACAGAAACGCCAGCAGAATGCCGGTGGTCAGCATGAGCTGGTAGGTGGAAATCATCCGGCCGCGGGTTTTCTCCGGAGCGATCTCGGCGATGTAAAGCGGCGCGGTGTAGCTGGCGATACCCACCGCGATGCCCAGCACAAGACGACCGATCACCAGCACCGTCGGGGAGGGTGCCAGCGCGCACGCCAGCGAACCGGCGACGAACAGCACACCGCCGAGGATCAACGAACGCTTGCGACCAAGCGCAGCGGACAGCCAGCCGCAAGCCAGCGCACCGATCGCCGCGCCGGCCATCATCGAGCTGACGATCCATTCCAGCGCGTTGTCGCTGATGCCGAAATCTTTCTGGATAAAACTTTGGGCACCGGAGATCACCCCGATGTCTAAGCCGAACATCAACCCCGCCAGTGAGGCGAGCAGGCCGATGACGAAAATACTGGAAGTGCCGTGTTCGGGTACGGCGGTAACGCTGGTCGCGGACATAGAGGCTCCTGAGGCATGTGCCGCAGGCGGGGCGGCATACTGATACTAGCCTAAACAGTTAATTGTGGAGGCTCGGTAAAAGCGGCTGAGCCATCCAGCGTTGCGTGTTACCGTGCGCGGCTATCTCGCATGCTTCGTCGGAGAGCTCTTTCATGCTGCAGGATCGCCGTCCCCTTTACCCCGAAATCGCGCCTTACGACCAGGGCATGCTGGCGGTGTCGCCGCTGCACACGCTCTACTACGAGCAGAGCGGCAACCCGGCGGGCAAGCCGGTGGTGTTTTTGCATGGCGGCCCGGGTGGTGGCACCAATCCCAATTGCCGGCGCTTTTTTGATCCGGCGGTGTATCGCATCGTGTTGTTCGATCAGCGGGGCTGCGGACGATCCACCCCGCATGCGGAGCTGGAGGGCAACACCACCTGGGATCTGGTCGCCGACATCGAGCGCGTGCGCGAGCATTTGGGCATCGATCGCTGGCAGGTCTTCGGCGGTTCCTGGGGCTCGACTCTGGCGCTGGCCTACGCGCAGACCCATCCGCACAAGGTCACCGAACTGGTCTTGCGCGGGATTTTCCTGCTACGCCGTTTCGAACTGGAATGGTTCTACCAGGACGGTTGCAGCCAGCTCTATCCGGATGCTTGGGAAACCTACCTGGCGGCGATTCCCGTCGTTGAGCGTGGCGACCTGATCAGCGCCTACCATCGGCGCCTGACCAGCACCGATCCGCAAGTGCGCGTGGCCGCGGCACGCGCCTGGTCGGTATGGGAGGGCGCCACCAGCTACCTGCATCAAGATCCCAACTTCATCGCCTCCAGCGGCGAGGACGAGTTCGCGCTGGCGTTCGCGCGCATCGAATGCCATTACTTCGTCAACGGCGGCTTCTTCGAGCACGACGATCAGCTGCTGCGCAACGTCGAGCGCATCCGGCATATCCCCACCGTGATCGTGCAGGGCCGTTACGACGTGGTGTGCCCGCTGCGCAGCGCCTGGGATTTGCACCGCGCCTTCCCCGAGGCGGACCTGCGTATCGTGCAGGACGCCGGGCATTCCGCGTTTGAGCCGGGCATCACCGATCAATTGGTGCAGGCCACGGATCGCTTCGGCGCTGCACGGCGCTGAAGCGAGAGTCGCGTTTCGCACCGCGAACCGCGCTGGCCTGGCGCGGTTCGCTCAGGTCGCCAATTGTTTGGTGCCGAAGATCTTGTCGCCGGCGTCGCCCAGCCCGGGGAGGATGTAGCCCTTTTCGTTGAGGCGCTGATCGATCGCGGCGAGGTAGATTTCGATATCCGGATGCGCTGCGGCGATGCGTTCGAGTCCCTCCGGTGCGGCAACCAGAAACAAACCCTTGATGCGTTTGGCGCCGGCCGCCTTGAGCATGTCGACAGTAGCGATCAAGGTGCCGGCGGTGGCCAGCATTGGATCGACGATCAGCGCGGTGCGCTCGTCCATGCGCCCGGTCAGTTTCTCGTAGTAGGTCACCGGCGTCAGGGTGGTTTCGTCGCGTTGCAGGCCGACCACGCTGACCTTGGCCGCCGGGATCATTTCCAGCACGCCGGACAGCATGCCCAGGCCGGCACGCAGGATCGGCACGATGGTGATCTTCTTGCCCTTGATGCGCCGCACGGTCAGCGGTCCGGCCCAGCCTTGGATGGTTTCCTCGACGGTTTCCAGATCCTTGGTCGCCTCGTAGGTCAGCAACGCGGCGACTTCGCCAGCCAGCTCGCGGAACTCCTTGGTGCTGATGTCGGCACGGCGCATCAGGCCAAGCTTGTGCTGGATCAGGGGGTGGCTGACTTCGACGATTTTCATGCGGATGCCCGGCTGCGGAATAGAGGCGATTGTGACGCAGCGAACGCCACGACAGCGAGTGGCGGAGGCGGGCGCAACGCATCACGACGAATGAAGCCCCGTCCGCCGAGGATGCTGGATTTGCGCGCGCCGAAAACGAGCGAGACGGGACCGCACCGGCTCCGTGGCGGCAGCGCCGGTTATGGATGCCTATGCGAGAAATCCTTGGCAGACGCGGCCCTTGGTGCGACGGGGCTGGGGCCGCGACGCTGCGGCGGGGCTGCTGTCTTCAAAATTGCGACGGGCGCGCGAGGCGAGCAGGAGCATCCATGCCCCATCGCTGTGCCACGCGCCCGATCGACCGGCGGTCGCGGCGCGCCGGATTCAAGCAGCCGCTTGGGTGGCGCTCTTGCGCGGTCCTTCCAGGAGGGCGATGCGTATGGCGGACACGATCAATTCGATCTCCGCGCTAGTCACCCGAAAGTGCGGCGTGAAGCGCAGCGAGTTGGCGCCGCCGTGGATCACGCCGATGCCGCGCTCACGCAGGTATTCCTCGATGGAGCCGGCGCCGTAGCATTTGAATTGCGGGTCCAGCTCGCACGAGAGCAGTAGGCCGGTGCCTTGCACCTTGGTGATCAGCCCGCCCAGTTCGTCCTTCAACTGTTCCAGCCGGGCGACGAACTCGGCGCCGCGCTCGACGATATTGCGCCGTACCGCGTCGGTCAGCTGCGCCATGGTGGCCAGCGCCACGTCGAGCGCGCGCGGATTGGCGGTCATGGTGTTGCCGTAGATGCCTTTGCGGTAGAGCTGCTCGGTGCGCGCGTTGACCGCCAGCACGGAGAGCGGGTACTGGCCGGCATTGAGCGCCTTGGAATAGGTTTCCATATCCGGCGCCGGCAGCTTTTCAAAGCCGGGATAGTCGACCACCGACAGCACGCCGTGCGCGCGCAGGCCGGCCTGGATCGAGTCGACCATCAGCAGCGCGCCGTGGGCTTCGGTCAGTTCGCGCGCGGCGCTGTAGAACTGCGGCGTCAGCGCGCGGCCGGGATCGCCTTCGCCCATCACCGGTTCCAGGAACATCGCCTCGATGAACCAGCCGTGCGTTTCGGCATCGGCGAACGCCGCGTGCAGGGCATCCAGATCGTAGGGCGCCACGGTGATCAGGCTGTCCTCGTGGCGATAGCTGGCCAGGTGCTGGACGTAAGCCTTGCGCGAAGAATCGGAGTAGATCGCCGGCTTGTCGGTGCGCCCGTGGAAGGCGCCCTTGACCGCCAGCCGCTTGATCGTGCGACCGGCGTAGCGGGCACCCGGATCGGTCAGCAGTTTGGCGTTGACGTCGGCCAGGCGGCAGGCCAGCCCCACCGCCTCGGAACCGGAGTTCAGGCACAGTAGCTTGGCAAACGGATTGCCGCCGCGCCGGTGGCCCAGCTCGCGCTCCATCGCCTGCGCGAAACGCCACTGCGCGACGCTGGGCGTCATCACGTTGGCCATCACCTGCGGCAGATTCAGCGCGGCATGGATGGCCGCATCGTTGTGCCCGAAACCGAGCATGCCGTAGCCGCCGCTGTCGTGCACCACCGCGCCCTTGAGCGTGACGATCCACGGCCCGCGCGCGGCCGCCGGCAGGTAGGGATTGATCGCGTCGTCGGGGTAATAATTGATGTAACCGGCCTGGACCAGGCGCAACTGCTCGGCTTCGTCCAGGCGCAGGAAGTCACTCATTTCCGCCTGCAGCGAATGATGACGCGCCAGTGCCTCGGTAATGGCCTGCACCAGCGCGGTATCGCTGGCAGCGAATCGTTCGATGGTTGCATCGTTGAGGCCGTGGGTCAGCGGCTGGCCGCCGTAATCACGCAGAGGGCGCAGCTGATCGATCACGCTCATACCAATCTCCTTCAATCCGCCGGCGCCTCGCTCCTAACGCAAAGCAGGCCGACGCTTTCTGCAGATGGATCGCAATAATTCGTCACTTGCATGGCCTGTGGCGGCGCGACGATCCATATATATGAGCATAACGCGGGCCAGGCAGACTCCGTAACCCCGGATGACGGATGTCATAAGCGAGGGTTGACGCGGCGGACTTATGGTTTCGGCGACGTGCGACTACGTTGCAGTGCAAGGAGGAACTGCCCATGTCGTCACCCGAACCGATCGTCGCCAGCCTCTGTGGCGTGGTCAAACGTTACGCCGGCCAAATTGCATTGGACGGCTTCGACCTGTTGCTGCGCCGCGGCGAAGTGCTGGCTTTGCTCGGTCCCAACGCTGCTGGCAAGAGCAGCGCGATCGCTCTGCTGCTGGGGTTGATCCGCGCTGATTTGGGCAAGGTTGAGCTGTTTGGACAAGATCCGTGGCGGCTATCGGCGCGTCGGCGCATCGGCGTGATGTTGCAGCACGCCGAGCTGCCCAGCACGCTGCGTGTGAATGAATTGCTGCGACTGACCGCCAGCTATTACCCGGCCCCGCGCACGTTGGCCCAGAGCGCCGCGCTGGCCGGTATTGAGGATCTGCTCCCACGTCCCTACGGCAAGCTCTCCGGTGGCCAGCAGCGACGGGTGCAGTTTGCGCTGGCGCTATGTGGGCGGCCCGAATTGCTGTTCCTAGACGAGCCGACCGTGGGCATGGAGCTGGCTGCGCGCGGCAGCCTGTGGTCGGCGATACGGCAGTTGCGCGAGCAGGGCTGCGCGGTGGTGTTGACCACGCATTATCTGGAGGAAGCCGAGGCGCTGGCCGATCGAGTTTGCGTGATCGCCCGTGGACGGCTGCTCTGCGAGGGCGGCCTGCAGGCGCTGCGTGCCCGTGTTGCCACCACCCATGTGCGCTGTCGAAGCACGCTGTCGCCGGCATTGCTGCTGAGCTGGCCGGGCGTGCAGCAGGCGCAGTGCGTGCAGGGGCAACTGCAACTGGTCACCGATCAGGCCGA
>JBEVMS010000278.1:0-27499 GCA_040508515.1 Dyella sp. | reverse complement strand
GGCTCTTCCCAGCCGGCGTCGCGCAGATGGCGGTAAGCCTCCGTAGCGCATGCCGTGGAAGTGGCGGCCCTCACTGTGCCGCGCGCACGCAAGCTGGCACGGCGAATCAGCCAGGCCGGCGCAGGCATGCCTTTGAGCCCGCGTGCGTAGGGGGTACGGGCAAAACGTGAATCAGTGAGCGCGCAGGGCATCCACAGCGCCGCCTCGCTGGCATAGTCATAGATCGCCCGGCCATGTGATGGAACGTGCACGTTCGGCTCCAGCGCGACCACGCCAGCCAGCAAGCGGTCCTGGTCCAGCCCGGCCGCCTGCAGCACCGCGCCGCCGCCATTGGACAGACCGGTGGCGATGATGCGCGTGTTCTGCGCGGTGAACGGCGCCTGCTCGGGATAGGCCCGATCGAGCATCGCCAGGCCGAAGCGCACCGCCTGCAGCACATGCCGGCCCCAATCGGCCTGGGGGTTGTCGCCCGAATGCAGATGCTTGATCGCGATCGCGCCATCACGCAGCGGCTTGGTCGGCTCGAACTCCAGTTCCGCGCTGCCACGGCGCACGCGCTGACCGTTGAGGGCTACGCCGCTATCGTCGCCGCCGTCGAAATAACCGCTACCGGTGCCCTTGTCGGTATATGCCACGGCGCAGCCGCGCGGCAGCCCCCAGGCGCTGGCCAGCGCGATCGCGCCGTAAATGCCACGCGAGCCGGACGAGGCGGCCACCACCAGGCAACGCCGCGCCAGATCAAACTGATCGGGTAGTTGCAGCAACACGCGGTGCGGCGCGTTGGCGCCGGGAATCCGCGCAAACGCTTGATATTCGCGCCCTGGCACCGTCGGCACGGCGCCATAAACACGCCCATAACCACCGAGCGGGCCCAAATCAGCGATGCCTTTCCAGCTCATCTGTATGGCGCGTCGGCGCAACTCGGCCGCGCTCGGCTGCATCGGGTTGAGAAACGGCACCGGGGGACCGACCAGCCCAGCCAGGCCCAGGCCGGCGCTGAGCAAATCGTCACCTCCCCGGTGTTCGGTTAGCTGGGTCGGGCCTTGGAGAAAATCGATCGAGGGCATCGCGACATCCGGACGGGGGGAAACTCACCGCGCAGACCCCTGGCAGCGGTCCCGTGGCACGCAGAAACACCGGCAGGTATCCGCACTGACAAGCGCCGGCGATCGCGCCCATCCTAGGAAGTCCGGTAGTGGGCAGCCTAACAGCTGTGCTTTTTCGCTACTGCCAGACCGCCTGATGACGCGCTCCTGCCAGCCCGAGTTGCGCGTTCGATTCGCTGACGCAAAGCTTCGTGGTCGACCTGGGGTGGCTTGGTCAGGTCGGTCCGCGCCCCTGGCTACCCTTTTGTTTAGGCCAGCGCGGGAAAGCCGAGGCGTGTCGACTCATCCAGGCCAGCACGCTGTCACGCCGATCACGCCCGATAGGGCACCGGCTGCAGAATCTCGATCCAGTAATCGTCGGGATCCTTGATGAAGGCGATATGCCGCATGCGACCATCGGTCAGGCGCTTTTGGAACGTCACGCCCAGCGCCTCAAAGCGCGCGCAGGCCGCGTCGACATCCGGCACGGATACGCACAGATGACCGAATCCACGCGGGTCACTGTTGCCGTTGTGGTAGTGAAATGCCGCGTCCTGCTCGGTGCCGTAGTTGTAAGTCAGCTCCAGCACGCCGCTCAGCCCCAGCACCCAGCGCAGACGCGCAGCGTCATCGTCGGGAATCTGCGTGCGGTCGGCGCCTAGCACCAGGTAATAAATGGTGAACTGCGCCTCGGGAAAATCGTGCTTATGGACCGGCACAAAACCCAGCACGCGGGTATAGAAATCCAGGGATCTGGTGACATCTTTGACACGCAGCATGGTGTGGTTGAACACGTAGCCGTCGGTAGCGGCAACCGGCTGGGCGGCCACGCCGGGCACATTGAGCAGATCAGCATGGGACATTCAGCGCTTACTCCTTTTAGTTCGACGCGAAGAGTCGAGGTGATGCCAACCTCCATCGATTTCAATCATGTCGACCTCGATCGTGGGCACGCGAGCACGTGAGCTGATCGGGACGCTGCAACAACAGTGGGATGGCTTAAATCCAACAGATTGCCGCCAGCACCCTATAAAGCGGCGACCACTCACCCACGATCGAATGCGGCAGGCCAGCCGAAGGCTGACTTCCGGGCACATTCAGGCCTAACCCACAAAAAAAGGCCGCCCATGAGGCGGCCCTTCGGAACTAACTGGCGATGCGGATCAACCGTTCTCGGCCATCCCCTCGGGACGCTTGGCACCCGCGAAGCGCTTGGCCCAATACGATTCGCTGAGATTATCCACGCGCACCGTCTTGCCGCGGGAGGGCGAATGAATGAATTGACCATTGGCCACGTAGATGCCGACATGCGAGATGCGGCCCTGGCCACGGCGACCGGCGGTGCGGAAAAACACCAGATCGCCCGGCTGAATATCGTCCCGCTTGACCTTCAGGCCAGCGAGGAACTGTGACGCGGAGTTGGAAGGCAGATCCAGGCCAATCGCATGAGCGAACACGTAGCGCACGAAGCCGCTGCAGTCGAAGCCAGTGCTAGGGGTGCGTCCACCGCGCACGTAGCGAATGTCGCGCAGTTTCATCGCCAGGGCGATCAGCGACTTTTGCAGTTCGTTGGTGTCATTGGCCAAGTCAGCGACGGCGTCATCGACGCCATCGGCGGCATCATTGGCGGGCCCACCCAGCGTGTTCAAACCGGTCGGCAGTGCCGACTGCGCCAGCATCGGTGCCGGGTCGAATACCGGCAGCAGGTTCATCAGGGCCGGACTGGCGCTGGCCAGAACCAGATTATCGCGCTTAGGGGCGTTGGCGTTGGTGACCGGAGCGGCATAAATCGTGCTGCTGGCAACAAGGGCGGTGGCAAGCACGGTCCATACGGTCAATCGCTTGATTGGCATGCGGGAAGACGCCCCTGTGCATTCGTGAACGGGACGCCGAACGGCTGGCGACCTCAAGTAGTCGACGAAGTTAGCAAAGCATCCGACCCCGTATGTTCGATTGCGGTTAAGTGAACCCTGCAGTTTTGCAATCCAGCGACTTTTTTACACCATTCGTAAATTTTCAATAAAAATAATAGCTTGAATGAAAATATGCCGATGTAAGTCGCTTATGGGCGGATATGCCTATACGTTGGTGTTATCGCAATTTTATCGAGCACTCACAGGTGAAGCGCTATCAAACAGGGTGGCGCGGCCCGAAGATCGCGCTGCCGATGCGCACCTCGGTCGCCCCTTCTGCGATGGCCGCGGCGTAGTCGCCGCTCATCCCCATCGATAACCGCGGCAATGCATGCCCAGCCAGTTGCATGCGCTCGCGCCATTGCCGCAAGGCGCGAAAGCAGGCCCGCACCGTCGCCGGGTCATCCGACTGCGTGGCCAGGGTCATCAGCCCGCGGGGACGCAGGCTGTGACAGGCCTTGAGCCGTTCCAGCAAGTCGGGCAATTGCTCGGGGGGCAGACCGTATTTGCTCTCCTCCGCGGCGGTCTTGACCTGGATCAACACGTCGATCGCGCGCCCCTGGGCCTGCAAGCGTCGATCCAGCGCCTCGGCCAGCTCCCAGCGGTCCAGCGACTGCACCTCGGCCACCAGCCGCGCTACGTCCTTGGCCTTGTTGGTCTGCAAGTGGCCGATCAGCACCCAGTCGATGCCGCAGTCGGCCAATGCATCGGCCTTGACGCGAATCTCCTGCACCTTGTTCTCGCCAAAGCGGCGCAGGCCCAGCCCGACCGCCTGGCGTACCACCTCGGTACCGAAGGTTTTGCTGACCGGCAGCACAGCGACCTCGGACGGATCGCGGCCGACGGCGCGGCAGGCCTGGTCGACCCGCTGCCGGACGTCGGCCCATTGCGCGGCCAGGTAGGGGGCGGGATCGGGGTTCATTGCAGTCGCCTGAGAACGTCATTCACTTCATGGATAAACGCGCCGGCCGAGCAGCCGGCGCGGAGCCGCTCAAGCCTGGGCGCTGTTCTGGTAATGCCTCGCCACCACTTCCGCGACCACCATGGAAACCTTCTTGCCGGTGGGAATGTGGAGAAACTCGTTAGGGCCGTGCGCATTGGAATGCGGGCCCAGCACGCCGGTGATCAGAAACTGCGCCTGCGGGAATTTCTCGCCCAGCATGCCCATGAACGGAATACTGCCGCCTTCGCCCATGTAAGCGGCCGGCGCGCCAAAGTAATGTTCCGAAGCTTCGGCCACGGTCTGTTCCAGCCACGGCGACAACGCCGGCGCATGCCAGCCGCTGCTGTCTTTTTCCAGCGTGAAACTGACCTGGGCGCCGTACGGGGGATCGTTTTCCAACAGTTGCTTGAGGAATTGGCCGGCCTGGACGCCGTTCAAGGTCGGCGGCACGCGCAGGCTCAGTTTGACCGAGGTGAACGGGCGCAGCACATTCCCGGCACTGTCCAAGGCGGGCATGCCGCCCATGCCGGTTACCGCCAATTGCGGCCGCCATGTGCGGTTGAGCACCAACTCGGCCAGATCGTCGGTTGCCGGCTGCATGCCCTCCACGAACGGGAATTTGTCATATACCGCCGTACCCAGTACCTGCGCCACCTGCTTCGCCTGAGTCACGCGCTGGCCGGGAATCTCAACATACAACTCCGGCGGTACGATCTTGCCGGTGGCCGGATCTTCCAGTCGGCTCAGCAATTCGCGCAGGATGCGAAAGCTGGACGGCACCACGCCGGAGGCATCGCCGGAATGGACGCCCTCTTCCAGCACCTTCACGGTGAGGTTGCCACCGGTCATGCCGCGCAGGGAGGTGGTCAGCCACAGCTGGTCGTAGTTGCCGCAACCCGAATCGAGGCAGACCACCAGCGAGGGGTTGCCGATCCGCTCCGCCAGATGCTCGACGTAATAGGGCAAGTCGTAGCTACCCGATTCTTCGCAAGCCTCGATCAGGATCACGCAGCGCGCGTGGGCGATGCCCTGCTCCTTCAGCGCCAGCAGCGCGGCCAGCGAACCGAAGATCGCGTAGCCGTCGTCGGCGCCACCGCGACCGTAGAGCTTGTCGCCGCGGATCACCGGCGTCCACGGACCCAAACCTTCCGACCAGCCGGTCATCTCAGGCTGCTTGTCCAGATGCCCGTACAGCACCACGGTGTCGTCGCCCTCGCCCGGCACTTCGATGTAGATCAGCGGCGTACGCCCCTGCAGACGCACCACTTCCAGCGTGGCGCCCGGCAGTGCGGTCAGCTTGGCGCGCGCCCAGTCGCTCATCAGGGTGACCGCCTGCTCCATGTAGCCGTGCTCGACCCAGTTGGCATCGAACATCGGCGACTTGTTGGGAATCCGGATGTACTCAACCAGCTTGGGCACGATCTCTTGATCCCATAGCGTGCCAACGAAGCTGGAAAGGCGGGCGGTGTCCATCGGAGATTCCTGCAGGTCGAAAAGATGTCGATTGTATCAGCGCCACCCGCGCCGGTCCGCGCCACGCACCGGCATCGTGCAGGGCTGGACGCCTACTGCAATGGCCGCCACCGACGCACCAGCCGCGCGCGCTAGACCGACTGCCAAACGCTCACGCACTGCGCAAAGTGACCAGGCGGGCGAGTGGTCCGCCTCATAACATTTCAGGGAGACATTGCAATGATTCGTCTGTCGATTCTTTTGGGAGCCCTGCTGGGACTGGCGCTGCCGGTCTTCGCCGCCACCCCGGTCAACATCAACAAAGCCGATGCCGCCACCATCGCGCAATCGCTCGATGGCATCGGCCCCAGCAAGGCGGCGGCGATTGTCGCGTATCGGGAGGCACATGGCCCGTTCAAGAGCGTCGACGACCTGCACCAGATCAAGGGCATCGGCGCCGCCACGCTGGAGCGCAACCGCAGCGCGATTCTGCTGCAAGGCGACAGCGGCAAAGGCGACAGCGGCAAAGCCGTCAGCGCCAAACCCGCCAAGACCGCCGCCAAACCGGTCAGCGCCAACCATTGATGCCGGGCGCCGGCACGGCGATTAGCTTGCCGTGCCGGCTGGCGCTACACTCGCGGCCCATTCCGCCGCTGCGCCCTCATGATCCTTCCGCGCTACCGCATCGCCGCCTCCGCCATCACCGGTGCCGGCCAGGGGCTGTACCTGAACGAGGCGGTGCGCGCCGGTAGCGTGATCACCGCGCCGGACGCCATCACATGCACCTACCGGCATGCCGATATCCTGGCCGACCCCTCACTGGCCGCGCAGTTCCACGCCAGTGCCCGCTGGTTCGAGGACCGCTATACCTTGTCGCCTGACTGGCCGGACGAGTGCTACATCAACCACAGTTTTACGCCCAACGGCCTGTGGCATCTGGGCTTCGTGTTCGCTCTCAGCGACTTGCCCCAAGACACGGAAATCACTATCGATTACCGACACTTGCTGCCGCCGGGCCACGCCGAAGACTTTCTTGACACCGCCACAGGTGAGAGAATCGTCGGCTTGCCCTGGCCAGAGAGTCTGGCGCACAGTACCCACGCCCTGGCCGCCCTGCTCGGTGGCATCCACGTCAGCTGACTATGCACCCTATCCCAACCCTTGAAACGGCGCGTCTGCGCCTGACGGCGTTCACCGAACGTCACTTCGACCAATATGCCGCAATGCTGGCTGACCCGGACAGCACGCGCTGGCTGGGCGATGGTCAGCCGCTGGACCGCCCTACGGCTTGGCGCTCGCTGGCCATGCTGCTGGGACACTGGCAGCTCTGCGGCTGCGGCATGTGGGCGTTGGAACTCAAAGACAGCGGCGAGTTCATCGGCCGCGCCGGATTGATGAACCCCGAAGGCTGGCCCGCGCTGGAATTGGGCTGGATGCTCAAACCACAGCACCGGCATCAAGGCTACGCCACCGAGGCGGGCAACGCGGTCTTGGCGTTCGCCTGGGAACAGTTGCACGCACCGCGGGTGATCAGCCTGGTGCGCTTTGGCAACGACGCCTCCGACCGGGTGGCCGAGCGACTGGGCGGCGAGCATATCGAAGACATGGATTTCCTCGGCAGCCACAACCACGTGTTCGCCTACTACCCGCCGCAACGCCAACATCGCCGCGCTTACGCGTGAAGACGGTCAACCCGCCTCGACGCAACATCGTCACCCCTATCTAGCGGCGCGCCCCCATCGCGATGGTGATCAGTGCCTTCACCACTCAGCCGCGGGTGGCAGTAAGCAAAATCACCGGCCACGCCCGTAGGCCGTCGGCAACGCAGTCGATGGACCATGCGACCCACCAGATAACTGCCTCAAAGCCGTCGCGGCAACTATCGGTGCCACCCGCATTTCATGCGAGCATGACGCGGCTGTGCTGGCCGACGCAGCCACGCACGGCCCATCGGCAACCTTGAGAACCACCGATCACGCTGTGATCGCGCCACTAACTAATCGCGCACTCACCTGCCAGGAGCCAAAGCATGCGCATACTCGTAGCTGAAGACGATCAGGCGATTGCCGCGGGCGTCTGCGCCGCGCTACGCCAGGGCGGCCACGCGGTCGACCATGTCGCCGACGGCAACCGCGCCGACGTGGCGCTGCGCGACACGCCATACGACCTGCTGGTGCTCGATCTGGGCATGCCGGCGCTGGACGGCAGCGATGTACTGCAACGCCTGCGCAAGCGTGGTGGCGACCTGCCAGTGCTGGTGATCACCGCACGCGAAGGCCTGCAAGAACGCGTGCGGGTACTCGACTTGGGTGCCGACGATTACATGGTGAAACCCTTCGCGCTGGCTGAGTTCGAGGCGCGTGTGCGCGCCCTGCTGCGTCGCTACAACGCGCACGGCGCACCGGAACTGATCATCGGCCAACTGCGGCTGGATATGCCGGGACATCGCGCCTGGGTCGGCCAGGAAGCGCTGGAGCTGACCGCGCGTGAATTTGGCTTACTCGAAGCGCTGGCCGCACGCCCCGATCGCGTCACCAGTCGCGCCCAATTGATCGAGGCGCTGTGCAGTTGGGATGAAGAACTGACCGACAACGGGCTGGATATCGCTATTCACCGCCTGCGGCGCAAGCTGCACGGCTCCGGAACTCAGGTGCGCACCATTCGCGGGCTGGGCTATCTGCTCGAAGAGGCCAGCGCGGACGACGCATGAAAACCGACAGCCGTTGGAGACGATTGCATTACCGACGCACGAGCGGCCGGCGCAGCCTGCGCCGCCGCTTGCTGGCGTTTCTGCTGATCCCGCTCACCCTGGTCCTACTGGGCGATGCTGCGCTGACCTACAGCGGTGCCCTGCTCTACTCCAACCACGTCCACGACCGCGACCTCTCCGACACCGCACTGACGCTGGCGCAATTACTCAACAGCGACAGCTCCAACAGCACCACCACCGTGTCCAGCCAAGCGCGTTTTTTGCTCGAATACGATCCGGATGGGCGCAATTATTTCAGCGTGCGCAGTGCACGCTACGGACCGCAAGTGGGTAGCGACAATATTCCACTACCGCCACGCCTGCCCGGCGTCACTCAACCACCGGTGATTTACAGCACCCTGCTGGGGCGGCGCCAGGTACGCGCGGCCAGCATGGTGATCGTCAACCCGCACGACAGCAATGACCAGCTGATTCTCACCGTGGCCGAAACCTTGCGCGATCGTCACGAAGTGGCACGCGAAATCCTGCTGCTTACCATTCCCGCGCAGGGTGTGCTGCTGCTGAGCGTGCTCGCGCTGGTTTGGTTTGGCGTCAGCCGCGGCCTGCGCGAACTGGAGCCGTTGACCGAGCGTCTGGCCCAGCGCGAGCACGATCTGGCCCCGGTCGGCGACGCGGACGTGCCAGAGGAAATCCTGCCACTGACCCGCACCATCGACGACTTGTTCGCCCGACTGCGCGGCATGCTGTCATTGCAAGAGCGCTTCATCGCCGATGCCGCGCACCAGTTGCGCACGCCGTTGGCCGGTCTGCGCGTGCACGCCGAACGCGCGCAGAAAGACCGTCGCCCCGAAACCCTCGACGATGCGCTAGGCCATATCGAACGCCTGACCGGACGCGCCACGCGCACTTCGGGCCAATTACTGGCGTTGACCCGCGCGCAGTCGCTGCATAACGACAGCGACACATTGAAGCCGGTCGACCTCGGCAAGCTGGCGCCGGACACCGTTTCGGCACGCGTGCATGAAGCGCTGGCCAGTGGCATCGACCTGGGCTACGAAGGTTCCTCGCAACCACTGTGGGTGCTTGCCGACGCGCTGACCTTGCAGGAGCTGCTGGACAACCTGATCGACAACTGCCTGCGTTACGCCGGGCGCGGTTCGATGGTCACCGTGGGGGTGAATCGCGCCAGCGCCAACGGTGTGCGCCTAAGCGTAGAAGACAACGGCCCCGGCGTATCACCGACCTTCCTGCCACGCCTGGGTGAGCGTTTTTTCCGCGTGCCCGGCAACACGGAGGACGGCACCGGCTTAGGACTGGCGATCGTGCGCGGGATCGCCGAGCGTCACCGCGCCAGCGTGCGCTACCTCAGTGGCAGCCATGGTGGATTGCGGGTGGAAGTGCATTTCCCGCTGGCTGACGGCCCCCATTAATGCGCTTTGTGATCGCCAGCCCAGCCAAAAAAACGGCAGCGCCTAAGCGCCGCCGTGATGTCAGCATCCCCTGCACGGGAACCAATCGACAATAAACCATCAAACCTGATGGGATGGACGTCTTTACGTCCATCCTACTCATTACATCGCGTTCTTCGCCTTGCTGATCAACTGGTCGAGCAGCGCGATCGCCAGGTCGATTTCCTCGTGACTGATGTCCAGCGAGGGGGCGAAAGTGATCACGTTCTTGTACCAACCGCCGACATCCAGCACCAGACCGATCTTCTTGCCGTTGTGCTGCAGATCGCCGGCCAGGCCGATATCGACCATCTTATCCAGCAGCGCCTTGTTCGGGGTGAAGCCGTCGTCGGTGCAGATCTCGGCGCGCAGCGCCAAGCCCAGACCGTCGACGTCGCCGATTTCCTTGTGGCGCTTCTGCAAGTCCTTCAGCGCGTCCAGGAAGTGTGCGCCCTTTTCGGCCACCGTGCGCTCGTAATCGAGCTCGTAACCCATCTTTATCACTTCCAGGCCCAGCGACGTGCCCAGCGGATTGGAGTTGAAGGTGCTGTGCGTGGAGCCGGGCGGGAAGATCGTCGGGTTGATCAATTCCTCGCGCGCCCACAGGCCGGACAGCGGATTGAGCCCATTGGTCAGCGCCTTGCCGAACACCACCACGTCCGGGGTCACGCCGAAATGTTCGATCGACCACAGCTTGCCGGTGCGCCAGAAACCCATCTGGATTTCGTCGACCACCATCAAGATGCCGTACTTGTCCAGCACCCGCTTCAGGCCCTTGAAGAAATTGCGCGGCGGCAGCACGTAGCCGCCGGTGCCCTGGATCGGCTCGACGTAGAACGCGGCGTATTCGGCCTGGTTGGTCTTGGGATCCCACACGCCGTTGTATTCGGTCTCGAACAAGCGCTCGAACTGATGCACGCACGCGTCCGAGTATTCCTCCGGCGTCATGCCCTTGGGGCGACGGAACGGGTACGGGAACGGCAGGAACATCGCGCGCTCGCCGAAGTGACCAAAACGGCGGCGGTAGCGGTAGCTGGAGGTGATCGACGACGCACCCAAGGTACGACCGTGATAGCCGCCCTCGAAGGCGAACATCAAGCTCTTGCCATTTTTGAAGTTACGCACCAGTTTGAGCGAATCCTCCACCGCCTGCGCGCCGCCGACGTTGAAGTGCACACGACCGTCCAGACCGAACTTCTGCTTGGCGTCGACCGCGATGGTCTTGGCCAGCTCGATGCGGGACTGGTGCAAATACTGGCTGGCGACCTGCGGCAGCAGATCGATCTGGTTCTTCAGCACATCGTTGAGACGCTTGTTGCCGTAGCCGAAGTTAACCGCCGAGTACCACATCTGCAGGTCGAGGAACGGCACGTTGGCGCTGTCGTAGATGAAGCTGCCTTCGGCGTGGCGGAAGATCTTCGGTGGATCGACGTAATGCACGGTGTCGCCGAAGGAGCTGTACTTGGCCTCGTCGGCCAACAGTTGAGCGTCGTCGATCACCGTGCCGGTGTTCTTGTCAAAAGCATTCATGGATTCTGATCCGTAAATCGTCGGGTTCAGGAGAGAGAAAGCAAGGGCTTGGTCGCGGCACGCTCGGTCAGGCGACCGGCCAGCAGCTCGGGCAGCAATTCGATCGCGTCTTCGAAGCCGGTGATCGCCACATAGGGAATGCCCGCCGCGCGGCAGTGTTCGATCAGACGGTTCTTGGCGAACACGAAATCGACCCGATCAGCGGCGCAGAAATCCGAGGCGCCATCGCCGATCAACAAGGTCTTGGCGCCGCTGGCGCGGGCCTGAGTTACACACGCGCACTTGCAGGTGCCGCTGCGGCAACCGTCGGCCTGATAAGGCGAATCCAACTGCCAACCACGCGCCGAAATCGACGACAACCGATTGGCCGCCAGCGGCAAGCCGTCCAGCCCGTAACGGCCCAGAATCGCGTGGATGGCGTGATCCAAGCCGTCGCTGACGATGCGCATCGGCGTATTGAGTTCACGCGTCTTCGCCACGAAGGCGGGGAACGCATGATCGATCCACAAGGTGTCCAGATGACGATCGAGTTCGGCCCGGCTCATGTCAAGCAGCGAAACCTGCCCCGACATGCATTCACGCGAGCCGATCTTACCGGCGCGCCAATCCTGCTCCAGGGCCTCCCAACCGGGGCGGCCGAAGCGGTCCAGCAAGGAATCGATCACATCTTCCACGGAGATGGTGCCATCGAAATCGCAAAGGATGCTCCACGAGGTCACGCCATTGATGCTCCGCTAAAAGGTAGCGCACGGTAAAGCCCAGCCCCTTTCGACCTCCTTTCTTTGCGTCAAAAAAATGTATAACGCATAAATTTGTCGCGTCAGCAAACCGGCTGCAGAAGCCCTTAGCAAACCCAAAGCGCGAGCGGTTATGCTTTCGCCCCCGGCGGTTGGCAAACCCTTTTAGGCAACCACCTTAAGCCAAGAATAAATCGTTGGTTTAACTGACAATTTCATTCTAAGACGTAAAATGATTTACACAATCATCGCTGGGCCGGCCTGACCGCCGCCGCCATGGTAGGACGCTCTGTGCCACTAACCGTACTCACTCGGCGTCGATCCGTTGGCAACGATTGGCGACGCGCCAATCGCATGTTTTTGCGCCTTGCGTGGATGGGCTGCGCGCTCATGCTGCTCGTCGCCTGCGCCAGCGTGACCACTCCACCCTTGGACCCGCCGCTGCCCATCGCCTGGCGCAACGCGCCGGCGCTTGCCCCCGGTGCCGCCGCCGCGGACTTGCACGGCTGGTGGCGCAGCTTTGATGACGACGAGCTTGATGCGTTGATCGATCGTGCCCTGCGCAACAATCTGACCGTGGCCGAAGCGCTTGAACACCTGCGCGCCGCGCGCGAGGCGCAGCACCATTCGCAGGATCGCTTCCTGCCCAACCTGCATGCGCGCACCGACGATGCGATCGATCCGGACGCCAGCGCCTCGTTCTTTATCGCCGGCTTCGACGCCACGTGGGAACTGGGCCTGTTCGGCGCCCGACAAGGCGCCAGGCAGATGGGCGAAGGCGAGCTGGCGACCAGCGCCGCGCTGTTACAGGCTGCGCGTGTTTCGCTGGTTGCCGAAGTGACTCGTCAATGGATTCTGTTACGGACCGCGCAGGCGCAGGAGTCCTTGCTGCAACAAGTGCTCGACGGCCAGCAGCAGCGGCTTGCGATCGTTCGGCAGCGCCTGCAACTGCAATTGGCCAGCGCACAGGACGTGGCCAGCGCCCAAGTCGCACTGGCCCAAGCGCAGGCGGCGCTGTCCGAACCGCGTCAGGCGATCAACGCCAGCGTGCAGCAATTGGCGATGCTGCTGGGCCAACCGACGCCCGATCCACAGTGGTTGAACGGCGGCGCACAGCCACACTTGGGCGACTGGCAACTGGCCAGCGCGCCGGCCGATCTGCTGCGTACGCGCCCAGAAATCGCCAGCGCTGAAGCCGAAGTGCTGCGCGCCGCCGGCCAGATGAACCTCAGTCGCGCGCAGATGTATCCCAACCTGGCGCTGGGCGCGGCGCTGCAGTATTCCACCGACATCACCAGTTACCGGCGCACGCGCACCCGCGCGATCTTTTCCAGCGGTCCGATCATCGATATCCCGCTGTTCGATTGGGGCAACCGTGTCTCCGCCGCGCATGCCTCGGCGCATCAGCTGAAGGCGGCGGTGTACGCCTATCGGCAGGCCGTGTTGCAGGGAGTCAGCGAAGTGGAAACCGCGATGGGCGACTTGCAGCAGTTGTATCTGCGCGAACAGGCCTTGACCCTGGCCAGCCAGGCCAGCCAGCAAGCGGAGCTGGCGGTGCGTACCCGCGTGGCGCTGCGCCTGGACAGCCCGCTGCAATTGCAGCAAAGCCAGTTGGAAGATCGCCAATCCCAGTTGGAACTGGTCGCCGCACGCGCCGCCCGCAGCCTGGCTTACGTTTCGCTGTACAAGGCACTGGGCGGGGCACCGCTGGATGGGCCACACACGCCGGATGAACACGCCTCCGCGCGGGGAGCACGCTGATGGTCGCGCTGGCTCGCAAAACCCTGATCTACGAATGGCGACGATTCCTGCCGGCGATTATCGCGGTCGGCTTCACCGGTTTGCTGCAACTGCTGCAAACCGGTCTGGTGCTGGGTATCTTCGGCAGCGCCAGCGTGTATATCACCGGCTCCACCGCCGATCTGTGGATCGGCTATCCGGGCACGCAGAGCGTCAATCTGGGCCGCTCGATTTCGCGCGGCGTGGAAATGCATCTGCGCATGGACCCCGCGGTGCGTCGTGTGGAGCCGTTCCTGTGGGTCGACTCGGACTGGCGCGGACCGACCGATACCGGCGGCGTGTCGGTGTTTGTTTCCGGCATCGACGCGCGACCCGACGGCATGATGTTCGCCAAAGCGCTGCCGGCGACCTTACGCGCCAAGCTCAACGAGCCCGATGCGGTGATCGTCGATCGCGCCGACCTGGATAGCCTGGGCGTGCGCATCGGCGACAGCGCCGCGATCAACGGCCATCGCGTGCGCGTGGTCGGCGTCAGCAATGGCTTGCGCGCACTCGGCGGCGTCAACGTGGTCGCCTCGCTGGATACCGCTCAGCGACTGGACACCAGCCCGGATGACGTTGGCCGTGTGACTTATTTCGTCGCCTCGCTATACGACCCACATCAGGCGACAGCAGTCGCCAAGCGTCTGGATGGCGCCGACGCATTTGGACTTTATGACGTCTGGACGGCCAAACGATTCGCGCAGCGCTCGCAACTGTATTGGATCCTCGACACCGGCGCCGGTGCTGGCGTGCTGTTCCTGGCCGGCATCGTGCTCCTGGTTGGCGTGGTGATCACCAGCCAGACCTTGGTCGCCGCGGTGATCGGCTCGATCCGCGAGTACGCCACCCTCAATGCGCTCGGCGTGGGCGTCGGCGCGCTGCGCCGCGTGGTGCTGGAGCAGGCTTGCTGGGTGGGCGCGCTCGGCTTGCTCGGCAGCGCGATCCTGGGCGCGTTGGCCCTGATGCTGGCGCGCAGTTACAACGTGCCGGTGACGCTGGGTCCGCTCGCCAGCGCGGTCTGCCTGGGCCTCGTGATGGCGTTGGCGATCGTCTCCGGCCTAGCCGCCATGCGCAGCTTGCGCCGCGCCGATCCGGCCACCTTGCTGCGATGACCACCATGACCGCCATCCCCGAAATTTCGCTGCGCGCCGAAGCGATCGGCAAGTCGTTCGTGTCCGGCACGTTGCGCAGCCAGGTGCTGCACGACCTTTCGCTGGAGGTCGCGGCCAGCGAGCTGACCCTGATCTCCGGCCCGTCCGGTTGCGGCAAGAGCACCTTGCTGGCGATCCTCAGCGGGTTGCAACGGCCCGATAGCGGTAACGTCACTGCGCTGGGCGAGTCGCTGCTGGACTATGACCGCAAGGCGCTTGAACGCTTCCGCCTGCGCCACACTGGCTTCGTGTTTCAGGGCTTCAATCTGTTTCCGGCCTTGAGCGCGCTTGAACAGGTGGAACTGCCGCTGCATTACCTGGGCCTGTCTAAAACCGAGGCGCGGCGGCGCGCGATCGCCTCGCTGGAAGAAGTCGGCATGGGACCACGCATGCGGTTACGGCCGAGCGAGTTGTCCGGCGGCGAGAAACAGCGCGTGGCGATCGCCCGTGCCCTGGCCAAGCAGCCGCAACTGTTGTTCGCCGATGAGCCGACCAGTGCGCTGGACGCGGCCAATGGGCAGATCGTGATCGACATTCTGCATCGCATCGCGCACGGTCACGGCACCACCGTTTTGTGCGTCAGCCACGATCCGCGCCTGGTCGGCCATGCCGATCGCGTGCTGGCGATGGAAGACGGCCGTATGCTTACCGATCGGCGCCCGAAAAGTGCAGCGCCGCTCACTACCGGACCGCTAGGGTCCGGCCACCAGGAACCCTGAGTCATGCGGCCACTTCCGCTCCTTTTCGCCGCCGCGCTGCTGGGCCTGGTCGGCTGCTCGCACGACAACCCCACCAGCGCCCCGACAACCACGCCGGCCAACAATTATGTCGCGATGGCACGTGGTCGGGTCGACGTCGAAGGCGGCCTGCTCGAACTGGCGATGCCGCGCGAAGGCGTGGTCACCAAGGTACTGGTGCAAGAAGGCGATCAGGTAAAGCAAGGCCAACTGCTGGCCACCCTGGACGACGTGCCGGCCAAGCTGGCGGTAAGCGCGGCGCAGGCGGAGCAACAGCAGGCCCAGGCCCAGTTGCAATTGCTGAACAACAAACTCAAGGCCATGCGGGTACGCGCCCATCGGCTGAGCGCGGCGGCGGCGGCCGGTGCCGGCGATGGCCAAAGCGCCGACGATGCGCACGATGAAGTGCAGCAACTGACCAGTCAACGCCTCGCTGCCCAGGCCAGCCTGGCGCAAACCGCGCAGACGCTGGCCAGCGCGCGCTACGCATTGGAGCAACGCAGCCTGCGCGCACCGATCGCCGGCCAGATCGTGCATCGCGCCGTGCAGCCCGGCGCCAGCGTGAACGCGGCCAGCGACAATCTATTTACCTTGCTGCCGCAGCAACCGCGACTGGTGCGCGCCGAACTCAACGAGTCGTTCGTCGGCGCGGTAGTGCCAGGCATGCGCGCCCAGGTGATCGACGACAGCGGCCATGCGCAGACGCCGATCCCCGCGCATGTGCTGCGCATCGGGCAGGTGTTCAGTAGCAGTACGTTAGAAGAAGATCCGCTGGTGCGCGCCAACACCCGCACGGTTGAATGCATCGTGGTTTTCGATGCTCCCGCCGGCCAGCAACTGCGCATTGGCCAACGCGTGCTGGTGCAATTCGGACCCCAGGGAGCACCCCTTAAACCGTGATCGAACCGCAGCCCTACTTCACCACCAACGCGCCTCCTCGCCACGCCACCCGACTGGCGCTAACGCTCGCCGCGCTGCTGCTCGCCGCCGGTGCCGGGCTGGCGCGCGCCGACGATGCCGATACGCAAACCCAGATCGCGCTAGGCGCTGGCGTCGAACGGATGCCCGAATGGATCGGCGCCAGCAACCACCGCAATCAAGCGGTGCCCTATGTCGATATCGAAATTCCCGGTATCGGCGAGCTGTCCACCGCCGACGGCCTCACGGTGGACCTCATCAACGCCGATAAGCTGCATGGTGGTCTCTACGGCAACTATCTGTGGGGGCGCACCCGCGATGGTCTTGGGCCGCACCTCGGTGGCATCGTCGACTCGCTGGGGCCGCGCGTGCAGGCCGGCGGTTATCTGGAATACCACCCCACCAAGCAATTCAGCTACGGGGCCAATCTCAGCCACGACACCCAGGGCGCAGGCGCCTACCTCAACCTCTATGCCGATTATCAACTGCCCAACCTGGGCTATATCGAGCATGAGTTCGAGTTGCAGTGGCAAAGCATGAACGGCGCGGCGATGAACCGCTTCTTCGGATTCAATGCCGCGCAGGCGGCGGCGCTGGGTACGCCAACCTGGCGACCCGGCGCGGGTAGCCAGCAGATCGGCCTGGAATACGACGCGTTCATTCCGACCAGTCAGCACACCGGTTTCGCGCTGGCGCTGGGCTATACACGACTGCTCGGCCAAGCCGGCGACAGCCCGCTGGTAAGCCGGTTCGGCCAACGCAACCAGTTCAGCCAGACGCTGGCCTTCGTCTACCACTTCTGATCCGACCGTCGGTCGCTTGCGTCGATTGAGCTGCCAACCGTCGTACAGCGTGCAGCCCCTTTGGACCGTAGCCCGACGCGCCGATCAACGGTCGTCGCGGGTCCAGATCGCGCCATCTTCTTCCTTCACCGGGAAGGTGGCGATGGGATCGAATGCCGGCGGGCAAGTGACCTCGCCGGTGCGCAGATCGAAGCGGCCGCCGTGGCGCGGGCATTCCACCTCGAAGCCATCGACGGGGCCGCCGGCCAATTCGCCGCCATCATGGGTGCAAATATCTTCCACCGCGTAGAGCTGGCCATCGATGTTGTAGACCGCGATGGCGGTGTCGCCATCCCACACGATCAGATGTTCACCAGGCAGCAGATCGCTGCGCGTACCGACACGTACCCAGGCGCTCATGCCACGGCCTCGGTAAGCAACGATTTTTCCATCCGCTCGAAGCGCAGATCGTCGCGGCGCGGCAAGCCGAAGCGCTCATCGCCATAGGGAAACGGCGAGAACACGCCGGTGCGCCGATAGCCGCGCCGGATGTACCAGGCGATCAATTCATCGCGCAGATCGATCACCCGCATGCACATCAATTGGCAGCCCCACTCCTGGCGCGCGCGACGCTCCGCCTCCTCCAGCAGCGCGCCACCGATGCCGCCGCCTTGCCGTCCTGGGCGCACCGCGAACATGCCGAAATAGGCTTCGCTGCCGCAGCGTTCGCGATAGCAGCACGCCAGCAGCTCGCCATCGCGCTCGGCCAGCAGCATCGCGCCATCGGTTGAAGCGATCAGGCCGGCTACTTCGTCGGCGTCGGTGCGCCGTCCGTCCAGCAGATCCGCTTCGGTGGTCCAGCCTTGCCGACTGATTTCACCGCGGTAGGCCGATTCCACCAGGGCGGCCAGGGCCGGCGCATCGGCGAGACCGGCATCGCGGAACAAAAGAGGTGTGTTGGGGCGATCTGTCATACCGTCGATGATAACGCGCCGCGCGGGTTGGACATCGACGCCGGAGGCATGGCGCGCCGGCAAACGCTGAAGCATGACCTTCGACACTGGGACGATTCGCCGCATACCGCCTAGCCTCGTAAAATCATTCGCCCCGCTGCCGGGGCTGTCGGCGCCGCGCGCGCCTCGTGGGGAGGGGAACCTATGTCGTACCGCATTGTGAAACCGCTGGCGTTGGCCGTGACTCTGGGCTTGAGCACCGCCGCACTGGCCGCGCCCACCGCCAACTTCGACATCAGTGAGCTAAGCAACTCGATAAGCCCATGCAGCGACTTCAACGGCTTCGTCAATGCCAACTGGGTGGCGGCGCATCCTATCCCGGCTGATCGCACCCACTGGGGCTCGTTCGATGTCTTGCGCGAAGACAGCCTCAACGCGCAACGCACCATCGTCGAGGCCGACGCCAAGCAAGCGGCGACGCTAAGCGCCGGCTCGATCGAACAGAAGATTGGCTATCTGTATGCCGCCGGCTTGGACGAGCAGGCGATCGAGCAAGCCGGCTACACGCCGATCCAGCCGCAATTGCAGGCGATCGATGCACTCAAGAACAGCACCGACATCGGCCGCTACATCGCCAGCACCTACGCCAGCGGCCAACCGGTGCTGTTTCGCTTCGGCGGCAACGCTGACTTCAAGGACTCCAACCAGCAAATCGCCTTCACCGGCCAGGGCGGCCTTGGCCTGCCCACCGCCGACTACTACAGCAAGCCCGCCTATGCGGCTATTCGCCAAGCTTACGAGGCGCATATCGCCAAGCTGTTCGCGTTGAGCGGCACGCCCAGCGCGCAGGCTGCCGCCCAGGCGGCGCAGGTGATGGCTTTCGAGACTCGCCTGGCCGCGGCCTCGCTGCTGCCGGTGGATCTGCGCCAGCCGGAAAACCGCTATCACTACGTCAGCTTCGCCGAGGCGGCCAAGATCACGCCGCATTTCGACTGGCAGGCCTTCTTCAAGGCGCAGGGCGCCGACGTGCGCGACGGGTTCTCGCTGGCGCCGGCGAAGTTCTTCGGCGAAGTAGACACCATGCTCACCGCCATGCCGGTGGCGCAGTGGCAGGCATATCTGCGCTTCCATGCGATCAGCGCGGCGGCGCCCTATCTATCTTCGCCCTTCCAGCAAGAAGATTTCGCGTTCAACGAGCAAACCTTGAACGGCCAGAAGGAAATCAAGCCGCGCTGGAAGCGCTCGCTGGATACCGTCAATGACGCGATGGGCATGGCATTGGGCCAGTTGTACGTCGACAAGACCTTCAGCGCGCAATCCAAGCAGCGTGCGCAGGAGCTGGTGGACAACCTGCGTGCCGCTTACAAAGTGCGCATCGAGAACCTGCCGTGGATGAGCGCACAAACCAAGCAGAAAGCACTGGAGAAATGGGCCAGCTTCACGCCCAAGATCGGCTACCCCGACAAGTGGCGCGACTGGTCCGGGCTGACCATCGTGCCGGGCAACTATTTCGCCAACGTGCGCGCCGCCGACAAGTTCAACTACGACTACATGGTGGCCAAGATTGGCAAGCCGGTGGATCGCAGCGAATGGGGCATGACCCCCCAGACGGTCAACGCCTACTACAACGCGCAGAAGAATGAGATCGTATTTCCGGCAGCGATCCTGCAGCCACCGTTCTTTTCCGCCGACGCCGACGACGCGCTCAATTACGGCGGTATCGGCGCTGTGATCGGCCACGAAATGGGCCATGGCTACGACGACCAAGGCAGCAAGTTCGACGCCAAAGGCAACAACGTCAACTGGTGGACCGACGCCGACCGCAAGGCCTTCGAAGCACGCACCGACAAACTGGCCGCGCAGTTCGACGCCTACGAACCGCTGCCGGGCAAGCACGTCAACGGCCGCCTGACCATGGGCGAGAACATCGGCGACCTGGGTGGCATCAATGCGGCTTACGACGCGCTGCAAATGGCACTGAAGGCGAACCCGGCCGAGGCCGCCAAGAAAATCGACGGCTACACCCAGGACCAGCGTTTCTTCCTCAACTGGGCACGCGTATGGCGCGGCAGTATCCGCCCCGAAGCGCAACTGACTTCGCTCAATGCCGATCCGCATGCGCCAGCGCAGTTCCGCGCGATCGGCGCGCCCTCCAACATGCCGGCGTTCGCCCAGGCATTCCAATGCAAGAGCGGCGATGCGATGGTGCGTTCGGAGGCATCCCAGGTAAAGATCTGGTAGCCACGCCGCGCCAGTGACCACAAAACCGCGGCAACGACGCCGCGGTTTTTTTATGCATGCGAGACACACCACGGCATACCGACGCAACACACGCCCACGGTAACCTTCGAGCCGGCTTCAGCGAAGTGCCCCCTAAGCAGGTAGCCTGAGCGCTGCCATCCAACCTAAGCCTGGGCGAATCGGATCATGACCACAGCCAAGCCGCAACCGGCCAGTAGCGCCTTCACCCTGGCGCCACGCGCCATCGCGCACCACGTGCTGCGCCATCGCTGGCCGATCCGTGTCATGCATTGGATCAACCTGATCGCGCTTACCGTGATGCTGGGCAGCGGACTGCAAATCTTCAACGCCAGCCCCAGCCTGCACTGGGGCAACTGGTCCGACCCGCAACACCAGTGGCTGGCGCTGGATGCCTACCAGGCCGCTGACGGCAGCGCCCACGGCACCACGCAGATCGGACGCCACCGCTTCGACACCACCGGCGTGCTGGGGGTATCCAACGTGGATGGCCAACCGCAGGCGCGCGGCTTTCCCGCCTGGTCCACCATTCCCGGCCCGCAATGGCTGGCGATGGGGCGGCGCTGGCACTTTTTCTTCGGCTGGATCTTCGTGATCAACGGCCTGTGCTATCTGGGCTACTCGCTGGCCAGCCGGCATCTGCAGCGCGACCTGCTGCCTGACCGTGGCGAATTGCGCGGCATCGGTGGCTCGATCCGCGACCACCTGCGCCTGCGCCATCCTGACGGAGCCGCGGCGCTGCGCTACAACGTGTTGCAGAAACTGGCCTACCTCATTGTGATCTTCGTCTTTGGCGGCGGCATCGTGCTGATGGGCTTGCTGATGTCACCGCGGATGGACGCGCTTCTGGCGCCGGTGCTGGAACTGGTCGGCGGCCGGCAGTCGGCGCGCAGCATTCATTTCATCATCGCTGTCGGCTTTGTCGCCTTCGCGCTGGTGCATGTGCTGATGGTGCTGCTGAGCGGACCGGCCAACCAATTGCGCGGCATGATCACCGGCTATTACGAAGTCCATCTGAAACACAAACCGCCC
The DNA here is from genome assembly GCA_040508515.1 of Dyella sp. Classification (GTDB taxonomy): domain Bacteria; phylum Pseudomonadota; class Gammaproteobacteria; order Xanthomonadales; family Rhodanobacteraceae; genus JBEVMS01. Next base: position 6,067 of record JBEVMS010000278.1, on the reverse strand, counting down.
GCACCGCCGCGCAGCGATGTGAGCGCCACCGGGCAGGAGTCCGCGCATGACTGAGCGCCGCCGTTTTCTACGCACTGCCCTGCTGGCTTCGGCCGGCGCCGTACTGGCCGGCTGCGATCAGATTTCGCAAAGCCGCACCGGCGCCGCCGTACTCGGCAGCGCCGAAGGCCTGACCCGACGCGTGCAGCAGGTCGTGTCGCCAGCCCATCTGCTGGCGCCGGAATACACCGAGGCGGACATCTCGCCGGAGTTTCGTCCCAACGGCACCACCATGCCGACCACCGTGGACTACCAGAACCTGCTGGCGAACAAGTTCGCCGACTACCGCTTGCGCGTGGATGGACTGGTGCAGCGCCCGAGCCAGTTTTCCATCGCCCAGTTGCAGGCGCTGGCCACGCGCACCCAGATCACCCGTCACGATTGCGTGGAAGGCTGGAGCGCGATCGGCAAATGGCAAGGCACCCCGCTGGCCGCGGTGCTGTCGCAGGTGGGCGTGGCGGCGCAGGCGCGCTACGTGGTGTTCCACTGTTTCGACGAGATGGAAGCGGACACGCCTTATTACGAAAGCTTGGACATCATTGAGGCGCATCATCCGCAGACGCTGCTGGCTTACTCCCTCAACGGCCAGCCGCTGCCGGTGGCCAATGGCGCCCCGCTGCGGCTGCGGGTGGAGCGCCAACTAGGCTACAAACAAGCCAAGTACATCAGTCGGATCGAACTGGTCAGTTCGTTCACGCAGATCGGCGGCGGCAACGGCGGCTATTGGGAAGACAACGGCTACGAGTGGTACGCCGGCATCTGAGCCTACGGGTGCGACCGTCGTGGTCAGCGGTCGCGCTCAGGCCGACCGCATCTGGCCGATGCGCGCGTCCTTTTCCGCCCACAAGGCGTTAATCCATAGCTGAAAGCGTTCGCGAAACGCCGCGTCGCTTTCGTAGTGGCCGATCTGCTCGCGCGCCACCGGCAACTCGCGCACGTGCACGCAAACCTCGCGCACGTGCCCAGCGATCAGGTCGAACAACGTGTGCGGCCCGTGCGGGTAGACGATGGTGACATCCAACACGCGCTGCAGCGCATCGCCCATCGCCTCCAGCACGTACGACACGCCGCCGGCGCGCGGACGCAACAGGTAACGGTAGGCCGAGCCTTGCTGCTGATGCTTGAGCGCGGTAAAGCGTGTGCCCTCGACGAAGTTCATCACCGTCACCGGCATGTCACGAAATTTCTCGCAGGCACGTCGCGTGACTTCCAAATCCTTGCCCTTGAGTTGCGGATGACGCGCCAGGGTCTGCTTGGAGTAGCGCTTCATAAAGGGGAAATCCAACGCCCACCACGCCGGACCCATCAGCGGCACCCAGATCAACTGGCTCTTCAAAAAAAACCGCATCAGCGGAATGCGTCGGTTGAACACCTTCTGCAACACCGGAATGTCGATCCAGCTCTGGTGATTGCACAGCACCAGATAGCTGCCCTGCCGCGACAAACCGCCCACCCCCGTGATGTGCCAGCGAATGCGCGCGAACACATCGAACAAGGCGCTGTTGAAGCCGATCCAGCTTTCGGCGATCGCCGCGAGGGCCGCCGAGCAGAGGCGTCGCCACGAGCGTAGCGGCAGCAACAGCTTGAGCAAAGTCAGCGCGAACAGCGGCAGGGTATGCACCACAACGTTGCCGACGATCAGCAACATCACCAGCGGTATGCGGATAAAGCCGGGCAATGAGGCGAGCATGGCAACCGTGAGGGCGTGGAAAACCACAGATTAGCCGTAGCACCCGACACAGCGCTAATCGCAAAGCCAGCGATTGATGCGCCAGCGGCAACGATGTTGTGCCGCAGCATGCGTTTATAGTGACCACCTCGCCGACCTATTCTGCACGATGATCACGCGCAAGCCCTTTCGTCGCGCGCCCCATTCGAGTCCCCGCATGCCTTTACCTCTGATCATCCTGGCGCTCAGCGCCTTCGCCATCGGCACCACCGAGTTCGTCATCATGGGCTTGCTGCCTGAGGTGTCCAACAGCTTGGCGGTATCGATTCCCACCGCCGGCTGGCTGGTCACCGGTTACGCGCTCGGCGTGGCCATCGGCGCGCCGTTCATGGCGCTGGCCACCGCGCGGCTGCCACGGCGGCGGGCGTTGATCATGCTGATGATGGTGTTCGTGCTGGGCAACCTGCTGTGCGCGCTGGCCGCCAGCTATCACCTGCTGATGCTGGCCCGAATTGTCACCGCGCTTTGCCACGGCGCCTTTTTCGGTATCGGCTCGGTGGTCGCCGCCAGCGTGGTGCCGCCCAGCCGGCGCGCGCAGGCGGTGGCGTTGATGTTCACCGGACTGACCTTGGCCAACGTGCTGGGCGTGCCGCTGGGCACCGCGTTGGGCCAGGCCGCCGGCTGGCGCGCCACGTTCTACGCGGTGACCGTGCTGGGCATCATCGCGCTGATCGGATTGGTGCGCTTCCTGCCGCATGACCATGGCGAGCAGCCGGCCGATCTGCGTCGCGAACTGGGCGCCCTGGGCAATGGCCGCTTGTGGCTGGCGCTGCTCAACACGGTGCTGTTCGCCGGCGCGGTGTTCGCCCTGTTCACCTATATCGCGCCGACGCTGCGCGAGGTCACTGGGGTGTCGCCGCGTGGCGTGACCTGGACCTTGCTGCTGATCGGATTGGGCCTGACCCTGGGCAATCTGATCGGCGGCAAACTGGCCGACTGGCGCCTGGGCACCACCCTGGCCGGGGTGTTCGCGTGCATGGCGCTGGTCGCGGCGCTGTTCGCCTGGACCAGCCATACCTTGCTGGCCGCCGAGATCACCCTGTTCGTCTGGGCCACCGCCTGCTTCGCCGCGGTACCGGCGCTGCAAGTGAGCGTGGTGCGCTTCGGTGCCGACGCGCCCAACCTGGTATCCACGCTCAATATCGGCGCGTTCAATGTCGGCAATGCGCTGGGCGCCTGGGTCGGCGGCTCGCTGCTGGAACACGGCGTGGGCCTGAGCCAGATTCCACTGGCCTCCGCCGCGCTGGCGGCGTTGGCGCTGCTGACCACGCTGGTCAATTTCGCCGGTGGCTCGCGTCAGGCCGCGCTGCAAGGCGGCTGAACGGCGAGCCACCGCTCCGCGCGCGGCGTCTGGGCGATGGCTCACCCGCGCTGGATCAACTCGCCGATCACCGTCTCAAGCTTAGTCGTGCCACGCCGCACCGCGTCCGATTCGAACGCGATCCACCCCTCGTTGAAGCCGTCCAGCATCTGTACGCGCGGAAGTGGATGAGCCATGCCCTGCGCGCGGAACAGCTCCAGCCAGCTCTCGCGCGGCACGGCTTCGGCGCGCACCGGCCGCCCCAGAGCATCGGCGAATGCGGCGGCCAACTGGTTGGGCGTAACCCGCTGCGGGCCTTCCAACTCGACCACCCGCTGGCCTGACCACGTCTCTTGCAGCAGTTCGGCCACCAGCGCACCGATGTCGCGCGTGGCAACCATGGGCACCGGCTTGTTTAGCGGCTGCAAAAAACTGCGCAGCACGCCCTCCTCGCGCGCCGCCACCACATCCCATAACGCGTTCTCGATAAACCAGGCCGCACGCAGATAGGTCGCCGGCATCGGCAACGTTGCGAACGCCTGCTCCGCCAAGCCGAGCTGGTTGAGCAGGTTCGATTGCGTCGCCTGCGCACCGATGGTGGAAAGCAGGACTAATTTGGGTGGATTCGCTGCCCTAATCGCAGCGAGCAGCGCATCGATCAGCGCGCGTACCTCGGGAAAGCCAGGGCTGGGATCGAACAGCGGCGGCAGTAGCACAAACACTCCTTGCACCTCGTGCAAAGCCGCCGTCATCGCCGCCACATCGTCGATCCCGGCTATCGCCAGCGCACAGCCCTTGGTCTGCCAGGCTTGGCCCTTGCGCGGATCACGCAGTACCGCTCGAACCGCCTGGCCCACCGCCAGCAAGCTGTCGGCGGCCGCTCCACCGACTTGGCCGGTAATACCTGTAATTGCATACATTGAAAACTCTCCTGCTGAGTAGGCATATCGAAAAAGCTCGGTGCCAAGGGGTGACACGCAGGGCCTCGACAAGCTCGAAAATTCGAGTCAGGGCCACCGAACCGGTCGATCGCCACCATCAACGTGAGCTAAGCCTAAGATCGCCAAGCCATTGACTGAAGCGACACCTCATCAGAACATAAGTGACATAAAATCATTAATTGGCACTATGAATTTCGACCCGCGATTACTTTCCGGTATCGGCGTCCTGATTGCGGTGGTCGAAAGCGGCAATTTCGCCCGTGCCGGTGAATCCTTGTCGCTGACGCCATCGGGGGTCAGCCGGGCGATCGCCCGCTTGGAAACGCGGGTGGGTATCCGACTGCTTCATCGCACCACCCGCGCAGTCAAGCTCACCGACGAAGGCGCGCGCTTCTATGCCCAGGTAGCACCACTGCTTAGCGGTATCGAGGACGCGGCCGCCGACGCCGCTGGCGCGACCCAAGCCGTGCGCGGCCGCTTGCGAGTCAACCTCGATACGCTGGTCTCGCGACTGGTCTTGGCTCCACGATTACCGGCCCTATTGGCGCGCCATCCCGAGTTGGAGCTGGAGCTGCTGACCCGCGACGAACTGGGCGATCTGGTCAGCGAAGGCATCGATGTCGCGCTGCGCTTCGGCACACCAGTGGCGTCGTCATTGGTGGCGCGGCAAATGCTGCAGACGCGCGTCCTCACCGTCGCCGCGCCAAGCTATCTGGCGCGGCGGGGAACGCCGAAGCATCCACGCGATTTACCTCAGCACGATTGCCTGCGATTTCGCGATCCGCTAAACGGACGCCCTTTCCAGTGGGAGTTCCATCGCAAGGGGAAAGTCCTACCAGTGGATGCCGGCGGTCCGGTGCTGTTCAACGACACCGCCACCATGCATGCCGCCTGCCTAGCCGGTGCCGGGATTGCCCAAGTGCTGGCGCTGGGGGTCGAAGAGCTGCTGCGAAGTGGGCGCCTGGTCGAGCTTTTTCCCGACTGGCCCGGCGAAACGTTTCCACTCTATGCGTACTATCCGACGCGCCGACACACGCCGGCCAAGGTGCGCGCGTTTATCGATTTCTGCCTGGATGCGCTGGTTGAGTCGGAAGAATCTGCCTCGTCACGCGCGGCCGGTCGCTGATCAATGCGCCGCGGGCGGGCTCTTCAGTTCCACCACATTGCCCTCGGGGTCGTCCAGATAGATCGACGGTCCCTCGCCCTCGGCACCGTAGCGCGACAGCACCTCGCCCGGCGTGACGCCATGGCCGCGCAGATAGGCATCCAGGCGCGGCGGGTCGAACGGCTCGATGCGCAGGCATAGGTGATCCAGATTGCGCCCCTGCGCACCGGGCGCCGCGCCACCGGTCCGACCCAACGGGCCATCGACCGGAATCAGATCGATCAGTGAGCTGCCGGCGCGCAATTGGTAGAGGCCGGGGCCTTGCTGGATTTTTTCCAGCGTGCAGCCCAGCACATCCATATAGAAGGCCATCATCGTCTGCACATCACGCACGCGCAGCACGATATGGTCGATCTGCCGAATCTCGAACACCGCCATGAGTCGACGCCCTTGGGATGAGTCAGCTGTTTAACGGAAGCAACCTTACAGCAGCAGCTTGCGCACCTTCAGCAGCGCGGCGATAAAGGCATCGACTTCCTCGCGGGTGTTGTAGAACGCCAGCGAGGCACGCAAGGTCGCCGGTACGCCGAAGAACTGCATCAGCGGATGCGCGCAATGATGCCCCGAACGCACCGCCACGCCTTCCAGATCCAGCAAGGTCGCAAGATCCGTCGCCTGGGCGCCTTCGAGCAGGAACGAGATCACCGGTTCCTTGTCCTTGGCTTCGCCGAACATGCGCAGGCCGGGAACCTCGCGCAGCCGCTCGGTGGCGTAACCGAGCAGTTCGTGCTCCCAGGCGCGAATGCCCTCGAAGCCTAGCGTCTGGTAGTAGTCGATCGCCGCGGACAAACCGGCGAACCCGGCGATATTGGGCGTGCCCGCTTCGAATTTGTGCGGTGCCTCGGCGAAACTGGTGCCGTCGAAACGCACCTCGCGGATCATCTCGCCGCCAC
>JBEVMS010000165.1:0-16960 GCA_040508515.1 Dyella sp. | reverse complement strand
TCGGGCCCAGGCCGGACAACTGCTGGAACACCTTGTGCAAATCCTCGCCGATATCCGGATCGGCGCTCATCAGCCCGATATCGGTATACACGCGGCTGTTGGCCTGGTGATAGTTGCCCGTGGAGATATGCACGTAGCGGCGCAGCGCGCCAGCCTCGCGCCGCACGATCAACAGCATCTTGGCGTGCGTCTTGTAGCCGACCACGCCGTAGACCACCTGCACGCCGGCTTCCTGCAGCCGCGTGGCCAGGCGGATATTGGCTTCCTCGTCGAAGCGCGCGCGCAGTTCGATCACCACGGTGACGTCCTTGCCGTTACGCGCGGCCTCCACCAACAGGTCCACCAGCGGGCTGTCTGCCCCGACACGATAGAGCGTCTGCTTGATTGCCAGCACGCCGGCATCCTGCGTCGCCTCGCGCAGCAACTCGATCACCGTAGCGAACGATTCGTAGGGGTGATGCATCAGCACGTCACGCTGCGCCAGTACCTCGAACTTGCTCTTGGCACCGACGAAGGCCTGCGGCTGACGCGAGGCGAAGCGCGGAAATTTCAAATCGGGGCGGTCCAGCCAGTCATAGATCAAGCCGGCGCGAATCAGATTGACGGGGCCGTCGCTGCGATAGACGTCGGCTTCCTCCAACTGGAAATTGCTCATCAGCAATGCGGTGATCGCGCGCGGGCAATCGCTGCCGATTTCCAGGCGCACCGGGCGAGCATAGCCGCGGCCAAGCAATTCCTCGCTGAGCGCGTGAGCGAGGTTTTCCACCTCCTCCTCGACCACCAACTCGCTGTTGCGGGTGACCCGGAACTGGTAGGCGCCGCTGACTTTCAGACCTGGAAACATCGCTTCGGCGAAGGCTTGCAGCATCTCGGCCAGAAAGACGTAGTGATCGCCGTCGCCGCAGACTTCGTCCGGCAGGCGGATGATCCGTGGCAGCGAGCGCGGCGCGCGCACCAGCGCCATATGCCCCTCGCGGCCGAACGCATCGCGCCCCTTCAACACCACCGCCAGGTTCAAGGTCTTGTTGAGGATGCGCGGAAACGGATGGGCCGGGTCCAGCCCCAATGGCGACAGCACCGGCAATACTTCTTGCTCGAAGTAGCCGCGTAACCAGCGTCGTTGTCGCTCGTTCCACTGCGTGCGCGTTAGAAAGTGCACGCCTTCGTGAGCCATCGCCGGGCACAGCTCGTCCTGCCAGATGCGGAACTGCTCGGCGACCAACTGCAGCGTGCGCTGGCGGATACGTCCCAGAATCTCGCCCGATGACATGCCATCGGGACCTGGCGCAGCCGAGTCGATGCTGTGGTGATGCTTGAGTACCGCGACCCGAACCTCGAAAAACTCATCGAGGTTGTTGGCCACGATGCTCAGGTAGCGCAAGCGTTCGAGCACCGGTACGTTCGGATCGCAAGCCATCGCCTGCACGCGGAAATTGAATTCCAGCGCGGCCAGCTCGCGATTGAGATAAAGCTCGGGAGCCGCTGGATCGGCCACCGGCGTGGCGGTTAAAGGTTTACGGCGCATGGGACATTTTGGCTTATTCGGCCGGGCGGTACATGTCGCGCTGCGGCGTAGCGCAGCGGCTCGGTAAATGGCCGTTCAGTGCTCTTCGCCACCGCCGGGCGCCAGCAAGCGGTCTTGATCGAAGCTGCAGGCAAAGGTGGAGCCCTGGCCTGGCGTGCTCTGAATGTCCAGGCGTGCCTGGTGCAGATTGAGCACGTGCTTGACGATCGAAAGGCCCAGCCCGGTGCCACCGCTATCGCGCGAGCGGCTGGAGGACACCCGGTAAAAGCGCTCGGTCAGTCGCGCCAGATGTGCCTCGGGAATACCGAAACCGGTGTCGGTGACCGAGTAGACCGCGCCCTCGCGGTTGCGCTGCCAACGGATGGTGATGCTGCCGCCGGTGGGCGTGTAGCGCACCGCATTACTGACCAGATTGGACAATGCGCTGTGCAGATCTTTGGGCGAACCGAGCAAGTCCCAGTCGGCGGTGGATTCCAGCACGATCTGATGGCGGCCCTGGCTGAGTGCCTCGGCTTCCTTGCGAATGGTCGCCATCAGCGGCGCCATCGGCACGCGCTCCTCGACCAGATGATCCTGAGTTTCCAGTCGCGACAAGGTCAGCAGATCCTCGACAATCTGACCCATCCGCTTGGACTGGGTGCGCATTTCGTAGATCACCGAAGCCAATTCGGGAATATCTTCCGGATCGATCAGTTCGAGGTAACCGTGGATCACTGTCAGCGGCGTGCGCAACTCGTGCGAGACATTAGCGACGAAGTCGCGGCGAATCTGTTCCAGCCGAGTGAGGTGGCTGATATCGCGCGCCAGCAGTAAGCGTTGGCGGCGCCCGAACGGCAGCAGTGTGACATTGATATGCCGACTGGGCTGGCCTGGCGCGGTGACATCGTTGAGCGGTTCGAGTGAACCTTGTTGCAGCCAGTTGGCCAACTCGGAATTGCGCAATCTTTCGTGCAACTCGATGCCGCGGTCCTGCGGGCGGCGCAGACCAAGCAGGTTCTCGGCCGCATGATTGAACCAGCGCACGTGCTGTTCGTTGTCGAGCAAAACGACAGCATCGGGCATGCTGCTGGCGGCGCTGCGCAAGTCGCGGAGGCTGGAGGCGATGCGGCGGGTTCGTGTCATGAAGCGGTCATGTTGAAGAGGTTTTGAGCGGGTTGACGTCATCATGAGCCGCTGTTGATGACCGACTCGCGACAGTAAAAAGACGATTTGCGCTACGGCAACCAGAGCGAGCCCGGCGATCGGTCGATCCGCCAGCCAGGCGCCTAGCCAAGCGCCAGCGGCCAGCAGGGCGAGCAACGCCAGCGGCAGCTTCCAGCGAAAAGTGGGCGGTTCGTGCATCGTCAATGCCGCGGTCGATCGTAAGGATCACCCAGCATCGGGAAAAGTCGCCGCTGGCGCAAGCGCGCCACGCGGCGATTCAGGCGCTGGCTGAAAAGCGATAGCCCGCACCACGCACGGTCTGCACCATGTTGTCCAAGTGCCACGGCTCGAGCGTTTTGCGCAGGCGCCGGATATGCACATCCACCGTGCGCTCCTCGACGTAGACGCTGCCACCCCAGACGTGATCGAGCAACTGCGCGCGCGAATAAACACGCTCGGGGTGCGTCATGAAGAAGTACAGCAGGCGGTATTCGGTCGGCCCGATGGGCACCGGATCGGCGCCGGCGAAGACGCGATGCGCCGGTCCGTCGATGCGCAGGCCGCCCAGTTCCACGATGCCCGAACCGTCGTCGCCCTGACTGCGCCGAAGCACCGCCTTGATCCGCGCGATCAGCTCGCGGGTGGAGAACGGCTTGACGACGTAATCGTCGACACCCGCCTCCAGTCCGTTGACGCGATCCATTTCCTCGCCACGCGCGGTCAGCATGATGATGGGAATTTCCCGACTGAGCTCTTCCTTGCGCAGCCGGCGAGCCAACTCCAGCCCGCTGGTGCCCGGCAGCATCCAGTCCAGCAGGATCAGATCGGGTACCTGTTCGGCAATCGCCAATTGAGCGGTGCGGGCGTCGGCGGCGTGGGCCGCGTCCATGCCCGCTTTGCGCAAGGCAAAGGCGACCATGTCTCGGATCGATGCTTCGTCTTCGACGATCAGAATGCGTTTATGCACGCTTTGGATCCGCTGAGGTTGCCTATGACGTAATTATTGCAGCCGGATTATGTTACGGGGCAATGACAAACCGGCGCTACGCTGCGAGAAACGACAAATACATACGACATTGCGGCTGCGAAAGCCGACAGATTGTGGTCGGCCATCGGGGTTATTGGCTACGCCCGTCCTGGTTGTCCTGGGTTTGCACCCGACGCTTGCGTAGTTCCATTACCAAGGGGGTGAGGTCGGCGATGCGTGCCTGGATGCGGGCGCGGGCGTAATAGTCCAGATCGGTACGTTGCAGCAGGCGTTTGAGTTGTTCCATGGCATCGAACGGGCGGCCGGACAGATAACTGGCGTCGGCGTAGGCCTCGGCCGCGCGGACATCATCGCCGGCTTTTTCACTGGCACGTGCGTAGGCGGTGTAGATCTGCGGCTCGTCGGCATCGTCCAGCAGGGGGCGCAACAGGTCGGCGGCCTGACGCGCATCGGCGACGCTGCCAGTGGTGGTCAAAACCGTGGCGTAGGCCAACACAATCGCCCGATTGCGCGGCGAATAACTATTCAGGCTTTCATAGATCGCCAGCGCATCGGCGCGATGGCCCGCCTGCGCCTTGGCTTCGGCCATGCCCAGGCGCAACACTCTATTGTCAGGATCGGCATAAAGCAGTGGTTGCAACTGACTGATGGCCTCGGCGGCACGATTGCTGCGGATCAGCGCCAACGCGTAGCCGTAGCGATGGGCTGCGGTGTCGAAGCCACGCTGTTTGAAACTACCGGCATAGAAGGTGGCCAGATCCGCCGCGTCGCCGGACAGCACGCGCACACGCTCGCGCATCAGGGCGTAGGGGTCGAGCGTGCCGACGCCGCCCTTGGCGGGCAGCAGGGCGGTCGGATCTTTCACGAAAAGGATCGGCGCCGTGCTTTTTTCCCATTGCACCTTGTCCAGCGTGGAGCCGCTGGGTCGTTTTTTCTGCTCGGCGATCAGCGCCCGAGCGCGGCCCTTGGCGTCGCTGATGCGCGCGGTGGTGACGGGATGGTCCTGCAGCAGCTCGGGTACGTCATTGCCGCCGGAGCTGGCGCGCATGGTGTCTTCCATGCGGCCAAAGAAATCGGCCATCGCATTGGGATCGAAACCGGCGCGGGCCAAAGTCTGTATGCCGGCCCGATCAGCCTCGGCCTCGTCTTTGCGGGTGAAGTTGATCGATTTTTGCACCAGCAGGCCTTGCCCACCGGCCAGCACCGCCATGCCGGCGTCGCCGGCACCGGCGCCACCAGCGGCGATCGCCCCCAGCAGCACCAGAGCCATCAGCGGCGCATTTTTCTTGGAATCTTCAAACGTACGCTGCAAATGATTCTGCGTGATATGGCCAATTTCGTGGGCCATCACCCCGGCCAGTTCGCTTTCGCTGTCGGTGAGCACGATCAGCCCGGAATTGACCGCGATGTAGCCGCCGGGCGCGGCAAAGGCGTTGATCACCTTGTCTTTGACGATCAGGAAAGAAAAATGCTCGCGTGGTTTTTCGCACGAAGCGACCAGCCGAAAGCCCAGATCGTTGATGTACTCGTCCAGCAGCGGGTCGTCCAGCAACATGTCCAGTGCGCGCATCTGGCGCACCATTGAGGCGCCGTAGTCCTGCGCTTCCTGCGGTGAAATCAGCGCATTGGCCGAGCTACCCATGTCCGGCAGGCGCATGTTGTCCTGGGCGCCCGCAACGAGACTCAGCCCGGTGCAAATTAGCAGCGGGAGCAGGCGGCCAGGGCGTCGTCGTGGTGCCATGTGCATAGGTGCGCGACAATACCACTTAAGACCCGGCTACCCGCTGTCAGTTCAGGGCGAATGGCTTGTGCCAGGCGCCCGGTAACCCCAACTTCAGCACTACAACTTTAGAATTACAGGAGTGTGTCATGCCCAAGATCGAACTCTTTTCCACCGCGGTTTGCCCGTACTGCGTGGCGGCCAAGAACCTGCTCAAATCCAAGGGTCTGGAGTGGAGCGAAGTGCGCATCGACACCGATCCGGCCCAGCGCGACGCCATGCTGGCGCGCAGCGGCGGTAGGCGCACGGTGCCGCAGATCTTCATCAACGACCAGCATGTGGGCGGTTTTGACGACCTGCTCGCGGCCGATCGCAGCGGCAAGCTGGCCGAATTGCTGGGGAACGTGGCATGAGCGAGGCATCGGGCAAGGATCGACTGAGCGAATTCACCGATTTCCGCAAGCGCATGAACGAGCGGATCCTGGCGGAAGACAATCAGGTGGTGCGGCGCTTCTTCGCGCTGGATACGCAGACCTACCGCGCCGGCGCGCTGGACGTCAAAACCAAGGAACTGCTGGGCCTCGTCGCCTCGCTGGTACTGCGCTGCGATGACTGCATCAGCTACCACGTGGCGCAGTGTAAGGAGGCGGGCGTCAACCGCGAGGAGTTCTTCGAAACCTTCAGCGTCGGTCTGGTGGTCGGCGGTTCGATCGTGATCCCGCACCTGCGCCGTGCGGTGGATTTCCTCGATCAGCTCGAAGCGGGCGCCGACCGCGAAGCGGAGTGCTGCGCCAGTCACGTCTGAGCAGGCGGCAGAGGGTTTCGATCGCTCGGCGCATGCGAGCTTTTGCAACGCTGCATGCGAGCAAATGCATCGCGAGCTAAGGGCATTTTGCTATTCGCCCCCAGGCCCTTCGCGGATAATTACGGGGATAGCCGGTGCCGCCATGGCCGCGCCGGCCGACCCGCTTTATCCTCAAGGAGCTTTCCCATGAGCAAGACCATTGCAGTGATCCCCGGTGACGGTATCGGCCCGGAGATCATGAACGCCACGCTGCGCGTGCTCGATGCGCTGAACTGCGGCCTCAATTACGAGTTCGTCGATGCGGGCATGGTCGCGCTGGACAAGCACGGCGACTTGTTGCCGCCGGCCACGATCGACGTGATCGCCAAGCACAAGGTGGCGCTGAAGGGCCCGCTGACCACGCCGATCGGTGGCGGCTTCACTTCGATCAACGTGACCCTGCGCCGGCATTTCGACCTGTACGCCAACGTGCGTCCGGCGATCAGCTTCCCCGGCACCAAGGCGCGCTACGAGAACATCGACATCATCACGGTGCGCGAGAACACCGAGGGCGCGTACCTGTCCGAAGGGCAGACCATGTCCGAAGACGGCGAAACCGCCACCTCGATCATTCGCAACACCCGCAAGGGTAGCTCGCGCATCGTGCGCTACGCCTTCGAGATGGCGGTGCAGAAGGGCCGCAAGAAGGTCACCGCGGTGCACAAGGCCAACATCATGAAGACCAGCTCCGGGCTGTTCCTCAATGTGGCGCGGGAGATCGCCAAGGAATACCCGCAGATCGAGTTCAACGAGATGATCGTGGACAACACCTGCATGCAGCTGGTGATGAATCCCTACCAGTTCGACGTGATCGTCACCACCAACCTGTTCGGCGACATCCTGTCCGATCTGGCGGCCGGTCTGGTCGGCGGTCTGGGTCTGGCGCCGGGCGCCAACATCGGCGCCGAGGCGGCGATCTTCGAAGCGGTGCACGGCTCGGCGCCGGACATCGCCGGCAAGGGCGTCGCCAACCCCTGCGCGCTGCTGCTGGCCGCCGCGGACATGCTCGATCATCTGGGCCAGGTCGAAAACGGCAGCAGGCTGCGCCAGGCGATCCGTGATGTCGTGGCGCAAGAGCCGCAGCACATCACCCCGGACCTGGGTGGCAAGGGCAGCACCGAAACCTTCGGCGATGCTTTGGTCAAACGCGTCAAGGCTTGATCCGTAACGGCCGCATGGGCCGGTATCGGCACAAAAGCCCAGCCATGCAGCGAGGCGTTGCGTGAGTCGCTGCTTTGAATCGGCCGGATCCCTTGGGGCTCCGGCTTTTTCTTTGCCAGGGCGTCGAGAAGGGCCGCAGCCCAGGCTTTTGTAAGCCCAAATATCACAACGGCTGATGGCGGCGAGGCATCGGCGACGCCGGATACCTTGTCGGTGACCGCAACGGTGTTTCCCTCGGAAATCCACCGGAGCAAAAGCTCAACGGGTCGTTATCAACGTCGCTACGCCTGGGTTTTCTTCGTTGATTGACATGGGCTTTAGCGCCTTGTCGCCAAAATCCCATCCAACGCCAACTGCGTTTTGAACCCTGCTTTTTCCAGTCGGGTGGCGACTTCGCGCGGTACGTCGCGGCCGCTGGTGAGCTTGTTGGGGCTGCCGGTGTAGTGGAATAGCCGTCCACTCGGGCGCAGCACACGCGCCAACTGATCATAGAAGGCCTGCGAGTAAAGCTCGCCGGCGATGCCGAAGCGCGGTGGGTCGTGCAGCAGCGCGTCCATCGAGGTGTCTGCGATCTGCGTGATCGCCTGCGACACATCGGCATGGCTAAGCTTGAGACGTGCGCCATGGGCGGGCGCCTCCGGGTCAGGCGACCACGGGTTGAGCGTGCGTAGCCATAACACGTCAGGATTTTTCTCGAACGAATGGATGGCTGCTGCACCAGCCTCCAAACCGCAGGCGGCGAAATAGCCCAGGCCACCGCAGGTATCCAGCACGACTTTCCCGCGAGGTTCGATCAACGCCACCTTGCGGCGCGCATCGTCGTAGGGCGACTCCTTCGCGGTGGGCAGCATTTTGATGCCGTCGATTTCGAACGTAGGCGCGCCCCAATCGGTGGGTACCAGCTTGATCAGTGCACCGGAAAAGCGCGCCACCGGCGCGAATTCCTCGCCATCCCAGTGATAGATCGTGCGGTCTTTCAACTTAGCTGGATAGGCATAGTGCTGGTGTTGCCATTGCCACGTGTCCGCTTCCAGCGCGGCACGGGTGGTCGATCGCCCAAGGTCCAGCGAGCCACGCCATTCGATCGCGCCGGCTGCGCGTGCCGCCAACAGGGCCTCGGCAAGGGGACGCGTGAGCAGTGGGCCTGAGTAGTGCGACACGGGGATGCTCCTGGAAACAGCACAGCCGCAACGCGGCGAGGGCCGGCATGGTAACCCACTGGCAAAAGCGGTCAGGCTCATCGTGGTTAGCGCGAAGCTGCGTGCGGCACGTCCTGAGTGTCGAGCGGCATGACGCGTGCCACGCAAAAACCGCTGGGTGCTGGCCGCCATGAGCCGCGTCTGTGGCCACCTGTGTGGAGCATCGCATGCCGGCCGGAGTCCCTGCGCAGGTGATGCAATCGATCCTGCGAGCCCGCGCAGCGGAGCGTCCACGGAACGCGGTTGGGGACATATGCTGACGCGCCGTGCTCCGGTCGCTTTCGTCAACGTCATGGCTTCTGTATCCTTTCCGAGCTATGCCCTTGTAGCTCAGCTGGATAGAGCGCGCCCCTCCTAAGGGCGAGGTCGCCCGTTCGAATCGGGCCAGGGGCACCACGTTTCGACATGGCCACGAGTGGTCTAACGCTGTCGATTGCCAGAAATGCAAAAGGCCGTCCAAAGACGGCCTTTTGGCTCGCAGGCGCTACCGGACGAAGTTACTGGATGCGCATGATGCTGCCGTTGGGATCGACCTGGACCAAGTCGCCAACGCGGATCGAACTGGCATCCGGAACAGTGATATTGGTATGGCCACCATCGCCCATCCGCAGTCGCACGGTAAAGCTTTCGCTGGTGCGGCCCTTGCCGAGCGCGTTGCCCGCGAAACCGCCGCCGACCGCACCACCGACGGTGGCGATCTTACGTCCGTTGCCGCGGCCGACCTGATTGCCCAGCACGCCGCCGGCGATGGCGCCGATGATCGCTCCCGCGGTGCCGTGGTCGGCGCCCTGGCTGATGTTCTGATCGATCGCCTGCACGGTTCCGCACTGGTCGCAGCGCAGATAGATGCCGTCCGGTCGCACCAGGACATTGGCGGCTTGGGCCGTACCCATGCCGGCCAAGGTGACGGCGGCGGCCAGTGGCAGCGCGAGAAGGGACTTGAGTTTCATGACCTGCTCCTTAAGTGCGGTTACCGGCCAAGTTTACGGGTCGGCGCTGAACCGTTCGACAAGATATTTCGCGTTTTCAAGCGGTGTCAAGATTAGCCGTTGTTGCGGTAATAATCGTCGCATGAGTACTGCCATTGTTTGGTTTCGCCGTGACCTTCGCCTGGCCGACCAGCCGGCGTTGGCTGCCGCCGCCGCCGCGCACGACACCATCGTTCCGCTATACATCCATGCCACGCGGGAGGACGACGCGTGGGCTCACGGGGCGGCCAGTCGCTGGTGGCTGCACCACGCCTTGCATGCGCTGAACGCGCAGTTGCGCGGCGCCTTGCATCTGCGTGAGGGCGATAGCCTGGCGGCGTTGCAACAGGTGATAGCCGCCAGCGGGGCGCAGGCGGTCTACTGGAACCGCTGCTACGAGCCAGCAGCGATCGCGCGCGACACGCGTATCAAGCAGGCGTTACGCGAGCAGGGCATCGAGGTGCACAGCAGCAACAGTGCGTTGTGGTGCGAGCCCTGGCAGATCGCCACCGGTAGCGGCGATGCCTACCGGGTGTTCACTCCCTACTGGCGCAAGCTGCGCGCGCAATTGGATGATCGCGCGCCACTGCCGGCGCCGCAGTCGCTACGCTGTGCTGGCCTGGATGGCGGGCTTGCGTTGGCGCAACTGCAGTTGTTGCCCAAGCCAGACTGGGCTGGTGGGATGAGGCAGGCCTGGACGCCTGGCGAGCAGGGCGCGCAGGAGATGGTGGAATTGTTTCTGGACGATGCGATCGGCGACTACGCGCAAGCGCGCGACCTGCCGGCGCGACATGGCACGTCACGGCTTTCGCCACACCTGCACTTCGGCGAGATATCGCCGCGACAGATTCGCGCGGCGATCGCGAAGCGTATAGCTACGCTGGATCATCGCCGCCGTCCGGATCCGGAGCCTTATTTGCGCGAGCTTGGCTGGCGCGAGTTTGCCCATCATCTGCTGTATCACTTTCCCGCCACGGTGCGGGACAACTTCAATCCACGCTTCAACGCCTTCCGTTGGGCGGATGCTGATCCGGCGCACCTGGAGCGCTGGCAGCAGGGGCGCACCGGCATTCCGTTGGTGGATGCAGGCATGCGCGAGTTGTGGCACACCGGCTGGATGCACAACCGGGTTCGCATGGTGGTGGCCAGTTTCCTCACCAAGAATCTTCGCCAGCACTGGCGGCATGGCGCGGCATGGTTCTGGGACACCCTGGTCGATGCCGATCTGGCCAATAACACCTTGGGCTGGCAATGGGTGGCCGGTTGTGGGGCGGATGCGGCACCGTATTTCCGCGTGTTCAATCCGATCACGCAGGCACAGAAGTTCGATCCCAAGGGCGAGTATCTACGGCGCTGGCTGCCGGAGCTGGCCGCCGCACCGACCGCATTGCTGCACGAGCCATGGAAGGACGCAGGGCTGCTCAAGCATAGCGGCTATCCCGCACCGATGGTCGATCTTGCGGCCTCGCGCGTCGCTGCGCTGGCGGCATATCAGTCGCTGCGCGAACCGGGATGATGTGGCGGTGAGGCATATAGCCGTCTAGCCATCTACCTGGCGATGGCTTGCGTCGCTCAGCCGCTATCCTGGGCCAGTGGTGCCGAACGGCGCAGCAGCCACGCCAACACCGGTGGAGTAACCATCGCGGTCAGCAGCGACATGGCCACGATCAAGGCGTACAGGTGATCGTCGAACACCCCGGCCGCCAACCCCAGGCTGGCGACAACCACGCCAACCTCGCCGCGCGGCACCATCCCGAAGCCGACGATGGTGGCGCTGTGCCGACCCAGCGAGCGCGCGCCGAAATAGCCGCCGATCAGCTTGGCGATGATCGCGATGCCTGTCACTGCGCCCAATTGCAGCAGTGCATGGACGCTGGCCAGTTCGCTTAGATTGAGCTTGCTACCGGTAATTACGAAGAAGAACGGTGTCAACAAAGCCAGCAAGGGCTGGGTCTGTTTTTCAAGGGTGTGTTGCTGGCGTGTTTCAGAAGCGATCATGCCGGCCAGGAAGGCGCCGATGATCGCGGCCAGGCCGAACAACGTGGATACGTAAGCCAGTCCCAGGCACAGCGCCAGCACGATCAGCAGCGGCGAACTGGCATGGCGCGGACGCTCCAGCCAGTGCGAATTCCAGCGCATTACTCGCGTTCCGCCCCAGCCGATTACCGCGATAAAACCGATCGCGCCGGCCAGCACGGCGATGAGGTGCATCGGATTGAACGCGCCGCCGCCCTGCAGCGAGACCACCACGCCCAGCAGCAGCATCGCCAGGATGTCGTCGATCACCGCCGCGCCCAGGATCACTTTGGCTTCGATGCGTTGCAACGCGCCCAGTTCTTGCAGCACGCGCGCGGTGATGCCCGCGGACGTGGCGACGAAGGCAGCGGCGACGAACATCGAGCGCGCCCAATCGAAGCCGGTGCCGTGCGCCCACATTGCGCCCAACACGAACGGCAGCACGACGCCCAGCACGCCGACCAGGACAGCCGACTTGCCGACGCGTTTGAGATCATCCAGACGGGTTTCCAGACCGACGGAAAACAGCAGCAGCACCACGCCAAGTTCGGCCAGCACGTCCAGCGGCGTGCCCGGTAGGATCTGCGCCGGCGAGATCCAGCCCAACGCGGAAGGGCCAATCGCGCAACCGGCGGCAATTTCACCGACCACGCCCGGCAATCGGAGTCGCTGGGCGATTTCACCGCCGATCTGCGCCGCGACGAAGATGATGAAAAGGCTGAGCAGGATTTCGCTGGCGTGCATCGGCGGGGCTGTCCATCGCGTAAGTGGGATGGATGTTACAGCGCTAAGGCTTTTTCAGTGTCGGGCGCCGCCCCGGTCGTCATGCAATTGCGCGAATACCACGCTGGCCAGCGCGGTGATCAAGCCCAAAAACAACACCGCCCAGCGAAATGCGGCCACGTACTGCGCCGGCGCATGGCCGTGCAAAAACGCACCCATCAGCAGCGATGCCAGCGCGATGCCAAAGCTCATCGATAGATACTGCGCAGTGGACGCCATCGACGAAGCCATCGAGGCACGAGTGACGTCGATGTCCAGATAGACCAAGGTGTTCATCGCCGTGTATTGCAGGCCGCTGAAGCCGCCATAGATGAAGATCCAGACGGCGATCAGCCCTAGCGGCGAGTGCTGGCCAAAGCCGGCGAAACCGGCCAGCAGGAATGCCACAATCAAGGTGTTTCCCAGTAGCAGGCGTCGATACCCGTAGTGGGTCAACATCCGGTTGACCAGCCATTTGGCGGCAATCGAGCCCAATGCTTGGGGCACCATCATCAGACCGGCCACCAACGGCGACCAACCACAGCCCAGTTGCAGGTAAAGCACCAGCAGCAGGAACATGCCTGAGATGCCCAGCCGGGTGAACAGGTTGCCAGCCAGCGCCACCCACACACTGCGCACTGTGAGCAGGCTGAGGTCGCTGACCGGGTAAGCGATGCGGCGGCTGTGCCAGACATACACCGCGCCGCAGGCGATCGCGGCCAGTGCGATGAGGCCGATCTGTGCGATGTGCGCGTCCTCGCCGCTGATCAGCTCGGCGGCGGTCAGCAGCAGCGCGGAGGCGGCGGCGAACAGCGCGAAGCCGACACCATCGAAAGGATGCGCCTCGCTCAGCCGGTAGTCGGGCATCTCGCGCCGATTCAACCAAAGGCCGAGCAGTCCGATCGGCACGTTGATCAGGAAGATCAGCCGCCAGGAGGTGAACTCCACCAAGGCGCCGCCCAGCAACGGGCCAAGTACCGAGCCGAGCAGGCCGAAGGTGGCCACCGTGCTCATCGCGCGCACTGAATCGCGCCGATCCACGCTGCGCACCAGCACGTAGCGGCCCACCGGCAGTAGCGCGGCGCCGCCCAGGCCTTGCAGCACGCGGGCGCCAACCAACTGCGGCAGGCTCTGCGCCAGTCCGCAGAACAGCGAGCCCAGCACGAACACGCTGATCGCCCAAGCGAAGACGCGGCGGGTGCCAAAGCGGTCGCACAGCCAAGGGCTGGCTGGAATGAAGATGGCCAGCGTCAGCACATAGCTGGTCAACGCGGTACGCATGCTCAGTGGAATCACACCCAGCGCCTGGGCGATCTGCGGCACCGCCGTATTGACGATGGTCGAATCCAGCGCTTGCATGAAAAAGGCCGCCGCGATCAGCCACAGCAAACCGCGAAACCGCTCGTAGGAGTTTGATGCCTCGGCCCCGGGTGGCGCCCCGCTAGCAGGCGCTGCGCCGATAGACGACGCGACGGCAGCGGCCTCGATGAGAGCATCCTTGGTCATGAGTTGCCTATGATAACTGTCGCGGACAGGTTTGGTCCGCGCGCTCAGGTCGGGAGTCAGTTGCGGTTTGGTCGCTCGCGCCGACGCATCTTGGGTCGGCGCTGGCTAAACTGGGCGCTCAGCCACTGCCGTCCGAATGACCTCGCCATGCCGTCCACGCCCGCGTCCGCCGATCTCGCCGCCCATGCCGCGCAATTGCGCGCGCAGGTGGAGGAGGCCAATTACCGCTACCACGTGCTGGACGAGCCATCGATCACCGACGCTGACTACGATCGCCTGCTGCGTGAGCTGGAAAGCATCGAGCGCGACCATCCGGATTTGGCCAGCGCGGATTCACCTACCCGCACGGTCGGCGCGCGTGCCGTCGGTGGCTTCAGAGAAGTGACTCATGCGCAGCCGATGCTCTCGCTCAACAACGCCTTCGAGCAGGCGGGCGATGACGAACGCACGCGCTTTCACGAGGTGGCCGAGTTCGAGCGGCGGATCGAGCAGGCGCTGCAGCGCCGCGCGCCGCTGTTCTCGGTCGAGCCCAAGCTGGATGGTCTGGCGATCAGCCTGCGCTACGAAGACGGCGTATTCGTGCAGGGCGCCACCCGCGGCGACGGCGCCACAGGCGAGGATGTGACCAACAACCTGCGCACCATCGCGGCGATTCCGCTTCGTCTGCGCGATGAAGGCTGGCCGCGGGTGCTGGAGGTGCGCGGCGAAGTGATCATGCTGCGCAAGGATTTCGAGGCGTTCAACGCCTATGCGCGCGAACACGGCGAGAAGCCGCTGGCCAATCCGCGCAACGGCGCCGCCGGCTCGCTCCGTCAGCTCGATCCGGCGATCACCAAGAAGCGCCGGCTGAGCTTCTTCGCCTATGCCGTGGGGCAGGTCGAGGGTGGCGAGTTGCCGCCAACCCATTCGCAGACGCTGCAACAACTGCGCGCATGGGGCTTCCCGGTGTCGTCGCTGGTGTCGACGGCCAACGGGTTCGAGGGTTTGATCGCCTATTTCAAAACCATCGGAGCCGCGCGCGACGCGCTCCCCTACGATATCGACGGCGTGGTCTACAAGCTGGACGACTACGCCGGCCAGAAGGTGATGGGCTTCGTGTCGCGCGCACCGCGCTGGGCCATCGCGCACAAGTTTCCCGCGCAGGAACAGACCACCCAGGTCGAGGATATCGAGGTGCAGATCGGCCGCACCGGTGCCGTTACCCCACGCGCGCGGATGACGCCGGTGCAGGTGGCCGGCGTCACCGTCACCTACGCTACCTTGCACAATGCCGATCAAGTCGCGCGGCTGGATGTGCGCATCGGCGACACGGTGATCGTGCGCCGCGCCGGCGACGTGATTCCCGAAGTGGTACAGGTGATCGAGGCGCAGCGACCGGCGCACACCGTACCCTGGCAGATGCCCTCGCGCTGTCCGGTATGCGATTCCGAACTGGTGCGCGAGGAAGGCGCGGTGGCGTGGCGCTGTTCCGGCGGTTTGATCTGCGCGGCGCAGCGCAAGGAGGCCCTGATCCATTTCGCTGGCCGCCGCGCGATGGACATTGATGGCCTGGGCGAGCGTTTTGTCGATGCGCTGGTCGAGCTGGACATCGTCAAAACCCCGGCCGATCTGTATCGCCTGAGCGTGCAGGATTTCCTCGCGATGAAGCGCGCCCTCGACGAGCGCGAAGGCACTACGCCGGAGACCGTCAAGTCAGGTAAATCGGTGCCGACCAAATGGGCGGAGAACCTGGTCGCCGGCATCGAAGCCAGCCGGCGGACCACGCTGGCGCGCTTTCTCTTCGCGCTGGGCATCATGCATATCGGCGAAAGCACCGCCAAAACCCTGGCCGGCTGGCTGGGTCGACTGGAGGTGGTGCGCGCCATGCCCGCCGCCGTACTACGCGTTCTGCCGGATATCGGGCATGAAGTGGCGCGTTCCATCGAAGCGTTCTTCGCCCAGGCTGGCAACGAGCAGGTGGTTGATGCGCTGCTGGCGGCGGGCGTGGTGATCGGCGACGAAGGCGATCCCTCGCCGCGTCTGCACGAGCGGCTGAGTTTCGCGGTGCTGCTGGAGAGTGCCGGGGTCAACGGTATCGGCGGGCAGAAAGCGCAACTGCTGGACGGACACTTCGGCAGCCTCGACGCATTGGTCGCCGGCGGTAGCGCCCATTGGATCACCGCCGGCCTACCGCAAAACGCGGCCAGCCATTTGGCCGTGTTTCTGGCCGATCCCGCGTCGCGCGCTGCGCTGTCACAAGCAGAATCAGCGATGCATGCTTTGCTGGCGCTGGCGCCCAAGGCCGCGGCGACGGCAATCGCGCCGCTGGCCGGGCAAACCGTGGTACTCACCGGCACGCTGGTCGCGCTGACGCGCGATGCGGCCAAGGACAAGCTCGAAGCGCTGGGCGCCAAGGTGTCCGGCTCGGTATCCAAGAAAACCAGCTTCGTGGTCGCCGGCAGCGAAGCGGGCTCCAAACTGGATAAGGCGCAGGAGCTTGGCGTGCCAGTGTGGGATGAAGCACAGCTTCTAGCGCTGCTGGCCGCGCATGGCGTGGCGCCATGAGCGCCGCCGTCCTGGCGCACGAAACACTCTATCTGCGCGCGCGGGTGTACAGCTTGATCCGCCGCTTCTTCAGCGAGCGCGACGTGCTCGAAGTGGAGACGCCGATTCTTTCCGCGGCGGGTAACACCGATCCCAACATCGAGAGTTTCAGCACGCATTTCTCCGGCCATGTGGATGCCGGCGCGCGTGAGCGCTGGTTGCGCACCTCGCCAGAATTCCCGCTCAAACGCCTGTTGGCCGCCGGCGTGGGCGACTGCTACGAGTTGGGGCGGGTGTTTCGTAACGGCGAGGCAGGTGGCCGACACAATCCCGAATTCACCATGCTGGAGTGGTATCGGGTCGGCTGGGATCACAGACAGCTCATGGCGGAGACGATCGCGTTGGTCGAAGCTGCGCTGGCACAGCAAGGCCGCCGCGCGGCGGTGCTGGTGGAAAGCTACCGCCAGCTGTTTCTGGATGAACTGGGGCTGGACCCGGTCACCGCTTCGATCGACGAATTGCGTCTACCGCTGGCCGCGTACGATATCAATCCCGAGGGGCTGACCCGCGATGACTGGTTGGATTTATTAATCACCCACAAGCTG
>JBEVMS010000161.1:0-3597 GCA_040508515.1 Dyella sp. | reverse complement strand
AAAATCCGCAGCGCGACATGCCGATTGCCACGCTCGGTTCGCTGGCGCTGTGCACGGTGCTGTATATCGCGATGGCCGCGGTGTTGACCGGCCTGCTGCCTTACAACCAATTGGGCACCGATGAGCCGGTGGTTACCGCGATGAGTGGCCATCCGGGGCTGGGCTGGCTGCGCGGCGTGGTGGAGGTCGGCGCGTTGATCGGCCTGTCTTCGGTCGTGTTGGTGATGATCATCGCGCAACCGCGCATTTTCATGATTATGGGCCGCGACGGCCTGCTGCCCAAGGTGTTCACCACGATTCATCCCAAATACCGCACGCCGCACATCAACACCTTGATCACCGGAGCGGGTATCGCCCTGCTGGCGGCGGTCTTCCCGCTCAATATCCTGGGCGACCTGACATCGATGGGCACGTTGATCGCCTTCTGTGCGGTCTGCGCTGGCGTGTTGATTCTGCGCAAGACCGCACCGGATGCGCCGCGCAGTTTTCGGGTGCCTTGGGCTCCGGTCATCTGCATCGCCGGCATTCTTAGCTGCATGGCCCTGTTGGCCACCATGGGCAAGACCAACTGGTTGTTGATGCTGGTCTGGACGGTCGCCGGGATTGTGATCTACCTCGCCTACGGGCTGCGCCATAGTCGGCTGCATCAAACAGGCGCATAACGCCAACAGCCTGCAACACCTTCGAAAATCATCGAAAAGCCGAAAAAGGGCAGCTATTTGATGCGAGACGCCACCTTGGCAAAGCCTTGATGCAGCAACTCATAAAATAATCATAAGTCATTGATATAAAATGACTTAGAAATACACTGCCTTGGATTCAGCGGCGATTGGTCCGGGTTTGCAAAACCCGGAGTATCATCCGCAGTCCGTGGGTAGATCACTTGGCAGTGGGCCCCGGATCGCCGTCCAGCGCGTCAGGCGGGTCAGCTCCTCAACCTGACGCGTTCGGACCGGCACTTAGTCAGGATCGATGCGATGGCAACAAGCCCTACTGCGGGCTTTGTAAACGGTGCCGGTACCATCGAATGCCACCAGGCCGACGCTCGTCGGCCTCTAACGTGCACCGTTCGTTCAAGCGGGTTTGGGGGCGTGGGAAATGCACCAACCCTTGGCGTTGACCGCCTTGCCCGGAAACAACTGGCAGGGGCCGTAGCCGCCATTGCCAGCGGTGTAGAACTGGCAATTGGCACAATTATCGCCAGCTTTGTGCATGGCGTTGGTGGTCTTGCTGGCGTCCTCGACGTAACCCAGTGCCTTGGCAGTCGCGTCGTCGGCGCCTACATGCGGCAGATCGGCGGCGCGAGCCAGGCTTGGCATGGCGCCCACCACCGCAGCGACCGCGGCGGTTCCGGCGGCAAACTTCAAAAAACGGCGACGTGAATCGTTATTGTTTTCTTGCGACATTGGCTGACCTCCGTCCATTGCTAAATACCTGCCACCTGCGCGGCAGACCGGACGGAATGGTACACGCCGGGATCATGGATAACCCAGCCGGGGACGGCAAATTTCATTCATCTGATCGCAACGACCTCCGATTCCGCTGCGTCGCACCGGCCACGACGGCCGCCAGGCGAGTACATGCTATAGTTCACCTTCATTTAGACGTCCAAATACTTCGATGAGTCAGCAGTTGCCCACCACCATTCCCGACGCGTTGTTTGCCCAACGTGCCGACGCCATCGCCGAGACCGCAGGCGAACTGGCTGCGTTCGGTTGGACGCCCGCCACAAGCAGCAACTTCTCGATGCGCCTGGACAACGAACACGTGGCGATCACCATTTCCGGCCGCGACAAGGGCCGGCTGGGCCGCGATGACATCATGCTGGTCGATATGGCCGGTAAGGCCGTCGGCACCGAGGCACGCCCCAGTGCCGAGACCGAGCTGCATACTCAGATTTACCGGCGGTGGCCACAGATGAACGCGGTGCTGCACACCCACTCGCGCACGCAGAGCGTCGCGTCGCGACTGTTCGCCGACGCCGCGGTGATCCGTCTGGAGGGATGGGAGCTGCAAAAGGCGATCACCGGCTACACCACGCACGACAGCGTGCTGGAAATCCCAGTGTTTCCCAACACCCAGCACATGCCCACATTGGTGGCCCAGGTCGACGCCTGGATCGACAGCGGCAAACCGCTGCATGCCTACTTGATCAACGGTCACGGCATCTATACCTGGGGCCGTGATATGGCCGAAACCCGCCGCCATCTGGAGGCGCTGGAATTTTTGCTCGGCTGCGAGCTGGACCTTAGGAGACTTGCCCCATGAGCCGCTTGCGCATTTTCGATGAAACCGTCCACGACAACGCGTTGTCGATTCTGCATGACCATGCCGCCATCGCCAGCGAGCTGGCCAAGGTCGGCGTGCGCTTCGAGCAATGGGCCGCCACCAAGGAAGTCGTTCCGGGCGCCAGTCAGGATGAAGTGATCGAAGCCTATCGTCCGGACATCGAACGGCTGATGGCCGAAGAAGGCTATCGATCGGTCGACGTGATCAGCCTGACGCCCGATCACCCGGAGCGCGCCAATCTGCGCCAGAAATTCCTGAGCGAACACACCCACAGCGAAGATGAAGTGCGCTTCTTCGTCGCCGGGGCCGGCCAGTTCACCTTGCATATCGAAGGCAAGGTCTACGACGTGTTGTGCGAACAAGGCGACCTGATCGGCGTACCCGACGGCACCCCGCATTGGTTCGACATGAGCGAGTCCCCCTACTTCGTGGCCATCCGCCTGTTCACCAATACCGATGGCTGGGTCGCTAATTTCACCGGCGAGGATATCGCCACGCGTTTCCCGCGGATGCCACCACACGCATCGATCGACGCGGCATAAATCCGCCTCCAACTGAGCCGCACCCGGAACAGCATGGCTTGGTGCCGGGGCGATGGCCGGATAAGCTGTCGCATTCCTGTCGCCCGGCCAGCCCTATGAATGACCTCCGCGCCATCGTTACCGATATCGAAGGCACCACCAGTTCGATTCATTTTGTGCATGACGTGCTGTTCCCCTATGCGCGTCATCGGCTGCCTGCTTTTATCGAGACGCACGGCGATCAACCGAACGTGCAGCATTGGCTGCACGAGGCGGCCAAGGAAGCGGGCATCATCGAGGCGCCGCGGCAGGAGATCCTCGAACTGTTGCTGAGCTGGATCGATGCCGACCGCAAGTCCACCGCCCTGAAAGCCTTGCAGGGAATGATCTGGAAGGAAGGTTTCGAGGCGGGCGAGTACCGCGCCCACTTTTATCCCGAAGTCGCCAACCGGCTGCGTCAATGGCATGCCAATGGACTGAAGCTGTACGTCTATTCCTCCGGCTCGGTGGAAGCGCAGCAGCTATTCTTCGGTTACAGCGAAGCGGGCGACTTGCGCGAGCTGATTTCGGGGTATTTCGACACCCATACCGGAGCAAAGCGCGAGCAGGCCTCGTATCAGCGCATCGCCGAAGCGATCGCGATAGAGCCGGCGCAGATCCTGTTTCTTTCGGACATCGTCGAGGAACTGGATGCCGCACGTGCCGCCGGTTTCCGCACCGCCTGGCTGCTGCGCGCGCCGCTGGAAATGCCCGCCGCGCCGCGCCATCCGGGCTATCTCGACTTCGA
>JBEVMS010000105.1:0-6183 GCA_040508515.1 Dyella sp. | reverse complement strand
CGCAGTCGCGCGGCTTCGAAGGCGAGATGGTCTCCAACAGCCGCATCGACGGGCTCAATGCGGTGGACAGCACCTCCTACGGGATCGAGCAGTTCGACAACATCACCGTGCTCAATGGCCTGGCCGGCGCGCTCTACGGCCCACAAGTGCCCGGCGGCATCTTCGAGTACAACGACAAGCGCCCCACTGACGATTTCCTCAATCGCCTGAGCCTGGGTTTCGGCAGCGACAGCATCGTCACCGAAGCGGGGGACTTCGGTGGTCGGATCGGTAACGATGGCTGGTTCGGTTACCGAATCAACCTGGCCCACGGTGACGGCAGCGGTCCTTATACCGACAGCCATCTGGATCGCAATCTGGCCAGCGGTGCGTTCGATATCCATTTCTCGGACAAGACCGTGCTGCAACTCGATACCAGCAGCTACCACTTCGACCAGCGCGGCTACCCGGGCATTTTCATCTACAACTCCGGCGGCAATACCGTGCTGCCCAGCGCGCGCTCGTCGACCCAGACCGGTTACGGCCAGCCCTATGGCGGCATGGACCTGGACACCAAAACGCACCTGGCCAAGCTGACCCACGATTTCAACGAGGACTGGCATCTCACCATCGGCGCCCTGCACCAAGTCGCCGACCGTTACCTGCCGGTGATCTCCAACAACTTCACCAACAATAGCGGCGCCTATACCGCCACCTTGGGCCAGAACTCGATCTCGCGCTTCACCGTCAACAGCAACCTGGCCTACCTCACCGGCAAGTTCGACACCGGCAGTCTGGAAAACGACGTCACCTTAGGCACCAACGGCTACGACGAGCAGCGCGCCTACGGGCACACCCCGACCTCGGTCACCCTGGGCAGCAGCAACTATTACGCCTCCAGTTTCTTGCCGGAGAAGCCCTGGGGCCCCAACCCCGGCTTCGGCAATCCGCCGTTGCAGACACGCAACGAGCAGCAGAGCCTGATCGCCGGGGACACCTTGCACTTCAATGCGCAGTGGGCGGTGATGGGGGTGATCAGCGACAGCTACCTGAGCACGCGCAATTTTTCGCGCACCGGTCAGCAGACGTCCGACTATCAAGTGCATGACGCGTTTAGCCCGACCGTCAGCCTGATCTACACGCCCAGCGATACGGACACCTTCTACCTCACCTACGCCTCCAGCGAGCAACCCGGCGACACCGCGCCGGAAAACGCGCTCAACGCCAACGACACACTGGCGCCTTACCGCAGCAAGCAGTACGAGTTGGGCTACAAGACGCAAATCGACGGCATCACCTTGGGCAGCGCGCTCTTCAACATGCAGCGCGCCTACGCGCTGGTTGATACCGACGATGTCTATCGTGTGGCCGGCGAACAGCGCAATAACGGTTTGGAAGTGAGCGCCGCCGGCAACCTCACCTCCAACCTGACGCTCTACGGCGGCTTCACCTGGCTCGATGCCACGCTCGTAAATACGCATAACCCCGCTACCGACGACAAGCGTGTGGTCGGCGTGCCGCACCTGCAGAGCAGCCTGCTGCTGGACTACAACCTGCCGACGCTGCCGCGCACGGTGAGTGCCTGGGCCTTCAGCATTGGCCTGCATCAAACCAGCAACCGCGCCGCCACCATCACCAACAACAGCTATGCGGCCGGCTATGCCACGGTGGACCTGGGCACGCGCATGAGTTTCAGCCTGGACAAACATCCGCTGATCGTTCGCCTGGCGTTGAACAACGCCACTAACACGCACTACTGGGCGTCGGTCTATCCAGGCAGCGTCAACGGCGGCACCGCCAGCGACACCGCCGCACTGGGCGCGCCGCGCACCTGGCAGGCCAGCGTGGAACTGGATCTGTAATAGCCGCACGTGTGGGTGGTCGCGGCTTGGGCCACCCACCCGCAAGGTCGCAGGCGCTGAGGTAAGCATCCGAAACAAACGACGGCCACGCTTTGGATCTGCGCCAAACCATCATGGGGGCAGCCTCGCGTCGAGGGCATCCGCGCGCCGAGGCGTCGTCGAGCCCGGTCGCACCGCTACAATGTCGCATGGCCATCCAAAAAATTTCCCGCAAGACCCTCCCCATCGAAGTGCGCGGCAGCGCACGCCAGCCTTTGGGCATGAGCCCGGCACACTTTCTACGCGACTACTGGCAGAAACGGCCGTTGCTGATCCGCCAAGCGTTTACCGACTTCAAGCTACCGATCGAGCCGAATGATTTCGCCGGTCTGGCCTGCGAAGAGGCCGCACTGTCGCGCCTGATCATTCACGACGACAAGCGCGACCGCTGGACGGTCAAGCTTGGTCCCTTCGCCGAAGAAGAATTCGTCAAACTGCCGCCGACCCATTGGACCTTGCTGATCCAGGATGTGGACAAGTGGGACGCCGACGTAGCCGCGCTGCTGCCGACGTTCGACTTCCTGCCCAGTTGGCGCCTCGATGACATCATGATTTCCTATGCCGAGGAAGGCGGCGGCGTCGGCGCCCACGTCGACCAGTACGACGTCTTTTTGTTGCAAGGACTCGGTCAACGGCATTGGGCGATCAGCGACGACCCTTCCGCGCCGAAGGATTTCAAGCCCGAGATGGAACTCAAGCAACTGGCGCAGTTCGAGCCGACCCACGAATGGCTGCTGGAACCGGGCGACATGCTTTATCTGCCCCCAGGCGTGCCGCATGACGGCGTCGCTTTCGGTGGTCCCTGCATGACTTTCTCAGTCGGCATGCGCGCGCCGGCGCAAGCCGAGCTGGTCGGCGATCTGGCCGATTATCTGGCTGAGCGCCTGCCCGACGACCTGCGCTACACCGACCCCGACCTGGCTCCGGTCAAGGCGATCGGCGAAATCGACCGCGCCGCGCTGAATCGCCTTCGGCAAACCTTGCCGTTCGCCACCGCGCTGGACGAGGACAGCCTGCGCGACTGGTTCGGACGCTTCATCACCCGCTACCGCAATGCGCAGGTGGTGGCACCGGCGGACAAGCCGCTGACCGCGGCCGCGTTCGCCAAACGTCTGCACGGCGGCGCCGAAGCACTGCGCCATCCGTGGGCTCGCCTGGCCTGGAGCCGCGGCAAGTCCGGCGCGCAACTCTATGTCAGCGGACACGCTTATCCGTGCAGTGCGGAACTGGCCCAACTGCTTTGCTCACGGCGCGAATTGCAGGCGCACGAACTGGACGATCCCGAGGCCTTGGCGTTGGTGCTGCAACTGCACAACGAGGGCCATTACCTGCTGCATAAACCGCGCCGTCGCTGATCCACCCCGGCTCCTGCTGGAACCTGCACGCTGGGCAGATACGTACCAGCGTGACGCGCTTAAGGCGATCCGCCTGCGCGTGTTCATGCAGCGCTACAGGTTTCGAAACGCTCGCACTCGCTCGGTGGTGTTCGACGCGCCGACATCGCGCACTGAGCGATGCGGCTAAGATGAATTCCATGAGCACAAGCCACCCGCTAGCGCTGGGCGATTCGCTGCAACTTTCGGCAGCGCGCCGACTGCTTTTGGCCGATACCCGTTACCGGCTGGCGTTGCAGCAACCGAGCCTCAGCGTCGGCTGGTACGACAGCGCCGAGGAACTGGCCGAGTTGCGCCGGATTGCCACCGCTGGCCGCGTGGCGCAGATCCGCATCCTGCTGTTCGACCCACTGCGCGCGTTGCGCGACAGCCATCGCCTGCTGCTCTTGGCGCAACGCCTGCCCAGCATTATCGAAATACGCGTACCGCTTGAACCGAGCGATCGGGTGGACGGCGGCGCCTATCTCTTCAACGACCAGGGCGGCTATCTGTGGCTGCGCGATGCCGAGCTGGATGACGGCCGTGCCGATCGCTGCGATCGTGCCGCCCAGGCGCCGCTGTTGCACGATTTCGAACAGCGCTGGGACCGCTCAGCGCGTGCCCGCGAACTCGATAAGCTCTCGATCTGAACCGATCGGCTCCTAGCCTGAACAGCCATACGCGTGGTCCATCAGCGCCCAACCACACGGCAAACGCGACGCCATGCGCTCTTTCGGCGATGCAAGCCGCTCGATCAAGGTTTCAAGCCGATCGAAAGGGTCAAAAAAGCGTTATTTCGGGTTGCCGCATTGCAATAGCGAGTAGATAATTGCGGGGTTTTCCTTCTGTCATCCGCCGTGGGCTAGACGAATGGCAGTGAAGCCTCTCTTCTCTCCCGGTGGTGACGTGAGCACAAATTTGATCCGCGAGTTCTTCGAGTCCTCGCAACTGGCAGGCGGCAACGCCGAGTATGTCGAACAACGCTACGAAGCTTGGTTGACTGACCCTTCTTCAGTCACATCAGAATGGCAGCAATACTTCGATTCTTTTCAGGGGCGCGGCGATGTGCCTCACTCGGCCGCCATCGCGCGCATCGAGGCGGCGCAAAAGCAGCGCCCTACCGCTGTCGCCGCAGCAGCCGCGCCGCGGGATGACGTGCATGCACGCAAGCAGGCTGGCGTACTGCGCCTGCTGACCGCTTATCGCTCGCGCGGTCATCTGGGCGCCAACCTCGACCCGCTGGGCCTGGCCGAGAAAATGGCTGCCCCCGATCTGCAACTGGACTTCCACGGCCTGAGCGAGGCTGACCTGGACACCCCGTTCGACACGGGCAATTTTGCCGGCAACGGCCCGCAGCTCCCCTTGCGCGAACTACTGGCGCGACTGAAAAAGATCTACACCCACTCGGTCGGCGCCGAGTTCATGTACATCTCCGACCACGAACAGCGCAACTGGATCTACAGCCGCCTGGAGCAGGCCAACGGCGACGCCGGGCTAAGCCAGGACGAACAGCGCCGCGTGCTGGAAAAGCTCACCGCGGCCGAAGGCCTGGAGCGCTACCTGCACACCAAGTACGTCGGCCAGAAGCGTTTCTCGCTGGAAGGCGGCGACAGCCTGATTCCGCTGCTGGACGAGGTGATCCGTTCCGAGCGCGGTGCCGAGGTCAAGGAATACGTGATTGGCATGGCCCATCGCGGCCGCCTCAACGTGCTGGTGAACATTCTGGGCAAGCCGCCCAAGACCTTGTTCAACGAGTTTGAAGGCCGCTTCGAGCACCCCGATGACCCCGCCCACTCCGGCGACGTGAAGTACCACATGGGCTTCTCGGCCAACGTCAAGACCAAGACCGGTGGTGTGCACGTGGCGCTGGCGTTCAATCCGTCGCACCTGGAAATCGTCAACCCGGTGGTGGCTGGCTCCGTGCACGCGCGCCAGACCCGTCGCCACGATGAGGCCAAGGTGTCTTCGGTGGCGCTGTTGATCCATGGTGATGCGGCCTTCGCGGGCCAGGGCGTCAACATGGAGCTGATCAACATGTCGCAGGCGCGCGGCTTCGCGATCGGCGGCACGCTGCATGTGGTGGTCAACAATCAGGTCGGCTTCACCACCTCCAACCCGCGCGACGCGCGCTCCACGCTGTACTGCACCGACTTGGCCAAGATGGTCAACGCGCCGGTGTTCCACGTCAACGGCGATGACCCCGAGGCAGTGATCCAGGTCACCCGGCTGGCCTACGCGTTCCGCCAGCAGTTCAAGAAAGACGTGGTGATCGACCTGGTCTGCTACCGCCGCCACGGCCACAACGAGGCCGACGAGCCGGCCGCCACGCAGCCGCTGATGTACCAGGTGATCCGCAAGCGCCCGACCACCCGCGATCTGTATGCGCAGCAATTGCAGCAGCGCAGCGTGCTGGCCGAGGGCGATGGCCAGAAGCTGCTGGACAACTATCGTGAGCGCCTCGAAGCCGGCGCGCCGATGACCGAGCTGGACACCGATTTCAAGCGCGATATCGAAATCGACTGGGCGCAATTCACCGGCAAGCTGTCCACGCCCACCGACACCACCTTGCCCAAGCAGAAGCTGGTCGAGTTGGCACAGAAGATTCTCGATCTGCCCAGCGAGCTGAGCCTGCAATCGCGCGTCGGCAAGATCTACGATGACCGGCGCAAGATGGCCGCCGGCGAGCAACCGGGCGACTGGGGCTTTGCCGAAAACCTCGCCTACGCCAGCCTGATCGACGCCGGCTACGACCTGCGCCTGGTCGGCCAGGACGCCGGTCGCGGCACGTTCTTCCATCGGCATGCGGTGCTGCATGATCAGCAGGCCGGCAGCACCTATATGCCGTTGGCGCATGTGCGCGAGGATGCCACCGTCGAAGTGATCGATTCGCTGCTCAGCGAAGAGGCGGTGATGGCCTTCGAATACGGCCA
>JBEVMS010000011.1:0-8727 GCA_040508515.1 Dyella sp. | reverse complement strand
GGCAACGTTGTTTGCGGTCGCGGCGGCCGCGTGGCGTGGCGATGTTCGATCAGCCAGCGTCGGACATACTCCGCCGCAGCGGCAATCGTATAGGCGTAGTTGTACAGAGCGCCAAAGCTTCTTCAGTCGATTTGCTTGACGATGATCGATTGGCCGGGCTTAAGCGTTGTTCCTTGCAAGTGATTCCAGCTTTGCAACTCGCTTACTTCCACATGGTAACGCTGCGCCACACCCCAGAGGCTTTCTCCCTTGCCGACCACGTGCTTGGCGCTGGCGGTAGAAGCTGCCTTGTCCCGCTGCGGTTTTTTGCGCTTGCCAGGCGCGCTCCGGTCGACGACATGCTGCGAGGTTGGCTTGGGTAGCGCGTCAGGTTCCGAGGTTGGCGGCGAGGGCAGTTGCTGATCTTCGTCAACGACCGGTTGCAACCAAGCTTGCTGGAGTTGTTGTGCATGATCGCGCGGCATAAGCAGATAGGGGGCTGCCGGTTTGCCGGCGATCCCGTCACGTAGGCCTGCGTTGAGGCTATATAGCTCGTCCACTGACATGCCAGCCTGACTGGCTGCGGTGCCGATCGGTATGGTCTTGGGAACCGGCACCGCCACCAACTGCTGATCCGGCGCCAGGAGCGGAAGGCTGATATCAAAACGCGCCGGTTCGCGGATCACACAAGAAATTGCCAGAAGTTTTACCAGGTGCTCCCGCGTACCGCTGCGCACGGGAAATTTCGGAATGACCGGCTCCGCAGCCGGGACGCCGTGCTTATCGACCAGCTTTTGGATGGAGAACTCGCCAGCGTTGAAGGCGTAGTTGACCAAGCGCCAATCGTGCAATTGATCGTGATAGCGCTGCAGTAAGGTCATTACTGCTTCGGCGGCGGCGGGTACATCCAAGCGTCCGTCGTAATGGCCGTCTATACGCAACCCGATGCTTGAGGCTGTGGCTGGCATGATCTGCCACATGCCGGCGGGTCGGTCGCGGCGACCAAACATTGGACGGAACTGGCTTTCCACCCAAGGCAGCAACACGAATTCGCCCGGCACGCCGTGCTGCTTTGCGATGCCTTGGATAAACGCCACACGGGGGAGGACTTCGCGCATTTGTGCTTCAAAGCGTTGCGGATTGCGCGTGTACTCATGCGCCATGGATAACGCCGCAGGGTCTGCGCAATCATCCATCGCAAAACTGGCGCGCAGGTCGTCCCAATCGTTGGAAGAGTAACCGGCGGGCAGGGTGGACGGCTCGATGTCGACGTGACTGATGCTACTGCCCAGCAACGGACGGATTTCGGAAGGCTGGCGGATTGGACCCACATCGGCACATGCCGCTAGCGTCAAGGAAATCGCCAGCGGCAAGAGGCGCGTCAGCCGCTTCATCCGCGAAACTCGTCTTTGCCGCTGCGCAAGGCGGCGAAGCGTTGCACGCGATCGTCGCCGGCGCCCCGCGCCATGCACCACGATTGCACGGAGGGCTGGTCGATCCTAAGAAACGGGTTGCAGGCCAATTCACTGGCCAGGGTGACCGGCAAGGTCGGCAGATTCTGTTGACGTTGCGTCGCAATCTCGGCCAAGCGATGCTGCAAGGCTTGGTTATGCGGATCGACGCTCAACGCGAAGCGCGCATTGGCCGCAGTGTACTCGTGCGCCGGACAGGCGAGCGTTTGTGCTGGCAGCGTGGCCATGCGGTCCAGTGAGGCCAG
The DNA here is from genome assembly GCA_040508515.1 of Dyella sp. GTDB lineage: Bacteria > Pseudomonadota > Gammaproteobacteria > Xanthomonadales > Rhodanobacteraceae > JBEVMS01. Next base: position 7,031 of record JBEVMS010000011.1, on the reverse strand, counting down.
CATCTGCGCCGGGCTACCCTCGAACAAGCGACCACAGCCCAGGCTGAACAAGGTGTCGCCGCAGAGCAGCAAGCCCTCGCCTGCATAGGCAATGTGGCTCAGGGTGTGGCCAGGTACCGCCATTACGTCGAAGCTTGCAAGAGGCAACGCAAGGTTGAGTTGCTCGCCATCCTGGACCCGATGCGTCGCCAAGGCGATGCGTGGATCATGCGGTGCATAGACGTCAACGCGATGCTGTTGCAGCAGGCCCGCGACACCACCGGTGTGATCGGCATGATGATGGGTCAACAAAATCGCCCGCAGTTGCAGGTTGCGTTGTTGCAGCGCGCGTTCGACTGGCTCGGCAGTGCCCGGATCGACGGCGATGGCGTTGCCGTCATCGTCATGCAGCAGCCAGATATAGTTGTCGGCAAGCGCCGGTAACGGTACGACGTGCACGTGAAACTCCCCACTACAATGGCAGATCCGCAAGGGCTAACCTCGCGCAATGTTTTCGATATTAGCCGCAGCCTTGGGCTGCCATTGTTAGGGTGTCGTTAACAGGCGACCTTGTCGCGCGGGTTGGGCGTTGCCAGCTGATGCCCGCCACGTCCCACGCGTCTGACATTAGACGCTACACTTCAACCTTTGCACCGCCAGGTTTTCAGGCATGCCGTCACGCGATAGCGACATCTTTGCCACGGCTCCCTTGCAGGCATTGCTGGCCGATGAGTGCGCGGTGCTGTCTGCTCAACTGCAGCGTTGCGCCGGACAGCATGCGCTGCTGATTTCCGCCATGCCCGACGACGAACCTCCCGCGCTACCACTGCTGGGTCGATGGACTCGGCTCACATTACGCCAAGGCATCTATCAGGGCGATTTGCGTGGGCGTGGCGACGAACCGTTACCGTTTGTCGATGAGGCTTTCGAGCTGATATTGCTGCGCCACGCGCTTGAAGTCTCGACGGTGCCATCGCAATTGTTGCGCGAGGCGGTACGGGTGCTGGCGCCGGGCGGATTGCTTGTGCTGACCGGGCTGCATCCCATCAGCGGTTGGCTGCCCTGGTTGCTATGGCGAGATGGCGCGGCACTGGATATCCGGCTGCATCTGGGCCGTTGGCTGCGCGCGGCCGAGTTGGAGGTCGAGCGCCGTGATCGCGCGGGAGCGCCTTGGCCGAGCCGTCTGCAAGGCCACGCGCCGTCGCCAAACATGTTTGGCGGCAGCTACCTGTTGCATGCGCGCAAGCGCCGTCGCACGATCACCGCGCTGTCGCTGAAAACCATGCCGCAGCGCGCGCCTGGCAACGTCGGGCTGGCCCCTGGGGCGCGCCGCAGCGCCGGCTAGCCCGACTTTTTATTTAAACGAGTGACGATGACCGAAGTACATGCTTTTACCGACGGGGCCTGTCTGGGCAATCCTGGGCCAGGTGGATGGGCGGCGCTATTGCGCGCGCGCGACAGCGAGCGGATGCTGGCCGGCGGCGAAGCCGATACCACCAATAACCGGATGGAGCTTATGGCGGCGATTGGCGCGTTGGAAGCGCTGACGCGACCTTGCCAGGTGCTGCTGACCACCGATTCGCGTTACGTAATGCAAGGCATCGAGCAATGGGTGCCCAAATGGCGTGCCAACGGCTGGCGCACCGCCGACAAGAAGCCGGTTAAAAACCAGGATCTGTGGGAGCGACTGTCAGCGGCTACCTTGTCGCATACGGTGCGCTGGCAGTGGGTACGCGGCCACAACGGCCATATCGAGAACGAGCGCGTGGATCAGGCCGCGCGCGAGCAAGCCGAAATCTTCAAGGAAAAGCGTAGCGCATGAGGCAGATCGTTCTAGACACCGAGACCACCGGCCTGGAAGTGCGTCAAGGCCATCGACTGATCGAAATCGCCTGCGTGGAGATGATCGAGCGCCGCCCCATCGGCCGGCACTATCAGACCTATCTCAACCCCGAGCGTGCGATCGACGAAGGCGCCAAGCAAGTCACTGGCATCGAAGATGAGTTCCTGCGCGACAAACCGCTGTTCGCGCAGGTCGTAGAGGAATTTCTCGCCTTCATCGATGGCGCCGAACTGATCATTCACAACGCGAGCTTCGACATCGGCTTCTTGGACGCCGAGCTGGCGCGTGCCGGCGCACACTACGGCCGGATCGCTGATCGCTGCCAGGTCACCGACACGTTGCTAATGGCGCGCGAGCGTTACCCTGGCCAGCGCAACAGCTTGGACGCCTTGTGCAAACGCTTGGGCGTGGACAACTCCGCGCGTGATCTGCATGGCGGCTTGATCGACGCCCAGTTGCTGGCGGATGTCTACCTGGCGATGACCTCCGGCCAAGTCGCGCTGGATCTGGGTTTTGACGTTGACCAGGAAGAACAGCGCGCCGCCACGGTGCTGGCACCGGTGGTGCTGACACGCCGTCCGCGTGTGTTGCGCGCGGCTGCCGACGAACTCCTCGCGCATGAGCGCAGACTCGATGCGTTAGACAAAAGCAGCAGCGGCAGTTTGTGGCGGCAGATGCCGCCGGTACTTAATTAATTCGAGCAAGGATCGCGGTGATATTGTCGTTGCCGCCACCATCAAGGGCGCATAAGAGCAGATGGTCGACGCATTCCTGCGCAACCAGATCCTGCCGCGCGACGATCTCGGCCAGCGCCTGATCGGGCACGTCTTCGCTGAGGCCATCGCTGCACAGCAAAAAACTCATGCCTGGTTCCGTGCGGCCGCGCGCCAGGCCGATGTGCAACTGCTCGGTGGCAGTGATGCCCAGGGCCTGGGTGATCACGTTGCGCTGGGGGTGGCGCCTCGCCTGGCTCGCGGCGATAACGCCGTGTTCCACCAACTCCTGTACCAGCGAGTGATCGTGGCTGACCTGCTTGAGTCCGTGCTGCCAGAGGTAGATGCGGCTGTCGCCGACCCAGGCCACTTCGTAACGGTCGGCCTCGATTTTCAAGGCGGCCACCGTGGTGCCCATCGGCCCGTCTTGGTGCTTTTGCCGTGAGTGGCTCAGCAGACGCTCATCGGCACGCCGGATGGAGTCCACCAAATTGTGACCGCGGCCGACCAGATCAACCAGCGTATCGCGCACCAGCGCGGCGGCTACTTCACCATGGCGGTGGCCGCCCATGCCATCGGTTACCAGGAACAGGCCCAGTTGAGCGTCGGCAAAATAGGTGTCTTCGTTGCGCGTGCGGCGCAAACCGACATGGGTTCCGTGTCCAAATTCGATCATGGGCTGGCAGGCAGTGCGTAGTGCGGCAGCATGCCGTAAGCGCAGAGTGTTGTCACGGCATCGATCGCCGCGTACAATGCCCAGCTCGCGAAGTAGATACCTCGCGACACTCAGGAGAGGTGGCAGAGTGGTCGAATGTACCTGACTCGAAATCAGGCGTACGTGTAAGCGTACCGTGGGTTCGAATCCCACCCTCTCCGCCATATGAAATAATACAAGTCATTGATTTCTAATGGCTTTAGCGGAAGTAAAGACGGCTGGTATGCCATTAGGTATGCCAGCCGTTATTGTTTCTAGTTCCTTTACGTTGAGTTTTGTTGTGCCATTTCCGACTCAGGATGGGGGAAGCAATGAAATGAACTACGACGCTGCGCGCGCTTTACAACTCCTTCGTGCCGGTTCCGGGAACGCAGGCGCTTCGTTCCGTGATGGCCAAGAAGAAGCCATTCAGCACATTGTCGAGAACAAAGGCCGCTTGCTGGTCGTGCAGAAGACTGGATGGGGCAAAAGCTTCGTCTATTTCATTGCCACCAAGCTATTGCGCGAAACCGGTGCAGGGCCTGCATTGCTGATTTCGCCGCTCTTAGCGCTAATGCGAAATCAGATCACTGCAGCGGAACGCATGGGGGTCCGAGCCGCCACGATCAATTCGGACAACATGGAGGAATGGGCGGCCGTTGAAGTAGCCTTAGCTAAAGGCGAGGTTGATATTCTGCTCATCTCGCCGGAGCGACTCGCAAATGAACGTTTCCGCGCGCAGGTATTAGCGCGCGTCGCGGCGCAGATATCGCTCCTAGTAATCGACGAGGCGCATTGTATTTCCGATTGGGGCCACGATTTTCGCCCGCACTACCGGCTGCTGGAACGAATCGTTAAAACGTTGCCACCCAACCTGCGTCTGCTCGCCACCACGGCTACAGCTAACAAACGTGTCATGAGCGATCTTGCGGAAGTACTGGGGCCAAAGCTAAATGTTTCCCGCGGCGACCTCAACCGCTCCTCGCTGACTTTGCAAGCCATTCGCCTACCCAGCCAAGCAGAGCGCTTGGCCTGGCTCGCGGAACAGCTCGTGAAATTACCCGGGCATGGCATCATCTACACGCTGACCGTGCGCGACGCGAATCATGTTGCCAACTGGTTGAAAACCCAAGGCTTCAACGTCGAAGCTTATACTGGTGAAACGGGCGGCCGCCGTGAGGAACTTGAGCAGGCATTGCTCAACAATCGGGTCAAAGCATTGGTTGCTACCACTGCGCTGGGCATGGGTTATGACAAGCCCGACCTGGCTTTCGTCATTCATTACCAGATGCCGGGTTCAGTTGTTGCCTATTACCAACAAGTGGGCCGGGCAGGACGAGCCTTGAACGCCGCCTACGGAATTTTGCTCAGTGGCGAAGAAGAAACGGACATCACAGAGTGGTTCATCCGAAGCGCCTTTCCGACTCGGCAGGAGGTTGCCGATGTGTTGGGGGCACTGGAGGAAGAGCCAAATGGTTTGTCTGTGCCCGAACTGCTTGCACGGCTGAATCTAAGTAAGAGCCGCGTCGAGAAGACTATTGCGCTATTGTCACTTGAAGCTCCTGCTCCTATCGCCAAACAAGGCACCAAATGGCAACTTACAGCAGCAACCTTGAGCGGAGCATTCTGGGATAGGGCTGAGCGTCTCACTGCATTGAGGCGGGACGAGCATCAACAAATGCAGAAATACGTGGGCCTGCAGTTCGGGCAGCACATGGGCTTTCTCATTGGTGCACTCGATGGCGATCCCAGACTCGTCACCCCACCAACATTACCCCCTCTGCCTTCGACCGTAGACGCTGAATTAGTCAAAGAAGCGATAACTTTCCTGCGCAGAACCAGCTTACCAATCGAGCCGCGGAAAAAATGGCCAGACGGAGGCATGCCTCAATATGCAGTCAAAGGCGGTATCCCAGCCGAATATCAGACGCAACCAGGCAAAGCCTTGTGCATATGGGGCGACGCTGGCTGGGGTGGTTTGGTTCGTCTAGGCAAGTATCACGACAGCCGCTTCTCTGATGACCTAGTTGCGGCTTGCGCGAAGATGATCCGCGAATGGGACCCGCGACCCGCACCCGAGTGGGTGACTTGCGTGCCATCATTGCGGCACCCCAACCTGGTACCGGACTTTGCGAAGCGCCTGGCTGCCGCTTTGGGTCTGCCATTTCATATCGTCATCGCCAAAACGGATAACAGGCCAGAACAGAAAACGATGGCAAACAGTACGCAACAGGCACGCAACATCGATGGTTCGCTTGCGCTCAACGGTCACCCCGTACCCGAGGGATCTGTACTTCTGGTCGACGACATGGTCGACTCGCGCTGGACATTGACTGTTTGTGCTTGGCTTCTCCGCAAGAGCCGTAGCGGCCCAGTTTGGCCGATGGCCCTCTCGCAAACGGGGCAAGACGAATGACATCAATCCTTTCGCCCAATACACAGGCAATTCTGCTTCTAACCGCTCCATTGATTACGGGACGCAATTCCTCCAGCCCTGATCTTTTAACAGCGGGCGAATACAAGCGTCTCGCACGCCATTTACGCGAAATCAAACATCAGCCCTCCGACCTTGTCTCGCCAGACGCGGCCAACCTCTTGCGAGCTTGCCAATCCGTAATCGATGAGGCTCGTCTACAACGATTGTTGGGACGCGGCTTCCTGCTCAGCCAGGCCATTGAACGCTGGCAAGCGCGCGCAATCTGGGTGATTAGCAGAGCTGACGCCGGTTACCCCCGGCGTTTGAAGGTTCGATTGCGAGAAGACGCCCCTGCGGTGCTATACGGCTGTGGCGACATCCGCTTGTTGGAGCGTGGTGGTCTTGCCGTGGTGGGCTCGCGCCATGTAGATGAGGCCCTGATCAACTACACGGTGTCCATTGGGAACCTCGCGGCGCGCGCGGGTAGAACACTTATTTCTGGCGGAGCTAAGGGCGTAGACCAAGCAGCGATGCAAGGAGCATTAGAAGTGGGTGGGACGGCTTGTGGGGTGCTAGCGGATAGCCTGGAAAAGATGACGTTAACACGCGAGCACCGAAACTTGCTGATTGAGGGGCACCTTACTCTGATCTCGCCCTATGACCCTAATGCTGGGTTTAACGTGGGCAATGCGATGCAGCGAAATAAGCTGATTTACGCGCTTTCTGATGCGTCGCTCGTCGTCAGCTCTGATGTCGACAAGGGAGGCACATGGACCGGCGCCATCGAACAACTGGACAAATTGAAATTTGTTCCAGTTTATATCCGGTCGACGGGTAGCCCGTCGATCGGTCTCGATGCCTTACGAAAAAAAGGTGCACTCGCTTGGCCTAATCCGAACGACGCCGATTCATTCGAGAACCTACTCAGTGCATCACCCACACCGCCCACTCCTTCTGAGCAGACTGGATTCATGCTGCTCGCTGAAAGCGACGAACAGTTTGACGATGAATCCCCCACACGGCCACCTTGCGGGTCGTCTGACGTTTCCCGGCCAGATGTCATATCAGCGGTAATCGAGAATGGCATTGACCAAGCAATTCAGGAAAAACGCGAAGGGCCGTCAATCGAAAAGTTGGACAAGACTGTTCAACATAAAGTGCAGGCAACGCCTGCCGAAACGCTGATTGCCGCTGCACGCGAATCTATTCAAATGCTGTTGATCACTCCAATGAAAGATGCCGAAGTGGCCGCAGCGTTGGAAGTAACTACCGCGCAAGCGAAAGCGTGGCTTCAACGCCTTGTCGAAGAAGACGTGCTGGAGAAACAGAAAAAGACTGCAGGCTATGTCGTCAAGCAAAAGCCTCTATTTTGAGACATAGCAAGCT
>JBEVMS010000334.1:0-8841 GCA_040508515.1 Dyella sp. | reverse complement strand
TGCAGGCGCTGGGCGGCGCGGGTGAAGCTCATCTCATCGGCAACCGCGATGAAGTAGCGCAACTGGCGAAAATCGAACATATAGGAAATTCAAATAAGAGCATTGGCAAATATATATTGGAATTGTACTTTGATCGACCCTAGAGTACGTGTCGTCGCCACCACCATCCCCTCCCCCCGGGTGCTGGCGACCCACGCCCCGCACCGATGCTACCCCCGCGACATCCGGCTCCCTCCCCTGAGCTGACTGTCGACGCATCGGCCCGCGGGGCGTCTTTACATTTTGAGGCCACGCCGCCGCGAATGCGATGTTGGTGGCGCTCAATGCATGCTGGCTTCGGCACGTCCCCGCTCAAAGTCGAGCGGCCAACCGGGTGCCTTGATCGATGGCGCGCTTGGCATCCAGTTCCGCCGCCACATCGGCGCCGCCAATCACATGCACGCGATGACCGCGGGCAAGCAGGGTGTCGCCCAGACTGCGATTGGGTTCCTGGCCGGCGCAGATCACCACCTGGTCGACTGGCAGCAGCACTGGGTTGCCATCGACGCTCACATGCAAGCCTTGCGTGTCGAAGCGCTGATAGATGACCCCGCCCAGCATATGCACCCGTTTGGCTTTGAGCGTGGCGCGGTGCACCCAACCGGTGGTCTTGTTGAGCCGCGCGCCGGGGCGACCCTCGCTCCGTTGCAGCAGCCAGACTTCGCGCGCCGGCGGCTCCGGTGCCGTTGGCAGCAGTCCACCACGGGTCGCCAGTTGCATGTCTACGCCCCATTCGCGCGTCCAGCGGCTGACCTCGGTGGTCGCCGATGGCGCGTGTTCGACCAGGAATTCGGCGACGTCGAAGCCGATCCCCCCGGCGCCGATCACCGCCACCCGCGCGCCGACCGGTCGATCGTGCGCCAGCACGTCCAGGTAACTGAGCACGCGCGGATCGTCGCTGCCTTCGAAGCTGATCTTGCGTGGCACGATGCCGGTGGCGATCACGATTTCCTCGTAACCGGCCGCAGCCAGGGCTTCGGCAGTCGCCGCCAGGCCCAACTGGACCGTCACGCCAAGATCCGCCAGGCGGTGCTGGAAGTAGCGCAAAGTCTCGTGGAACTCCTCCTTGCCCGGAATGCGCTTGGCGTAGTTGAACTGGCCGCCGATGCGTTCGGCCTGATCGATCAGCGTTACGGCGTGTCCGCGCTCGGCCAATGCTGTGGCGCAGGCCAGACCAGCGGGGCCGGCGCCGATCACCGCGACGCGCTTGGGCGTGGCGGTCGGCGCAAGCACCAGTTCGGTTTCGTGCACCGCGCGCGGATTGACCAAGCAACTGGCCAGCTTGTTCTGGAATACGTGATCCAGACAGGCCTGGTTGCAGGCGATGCAGGTGTTGATGCGATCGGCGCGATCGGCGCGCGCCTTGGTGGCCCACTCCGGATCGGCCAGCAGCGGACGCGCCATCGACACCATGTCCGCCTGGCCCTCGGCCAGAATGCGCTCGGCCACCTCAGGCATGTTGATCCGGTTGGTGGTGATCAGTGGAATCGTCACCTCGCCCTTGAGCTTGGCGGTGACCCAGGCGAAGCCGGCGCGCGGCACGCTGGTGACGATGGTGGGAATGCGCGCCTCATGCCAGCCGATGCCGGTATTGATGATGCTGGCGCCGGCCGCTTCGACGGCCTTGGCCAGGGCGACGATTTCGGCCCAGTCCTGACCGCCCTCGACCAAATCCAGCATCGACAATCGATAAATGATGATGAAGTCCGGGCCCAGCGCCTGGCGCGTGCGCTGGACGATCTCCACCGCAAAACGCATGCGCCGGCTGGCGTCGCCGCCCCAGGCATCGGCGCGCTGGTTGGTGCGCGCGGCGATGAACTGGTTGATCAGATAGCCCTCCGAGCCCATGATCTCGACCCCGTCGTAGCCGGCGTCGCGCGCCAACTGGGCGCAATGGACGAAATCGCGGATGCTGCGCTCCACCCCGCGGCTGGACAACGCGCGTGGCGTGGACGGGGTGATCGGCGATTTGAGCTTGGATGGCGCCACCGATAACGGGTGGTAGCCATAGCGCCCGGCGTGCAGGATCTGCATGCAGATGAGGCCGCCTTCGGCATGCACCGCGCGGGTCACCTTGCAATGGCGTGGCACGTGCCACGGCAGGCTCAGGCGTCCGCCGAAGGGTTTGAGCCAACCTTGGATGCTCGGCGCGATGCCACCGGTGACGATCAGTCCAACCCCGCCGCGCGCGCGCTCGGCGAAGTAGGCGGCGAGCTTGTCGTAGTCGGCGGCCTTGTCTTCCAGCCCGGTATGCATCGAGCCCATGAGGATGCGGTTGGGCAAGCTGAGATGACCCAGATCCAGCGGAGCGAACAAATGTGGATAGCGCATGGGCTCGATCCGTTCAAACGATTGTATGAATTTGCCCGTTCAGCCCCCTGTAATGCAAGCGGGTCGTTTGGTGCTGTCAACCCTGCCTCGGCACAGGGTTCGCGCGTAAACTAGGCGATTGATACCTCGGCTCGGAGCCCGCATGACCCAACACGTCAGTGTTCCCGTACTCACTATCGATGGGCCTTCGGGGTCGGGCAAGGGCACCATCAGCCGCTTGGTTGCTGATCGACTGGCATGGCGGATGCTCGATTCGGGCGCGCTGTACCGGGCGGTTGGCTATGTGGCGGGAGCCGAAGGGCTGGATCTTTCCGATGCCGACGCGGTGACCCGCTGCGCGTTGGCCACCAAAATCCGCTTCAAGGCGGCGCCAGACGGGGGCGAAACCCACGTGCTGGTCAACGGGCATGACGCCACCGATGAGTTGCGTACGGAAACTGCCGCCGCGGCTGCCTCGGCGATTGCCTCGATCCCGTCGGTGCGCCAGGCGTTGGTGGAGCTGCAATTGAGCTTTCGCAAGGCGCCGGGGCTGGTGGCCGACGGACGCGATATGGGCACGGTGATCTTCCCCGATGCGCCCTACAAGGTATTTCTTACCGCCAGCGCCCAGGAACGTGCGCGCAGGCGTTATAAGCAGTTGAAGGAAAAGGGACTAAGCGTTACACTCGCTAGTCTCTTACGCGAGATTGAAGCGCGCGATGCCCGCGATGCATCGCGAACTGTCGCGCCGCTCAAGCCCGCTGCTGATGCTGTTCTGGTGGATACCACCGGCATGGATATCGACAGCGTGGTCGCGAAAGTACTCGCTGTGGTGCAGCGCTGATTGGCTGACCGTGGCATTGGTGCCTCGAAGTAATCGGGGTTTTGGTTTAACGGTGTCTTGGGCGCAAGCCCTGGAAAGTGACACCCACAACCGGTGGGCCGAGCGACTTGCAAGTGTTTCGTCCATGAGGACGGGCACGCGGACGACGGCCTTTTCTAATTTCTGGAATCAACATGACTGAAAGTTTTGCCGAACTGTTTGAACAGAGCCAGCAGGCCATCTCCAAGCTGAAGCCGGGCGCGATCGTCACGGGCATTGTTGTGGAAATCCGCAACGACGTCGTCGTGATCAACGCTGGCCTCAAGAGCGAAGGCATCGTCCCGATCGAGCAGTTCAAGGACGAAAACGGCGAGTTGGAAGTGCAGGTGGGCGACGAGGTGAAGGTTGCCCTCGACGCGCTGGAAGACGGTTTCGGCGAGACCAAGCTGTCGCGCGAGAAGGCCAAGCGTTCCATGGTGTGGGACGACCTGGAGCAGGCCTTCGAGAAGGAAGAGACCATTTCCGGCAAGATCTCCGGCAAGGTCAAGGGCGGTTTCACCGTCGACATCAAGGACGTTCGCGCGTTCTTGCCCGGTTCGCTGGTGGACGTGCGCCCGGTGCGCGACCCGGTCTACCTCGAGGGCAAGGATCTCGAGTTCAAGATCATCAAGCTGGACCGCAAGCGTAACAACGTGGTGGTCAGCCGCCGCGCCGTCGTCGAGACCGAGTTCTCCGAGGAGCGCGAGAAGCTGTTGGAGCGCCTGACCGAGGGTGCCGTCGTCAAGGGTGTGGTGAAGAACCTCACCGATTACGGCGCGTTCGTGGACCTGGGCGGCATCGACGGTCTGCTGCACATCACCGACATGGCCTGGAAGCGCGTGCGTCATCCGTCCGAAGTGGTCAACGTCGGCGACGAGCTGGAAGTGCGCGTGCTGAAGTACGACCGCGAGCGCAACCGCGTCTCGCTGGGCCTGAAGCAGCTGGGCGACGATCCGTGGGTCAACATCTCGCGTCGCTACCCGGTCAGCTCGCGCCTGTTCGGCAAGGTTTCCAACGTCACCGATTACGGCTGCTTCGTCGAGATCGAGCCGGGCGTCGAAGGCCTGGTGCACGTGTCCGAGATGGACTGGACCAACAAGAACGTCAATCCGTCCAAGGTGGTCCAGGTCGGTGACGAACTCGAGGTCATGGTGCTCGACGTCGACGAAGAGCGTCGCCGCATCTCGCTGGGTATCAAGCAGACCCGCTCGAACCCGTGGGAAGCCTTCGCAGCGATGCACAAGAAGGGCGACAAGGTGTCCGGTCAGATCAAGTCGATCACCGACTTCGGCATCTTCATCGGCCTGGACGGCGGCATCGACGGCCTGGTTCATCTGTCCGACATCTCCTGGCAGGTGTCCGGCGAAGATCTGGTGCGCAACTTCAAGAAGGGCGACGAGGTCGAGGCCGTGGTGCTGGCGGTCGATCCGGAGCGTGAGCGCATCTCGCTGGGCATCAAGCAGATGGAGCAGGATCCGTTCGGCCAGTTCATGGCGACCAATCCGCGCGGCACCATCGTCAACGGTACCGTCAAGGAAGTCGACGCCAAGGGCGCCGTGATCGACCTGGGCGAGGGCGTGGAAGGTTATCTGCGCGCCAACGACATCGCCAAGGAGCGCATCGAAGACGCGACCCTGCACCTGAAGGTGGGCGATGCGGTTGAAGCCAAGTTTACCGGCATGGACCGCAAGGGCCGCCAGCTGCAGCTTTCCATCCGTGCCAAGGATGAGGAAGATTTGCAGGAAGTCATGGCCGACTATTCCTCGGCCAGCGGTGGTACCACCAAACTCGGCGCGCTGCTCAAGGAGCAGTTCAACAAGGCGGACTGATCCAAGTCTTAGAGCCTGACGCGGTGCGACGCTTGAGTCGTCGCCCGCGGTTTGGTGTCACGGATATGGGGACCATGACTAAATCCGAATTGATCGAGGCCCTGGCACGGCGCCAAACCCATCTTGCGTTCGGCGATGTTGAGCTGGCGGTCAAGAGTGTGATCGAACAGATGAGTCACGCGCTGTCGCATGGCGAACGCATCGAGGTTCGTGGTTTTGGCAGTTTTGCCTTGCATTACCGCCCACCACGGATGGGGCGCAACCCTAAAACCGGGGATGCGGTAGCCCTGCCGGGGAAGCACGTTCCTCATTTCAAACCCGGCAAGGAACTGCGTGAGCGGGTCAATCAGCGTCTGGAAGAACTGGTTGGCTGAGCGGTTTCATCTTCCGGCTTGAAGAAAAGCTAAGGCAGGCGGAGCAATCCGGTCCTGCCTTTCTTTTTTTGGCCAACCCGGCTTGCCGATGCCCATGGAATATCTGTGCCTCTCACAACCAATCGGTTAAAGTCCTCGCCATGCGATTGACCGCGATTCTTATCTTGCTGCTATGTGTGGCCGTCGGCGTGGTGCTTGGAGCACTCAATGCCGACTTGGTCAGTTATGACCTTGCGTTCGTGCAACTGCGCTTGCCCAAGGGCGCGGCCTTGCTCTGCGCACTGGGGCTGGGCTGGCTGCTGGGCGGGCTCACCGCATGGCTGGGCCTCAGCCTGCGTCAACGCCGCCGCCGCGAGAAGAACGCCAAGCCGGTTATCGCCCAGGCATGAATGCACTCTATGGGCTGCTTCTGCTGCTGCCGATCGCATTCGCGGCAGGCTGGTTTTACTCACGCCGTGCCGGCGTCCGCACTTCAGGCGCGCGCGTCAGCGAGCTTTCGTCGGATTATTTCCGTGGCCTCAACTACTTGCTCAACGAAGAGCAGGATAAGGCGATCGAGGTTTTCCTGAAGCTGGCCGAGTACAACCGCGATACGGTGGAAACGCACCTGGCGCTGGGCAATCTGTTTCGCCGTCGCGGCGAAGTGGATCGAGCGATTCGTTTGCATCAGCATCTGGTTTCACGCCCCGATTTGTCCGATGCGATGAAGACCGTGGCTTTGCTGGAGTTGGGTGAAGACTATATGCGTGCCGGGCTGCTGGACCGCGCCGAAACGCTGTTCTGCGATCTGGTGGCGATGGACGCGCACGCGCCCTCGGCGCTGCGCCATCTGATTTCGATCTATCAGCACGAGCGCGATTGGCACAAGGCGATCGAACACGCGCGCCGGCTGGAGACGATGACCGGCGAGGACGAGTCGCTGATGATCGCGCAGTTCTATTGTGAATTGGCCGAACAGGCACGTCAGCATGCCGCACGCAACGAGGCGCGCGAATATCTGCAGCACGCGTTCGCCTGCCAAGCCGATTGCGTTCGCGCGCACATGCTGACCGGACGCCTGCTGGCCGACGAAGGGCAGGATACGGCGGCGGTTACCGCCTACGAGGCGGCGGTGGCGGCGGATGTAGCCTTCGTTCCTGAAATTTTGCCGCCGCTCTTGCAGAGCTACGCGCGCTCCCAGCAGATGGAACGCGCCGAGGATTTCCTGCGCGATATTCTGGAGCGCTATCACGGCATCTCGCCGGTGTTGGCGCTGACGCATCTCTATGAGCAGCGCGACGGCGAGCGAATGGCGATCGATTTCCTCACCTCGCAACTGCGCCAACGGCCATCGGTGCGCGGCTTGATGGCGTTGATCGATGCCACCTTGGACAAGATCAGCGGCGAAGCGCGGGAGAATTTTCTGATCCTGCGCGATCTGACCCGCAAGCTGCTGGAGGGCCAGGCGATGTATCGCTGCGAGCGCTGTGGCTTCGGCGCTAAAGCCCATCACTGGCAATGTCCAAGTTGTAAGAACTGGGCCACCATTCGGCCTATTCATGGCGTCGCCAACGAATGAGGTCTGCATGCCTTTAGCCTTGTTGTCAGTAGTGTTGACGCTACTGGCCGGCGCTTCGCTGTTGTCGTTGCTGGTGGTGCGTCTGGCGATCGCCTATGCGCATCGCCGTGGCATGTTCGATCAGCCGGGACAACGCCGGTCGCATCAGGTCGCCACGGCGCGTGGCGGTGGTATCGGCATCGTGTTGGCACTGGTGGTCACTCAGCCATTAGCGGCGTATTGGCTGGCGTCCGAGCAATGCAATAGCGTGCTGGCGCTGACCGGGGCTACGATCCTGGTCGCCTTGGTCGGATGGTGGGACGACCATCGATCACTGCCTGTACTGCCACGCCTGGGTGCTCAGCTCGTGGCCTGCGGCGGTTTCGCGGCGGTGTTGCTCTATAACGACGGCTTGAGTGGCTGGTGGTGGTGGCTGCTGTTGCTGGCAGGGGGATGGAGCGTCAATTTGCATAACTTCATGGATGGCATCGATGGACTGCTGGTGCAACAAAGCATTTTTGTAGCCACGGGATTGGCGGTGCTGTCCTGGTGGGCCGGTCAACCCGGGCTGCTGGTTATCTGCCTGTTGCTGGCCACCGCCGGGTGGGGTTTTGGCTATTACAACTGGCCACCGGCACGCATCTTTATGGGCGATGTCGGAAGCGGTGCACTGGGTTTGCAGATATTCGCGCTGGTGGCACTGCTATGGGGCCAGGATCCGCTTCTGCTATGGCCTGGCTTGATGCTTTGCTCGGTCTTCGTCGTAGACGCGAGTTTGACATTGCTAACTCGTATGCTGCGCGGTAAGCGCTGGCTCGCACCGCATCGCGAACATTTATATCAATGGTTGGTGCGTGGCGGCGCAACGCACGCCAAAGTGGATCGGATTTATTTGTGCTGGAATCTTGCGTTAGTCGCGCCATTGGTATGGCTGGCGGTCATTTGGCCCACGTTAGGCTTGGCGATCTGCTTTGGGTTGTATCTGCTAACGGCCGGCACCTGGCTGGTAATAAAGCGCCGTTGTCTGCGGCGTGATGCATACGGACTTCGTCATGTCTCTACGTAAACTGATTGGTGTCATCCCCCCGCGTACTGCGGTGGTGCTGCATGACCTGATCATGGTGGCGCTAGCTTGGTGGATAGCCAAGACGCTGCGCTATGCGGTCGTGCCCGATTCGGGATTGGGTTACGCGCCGTTCGAGTTTCCCATCGTGCTGCTGCTGCAGGGGGCAATTTTCACCTGGACCGGGCTTTACCGTGGCGTCTGGCGTTTTGCCAGTCTGCCTGACCTGTGGAATATCTTGCGCGCGGTGCTGGTCGGTGCGCTGGCGATCGCTTTTGCGCTGTTCCTTTATCTGCGCGGCGAAGGTGTACCCCGTTCGGTGCTTTTCCTTTATCCGATGATATTGACGGCCCTGCTGGGCGTGCCGCGATTGACCTATCGGTTCTGGAAGGATAGCCGTCTGGATATATTCCAGAGCCGCAACATGCAACGGGTGCTGATTGTCGGCGCCGATAGCGCGGGTGAAGCCTTGCTGCGCGACCTGCGTCGCGACAATCGTTACGCGGTGGTGGGCTTCGTTGATGACAAGCCGGGCCTGCGCGGTGCGCGCATCAACGGTACCCCGGTGCTCGGCTTGACCGAGCAGCTGCCGGAGCTGTCCAGCGAAGTGGCCGCGCAGATGCTCTTGATCGCGCTGCCGGGGGCGACCACCGCGGAAATGCGCCGTGTCGTGGAGCTGTGCGACCGCACCGGTTTGCCCTATCGCACCGTGCCGCGGCTGGAGGATGTGGTTGCCGGCCGCGCGCAGTTCAACGAAATCAAGGAAGTGGCGATCGAGGACTTGCTGGGCCGGGATGCGGTTGAACTGGACTGGACAGCGATCCGCG
>JBEVMS010000318.1:0-10627 GCA_040508515.1 Dyella sp. | reverse complement strand
GGCCAGCTGGCCGGCGAAACTCCGGCCATTCGGCCGGCCCGGCCTCGACAACCTCACCCGGCGCGCTGCGCCATCCCGTGAGGCGCTCATTAGTGCGCCCAGCTTCCCCCTGGATCACCCCATGAGCCAGTTCCGCTACCGCGCGATCAGCGCCACCGGTGAGCTGTTGCAGGGGCAACTGGAGGCCGCTTCGCTGGAGGAGGCGATCGGCAAGCTGCAGGATCAAGGGCATACCTTGCTCGAAGCGCAGCCGGCGCAAGCCGGCGCGGGTGGACCGGGGCTGGGCGCGTGGTGGCGACGCGGACCGTTCAGTGGCGATCAGTTGGCGCAGTTCACGCACCAGTTGGCGATTTTGCTCGGTGCCGGCCAGCCGCTCGATCGTGCGCTGGGCATCGTGCTGGAACTGCCCGAGGGCGAGCGGGCCAAACAGCTGATCGAGCGCGTGCGCGAGCGCGTGCGCGGCGGCGGCACCCTGAGCCAGGCGCTGGACGAAGAAAACGGCGTGTTCCCGCGGCTGTACACCAGCCTGGTGCGCGCGGGTGAGGCCGGTGGCGCGCTGGAGGGCACCTTGCGCCGGCTGGCCGAATACCTCGAACGCAGTCAGCAGTTGCGCGGCAGCATCATCAACGCGCTGATCTATCCGGCGTTCCTGTTGGTTGGAGTGCTCGGTTCGCTGGTGTTGCTGCTGGCTTATGTGGTGCCGCAGTTCGTGCCGATCTTTGCCGACATGCAAGTGCCGATACCGTGGATCACCCAGGCAGTGCTCTCGCTGGGCAACGCCTTGCAGGCATGGGGCTGGCTGCTCGGCCTGCTGCTGGTGGCCGCCGCCGCCGGCTGGCGCGCGCGCCTGCGTCAGCCCGAAGCGCGGCTGGCCTGGCACGCACGCATGCTGCGCCTGCGCGTGGTCGGCCCGTTGCTGCTGAAAGTGCAGACCGCGCGCATCGCGCGCACCCTGGGTACCTTGCTCAGCAACGGCGTGCCGTTGCTGGCGGCACTGACCATCGCGCGTCAGGTGACCGGTAACCGCGCGTTGGAGCATGCGCTGGCCCAGGCCGCCGAGCAGGTCAAGGGTGGCGCGGGCCTAAGCGTGGCGCTGGCGCAGGCGCAGCAGTTTCCGCGGCTGGCGTTGCAGATGGTGCAAGTGGGCGAGGAAGCCGGCGAACTGGACACCATGTTGCTCAAAGTGGCCGACACCTTCGAGCTCGAATCCAAGCGATCGATCGATCGCCTGCTGGCCGCGCTGGTGCCCAGCCTGACTATCGTGATGACGGTGCTGGTGGCGATCATCATGGCGGCGATCCTGCTACCGCTGCTCAGCCTGACCAGCAATATCCAATAATGCTTCCCTACGGCCCGCAGCCCCGGACCGATCCTTCACTACGAGGTTATCGTCATGCAGCACAGTCCCTCACGCCGCCTCCGCCCCGCCGGCGGCTTCACCCTGCTGGAAATGTTGGCGGTGATCGTGTTGATCGGGATCATCGGCGCGGTGGTCGTCACCGCGGTCGGTAAGAACGTGGACAAGGGCAAGTACGGCGCCGGCAAGGCTCAGCTGAGCACGCTGGGGCAGAAGATCGAGAACTACGCGCTGGACAACGGCACCCCGCCGGCGCAACTGGATGATCTGCTGACCAAACCCAGCAACGCGCCCAACTGGCAGGGGCCTTACGCCAAGGCGTCGGAGCTGAAGGACCCGTGGGGCCACGCCTTCGGCTACACCTACCCCGGCGAGCACGGCAGCTTCGATTTGGTGTTCTACGGCCAGGACGGGCAGCCCGGCGGCGACGGCTACAGCAAAGACCTGGGCAACTGGGAATAACGGCCGCTCCGAGCACCCTGCGATGAGTCCGCCGCTGCAAGCCGCGCTGCCCGCCCGCTGTCCTGGCCATGCGGATGCCAGGGCGCGCGCGCGTTGCGCAGCCGTCGGGGTTGCGCGCGTGCGCTGGCCCGCGGCCGGCGAGGATGAGGGTGCCGCCGTCACGCGCCGATCGTTGCCGTCAAGCATGGGCCTTGGCCGAGCGTCACCGTGGCCGTCAGGTCGCCGGCTAACGCGCAACGGCGGTTTCACCTTGCTGGAAATGCTGGCGGTGATTTTGTTGATCGGTATCGCGGCGGCGGCGGTATCGGTGTCGGTGTCGCAGGGCCTGGTCAGTGCGCGCGCCAACGCGGCCAGCGGCGAGCTGGCGGCGGCGTTGCGGCAGACGCGCACAGCGGCGATCGTCGGCGGCAAGGACCAAACCCTGGAGCTGGATACCCGCCGCGGGCTGTATCGCGCCAACGGGCACGAGGTGCGCTTGCCGCAAGGCATGCAACTGGGCCTGACCAGCGCACGCGAAGATCAGGTCGATGCCGACACCGGACGCATCCGCTTTTTTCCCGACGGCAGCTCCACCGGCGGACGGATTACCTTGCAGCGCGGCCAGCGCCAGTGGCACGTCAACGTGGCGTGGCTGACCGGTGCGGTGAGCGTGGTCGACACGGCATCGGCGCGATGAGGCAGCGCGGCTTCAGCCTGCTGGAAGTGATCGCCGCGGTATTGCTGCTGGCGCTGGCGTTCGCCGCCTTGATGCAGGTGGCGGCCAGTGCCACCAACCTCACCGCGCGTGCCGCCGAACGCAGTGAAGCGGCGTTGTGGGCGCGCTCCAAACTGGACAGCGCATTTGCGTTGCGTGCGCCGCAGCCGGGGCAGAGTGAGGGCAGCTTCGATGCGCTTTACCGCTGGCGACTGACGGTGACGTCTTGGCCGGGGAATGAACCGGCTGGCCCGGCGCGTCCCGCGCAGACCAATCTGCAGCTCTACCGGCTGGACCTTGAGGTGCTCTGGGGCCAGGGGCGCCAGCAGCGCCACGCGCATTTTTCCAGCCTGCGCGTGGTCAGCGCGCATGACGCAAACACGCCATGAAGCGCGCCGTACGCGGTTTCAGCCTGCTGGAAATCCTGGCCGCGCTGGCGCTGCTGGCGCTGTTGCTGGTTGGCGTTTACACCGGCGTGCGCGCGGCGATTCGCAGTGTCAATGTCGGCTCGGCGGCGATTGGACGGCTGGACCAGATCCGCTCGGCGCAACAGCTCTTGCGGCGCGAGGTGATGCAAAGCATGGCCGTGCCGCTGGCGCACAACGATCAGGGTGACAACCTTTACTTTGTTGGTGAGCCGAACCAACTGCGCTTCGTCGCGCCGCTGCCGGGGTATCTGGGCAAGCTTGGTCCGCAGTTACAGCAAGTGAGCCTGGAATCGGGCGCAAACGGTACATTGCAATTGGTCGCGCGCTTCGCCTTGCTGCCGCCGGACGGCAGCGCGCCGCAGCCGCTGGGAGAGCCTGAGATTTTGCTCGACGGCATTCGCAGCGGCGCCATCAGTTACCGCGGCTTGGATGAGCACGGTCGGCCGGCGGATTGGCAGTCCGAGTGGCCCGACGGTCGACAGCTTCCGCTGCTGGTGCGGATCGAACTGCAATTGGATGGACGCGACGCCTGGCCAGTCCTGGAAGTGCCGCTGAAAGTCGATCCCAGCGCCAACCGCGGCGCGATGAATTTGCTGCGCGGCCTGCGCATCCCGACGGTGACGCAATGATCGCGCAACGCGCGCAGCGCGGCGTGGCCTTACTGGTAGTGCTGTGGGCCTGCACCTTGTTGGCGATCGTGCTCGGTGGCTACGCCGCGCTGAGTCGCACCGAGGCGATGCAGGCGCGCTACCAATTCGCCCAGACCCAGGCGCACTACGCCGCCGAGGCGGGATTGAACCGAGCGATCTACGCTTTGCAGGCGCCGCCGGGACAGCGCTGGATCGCCGACGGGCGGGCTTATTCGTTGCCGTGGGACGGCGCCACGGTCACCGTCAACGTCATCGACGAGGCTGGCAAGGTCGATCTCAATGCGGCCAATCCCGACGTGCTCACCGGTTTGCTGCGCACGGTCGGGGTGGCCGATGCGCAGGCATTGAGCCAGGCCATCGTGCAATGGCGCAGTTTTACGATCGACCCGGATCAACGCGCGCAGCGCGCCCGGCCCTACCAGGTCGCCGGACGCAGCTATGGCCCGCGCAATGGGCCGTTCGCCAGCGTCGAGGAGCTGCAGTTGGTGCTGGGCATGGATAGCGCGTTGTATGCGCAACTGGCGCCGGTGTTGACTATCTGGTCCGGCCGCAACATTCCTGATCTACCCAGTGCGTCACCGCTGGTGCTGGCCGGTTTACCCGGCATGAATGCCCAGCTTCTGCAGCAAATCTTAGCCACGCGGACTGGCAATAACGCGACGGCCGCCCTAGCCGGCGCCGGTGCAGTCACGCATAGTATCCGGTCAGAAGCCGTCCTGGCTGACGGTACACGCGCCGTGGTGAATGCCACGGTGCGCCTGCAAGGCATTCGGTCCAGCGCACAACCCTACGTGCTGCTGCGTTGGCAAGAGGGAGACGGGGAATGAATTCGGTCGCGCAGTCATTGCGTCCGCCCATAGATCGTGTGCGTCGTAGCTGGCGCAACTCGCCGCTGCCGGGCTTTTTCAGCTGGTGGGGTGGCGAGCTGCGCGCGCTGCTGCCGCTGTCGTGGCGTAACGCGCTGGCCCATTCGGCCCGGTGGTATCTGCTGGAATATGTCGACGGCGACTGGCGTTTGCGTCGTGCCGGCGATTCGCTGGCGCTGGCGCAATGGCCCGACGCGCTGGAGCCCGCGGCGCAGCAACTGGCGTTGCGCGAGGCGCTGCGCGAGGTGGCGCCGCAAGACCTGCGCCTGGCGTTGTGTCTGCCGCTCGCCGCGGTGCTGCGCCGACGCCTGCAACTGCCGCGCGCCGCGCGCGACAGCCTGCACCAAGTCGCCGCCTACGAGATGGACCGGCAAACCCCGTTCCGGCTGGATCAGGTGCACTACGGCATCCGTGAACTGGCGCTGCCCGCCGCGGCCGGTCGACTCACGGCGGAACTGGTGGTGGTGCCGCGCCCGTCGCTGGATGCGCATCTGGCGCGGTTGCGCGAGCTGGGGGTGTCGGTTGACGCGGTCGATGTCGCCGCAGGGTTCGATCGCCTTGGTGCCGACCTGTTGCCCCCGGGTCTGACGCCGCGACGGCAGGACCCACGCCGACGGCTCAATCTGGCGTTGGCGGCGTTGACGGTATTGCTGCTGGTCGCCGGTCTCAATGTCTGGCTGCATAACCGCACGGTGGCGCTGGCGACCATGCAGGCGCAGGTGGACGCCATGCATGTGGAGGCCCAGCAAGTAGCGAAACTGCGCCAGCAATGGCAGGACAACGCCGTTGCGGCCGGTTTTCTGAGGCGTCGCAAGGCTGCCGCGCCGTCGGTCTTGGCGGTGCTCGAGGAACTGACCGCGCGCTTGCCGACGGACACCTGGCTGGAGCGCTTCACGCTGGATAACACCGGCCGACTCGGCTTTCAGGGCCAGAGCGCGCAGGCCGCGCGGCTGGTTGATGCGCTGCGGGATGCGCACCTGTTGAGCGAGCCCAACTTCCAGGGTTCGATCCAGCGCGATCCGGGCACCAAGAAGGAACGCTTCTACTTAGCCGCGCAACTGCGCGTCCCGGCCAGCACGCCCACGCGCACGCCGGCCCCGGCCCGACCGGAGCTGGCGCGATGAAGCTCAAACCGTTGCGCCCGTTGGAAAGCCGTCTGCTGGCGCTGGGACTGCTCGCGCTGGCGCTGGGGCTGGCTTATCTGGTGCTGTTGCACTGGTGGTTCGTGGCGCCGCAATTGCGCCTGAGCACGGCGATGGACGAACTGCGCGACACCCAGAGTCGCTATGCCGCGGCGATCGCCGAGCAACCGCTGTGGCGGCAGCGGCTGGCCCGCCTGGGTCAGGGCGAGGCGGCCAGTCACGCGTTCTTGCCTCAGGATGACGCCAACGCGGCGGCGGCCGGCTTGATGCAGCGGGTAGTCGAGGCGGCGGCGGCCCATCCGCAGGGAGGTAGCTGCGAAGTAAGCCAGAAGATGCCCGTACCCAATCCGCCGGCAGCGGCTGGCGAGCCTTACCGCAAGGTAGCGGTGAGCATCAGCCTGCGCTGCGACATGCAGCCGTTGGCGGCACTGTTATATACCCTGGAGCAGGGCGTGCCTTATCTGTTCGTGGAGGATTTCAGCGTCTACCGCAATCCAGCCACTCTGCGGCCCGGGGTGGGGGCACCGTTGGAAGTGCAATTCACCCTGGCCGGCTACATCCACCAACCGGTCACCGGCCCCGCGGCGGCGAATGCTGGCCCGAATGGCAACAACGCCCATGCCAGCGCGCGCGCCGTCGCGGAGGCGCCATGAGCGCCGCCGTCCAGCGTCGCTTGACGCCCTGGTTGATCGCCGCGCTGACCGGCAGCGGCGCGCTGCTGCTGGCGGTGCTGCTGGGCTTGGGCAGTGGCGTGCATTGGGATGCGCCGCGTGCGCTGGCCACGTTGCCACCGGCACAGGTTGGCGCCGCGCTGCCGCCGGCGCGTCCGCTGGCGGCGTTCGCGTCGGTATGGCAGCAACCGTTGTTCAGCGCCGATCGCCTACCCACCGCCAGTACCGCGGCGGCGGCCGTCAGCCTGGGGGAGCTGGAGCTGACCGGGATCATCCTCACGCCGGACCTGCACCTGGCCCTGTTGCGCGACAAGAGTGACGACCAGCCGGTACGCGTGGTCGAGGGCACGACTTTGCCGAACAGCGGCTGGCGTCTGGTCGAGCTGAAACCCCGTTCGGCGGTATTCGCCTCGGCCAGCGGACGCACCGAACTGACCCTGCCAGTGACCGCGCCGGCGGCCGTGAATCCCCCGACCCGCGTGCCTGGCGGCCCGCCTCGGCGCGGTGAGGGCAATGCGAGCGCCGGCACGCTTTCACCACCGTCAACCGGACCGATCATGCAAGTCGTGCCGGCAACCACCGCGGCATCCGCGGAGCCCACCGACGATGCGGCCGCCCAGCAGCAGGCCCGCCTTGAGGCGTTAAGGGCTGCCGCGCTGCGGCGCCATGTTCAATCCCAAGTGCCGACGGCACCTGATTTTTCTTCGCGAGACCACTGATCATGCAGCGTATGGCGCGTATTTCGATGCTCACCCTGGCGTGCTGGCTGGCTGGCTGTGCCAGCTTGCCACAGCCGCCGGACGATGGAGTGCTGCAGCGCGAGGCCCTGGCCGGCACCGAGAAGCCAGCGCCACCGCCATTGCCGCTCAACACCGGCACGACCGCCGCCAGCGCGCCGGTGCTCCCGGAACTGAGCACCGGCAGCGGCCAGTTCATCCACCCTAGTGGGCTGGAGACGCCGCGCAAGGCGGCCAGCGGCGCGGGCGCGGTGACCTTCAACTTTGAGAACCAGCCAGTGCAGGCGGTGGTTAAGGCGATCCTGGGCGACCTGCTCAAGCAGAACTACACCATCGTGCCCGGGGTGCAGGGTAATGTGTCGTTCTCCACCGCCGCGCCGGTGGAGGCCGACCAAGCGCTGCCGATCCTGGAAACCCTGCTGGCCTGGACCAACAACGCGCTCGTGCAGCAGGGCGGACGTTACGTGGTGCTGCCGAGCAAGGATGCGGTGGCCGGCAACCTGGTCCCTAGCCTGGGCGCCAATACGCC
The DNA here is from genome assembly GCA_040508515.1 of Dyella sp. Taxonomy (GTDB): domain Bacteria; phylum Pseudomonadota; class Gammaproteobacteria; order Xanthomonadales; family Rhodanobacteraceae; genus JBEVMS01. The sequence continues at coordinate 3,091 of JBEVMS010000318.1, read as the reverse complement.
GGCCGGCGGGTTGCAGGCGCGGCTGTTTCCGCTGCACTACATTGGCGCGGAGGAAATGCAAAAACTGATCAAGCCGTTCGCGCGCGCCGATGCGGTGCTGCTGGCTGACCCTTCGCGCAACCTGCTGGTGCTGTCCGGCACGCCGCAGGAACTGTCCAACTATGAGCGCACGATCAGCACGTTCGACGTGGACTGGCTCAAGGGCATGTCGGTGGGCGTGTTCAATCTCCAGCGCGCCAGCGTGGCCGAGCTGATGCCGCAGTTGGACAAATTGTTCGGTACCAAGGGCGACACGCCGCTGGCTGGCATGCTGCGCTTCATCCCGATCGAGCGGACCAACGCACTGGTGGTGATCAGCACCCAGCCCAGTTATCTGGACGAAGTGGGCAGCTGGATCAGCAAGATCGACCGCGGCGGCGGCAATGAGCCGCAGCTGTACGTTTACGACGTGCGCAACATCAAGGCAGCGGACCTGGCCAAGTACCTGGCGCAGATTTACACCAACGGGGGCAGCGGTGGGGGTGGTGACAGTGGCGGCAAGGTCGGGCCGGGGCTCACGGCTGGCACGTTTGGCAGCGCCAGCAACCCCAACGGTGCGGCCAGCGGCATGGGCAGCACTGCCGGCAGCTTCGGCAGCACCAGCGGTGGACTGGGCGGCAACACGCTGGGTGGCGGTAGCACCAACGGCGGCGGGCTAGGCAGTGGTGTCGGCGGCCTGGGCGGCGCCAACGGCAGCACGGGCACGGGCGGTGGCGCCTACGGCAGTGCCGGTGGCAGCCCCTTCGGCAACAACGCGGCCACCGGTGGCGCGCGTGATCAGCAGTACAGCTCGTCCGACGGCTCGATCCGCATCAGTTCGGTCGATGCCAACAACCAGCTCCTGGTGCGCTCGCGGCCCTCGCAATGGAGCGAGATCGAATCGGCGATCAAGCGGCTCGATAACGTGCCATTGCAGGTGCAGATCGAGACGCGGATCTTGGAAGTAAGTCTGACCGGCGACTTCAGCTTCGGCGTGCAGTGGTACCTGCAAGGCCTGGCCGGCGGCACCAACAACAACGGCACGTTCACCCCTGGCAACCCCAACGCTTCGCAGCAGATTGGGCTAGGCCAGGGCGGCACCGCCTACAACCCAGGCAACGGCAGCACCGCGGGCGACGGTTTCTTCTACTCCTTCGTCAACCACAACATGCAGGTGGCGGTGCGCGCGCTGGAAACCAGTGGCAACACCAAGACGCTGTCGGCGCCTTCGCTGGTGGTACTGAACAATCAGGTGGCGCACATCCAGGTTGGCGATGAGGTACCGATCAACCAGACCAGCGTGTCGACCATCGGCACCGACAATACCTTCAATTCAGTGCAGTACCTCAACACCGGCGTGATCCTCAACGTGCAGCCGCGGGTCAATCCGGGCGGTCTGGTCTACCTGGACATCGAGCAGGAGGTCAGCACGCCCAACTTCACCACCGGTAGCAACGGCAACCCGACCATCGCGCAGCGCGAAATGGCGACACAGATTGCGGTGCAGAGCGGACAAACCGTGCTGCTGGGCGGACTGATCCAGCAGAACGAAAGCAATGCCGACACCGGCATCCCCGGGCTCAACCGCATCCCGGTGTTGGGTCGGTTGTTCGGCAGCACCACGCGTAGCCGCGATCGCACGGAATTGCTGGTACTCATCACGCCCAAGGTTGTCACCAACGGCGATCAGGCGCGACAGATCACCGAGGAGTACGAGCGCAAGTTCGAGTCACTGGCCCCGCTGCGCCCCACCGCTGCGGTTGCGCCGGCCGCTACCGCCATGCCAGCCAAGCACTGAGCGCGGAACGCGCGCGGGCGCGCTGGCGTCGGCCTCTGTACCATGCGCGCGCATGACTGATGCGCGCTCGCCCGAGTTTCCGATCACCCCGCTGTTGCCGCAGATCGTGGCCTCGCTCGAGGCCACCCCGCGGCTGGTGCTGGAGGCGCCGCCCGGCGCTGGCAAGACCACCCAGGTGCCGCTGGCTTTGCTGGCGGCGCCCTGGCTGACCGGCAAAATTTTGATGCTGGAACCGCGCCGGATCGCCGCGCGCGCCGCCGCCCAGTTCATGGCGCGCCAGCTCGGCGAGGAGATCGGCCAGACGGTCGGCTACCGCATCCGCTTCGAGTCCAAGGTCAGCGCCGCGACGCGGGTCGAGGTGGTCACCGAAGGCATTCTGACCCGCTTGATTCAGGACGATTCGGAGCTGGGCGGGATCGGCGCGATCATCTTTGACGAATTCCACGAGCGGCACCTGGCCGGCGACCTCGGCGCCGCGCTGGCGCTGGACGTGCAGGCCACCTTGCGCCCCGAGCTGCGGCTGCTGGTGATGTCGGCCACGCTGGACGGCGAGCGCATCGCGCAATGGCTGCAAGCGCCGCGCCTTTCCAGCCCCGGGCGCAGCTACCCCGTTGGCATCGACTACCCGCCGGCGCGCAGTCAGGAGGTGATCGAGCACCACCTGGCGCGGGTGGTGCAGCAGGCCTTGGCGGAGAATCCCGGCGACGTGCTGGCGTTTCTGCCAGGCCGGCGCGAGATCGTGCGCGCGCAAGGCATCCTGGCGCAGGCGCTGCCGGCACATGTCGAGCTGCTGGCCTTGCATGGCGAGTTGTCGCTGGCCGAACAGCAACAGGCGCTGGGCAGCGCCGAGCCGGGCACGCGGCGGGTGGTGCTGGCCACCAACGTGGCCGAGTCCAGCGTGACCTTGCCGGGCATCCGCGCGGTGGTCGATAGCGGCCTGGCGCGCGAACCGCGCTTCGATCCCAACTCAGGCTTCACCCGGCTGGAGACGGTGACCATCTCGCAAGCCTCGGCCGACCAGCGCGCCGGTCGCGCCGGCCGCGTCGCCGAGGGCCGCGCCTATCGACTCTGGCCGCAAAGCAAGCGGCTGGAGCCGGCGCGAACGGCGGAAATCGCCCAAGCCGAGTTGTCCGCGCTGGCGTTGGAGCTGGCCGCCTGGGGCATCACCGCGCACAGCCAGGCGTCATTGCCTTGGCTGGAGCCGCCGCCCAGCGGCGCGCTGGCGCAGGCGCGCGAGCTGTTGATGCAACTGGGCGCGCTCGATAACGACGGCCG
>JBEVMS010000298.1:0-17660 GCA_040508515.1 Dyella sp. | reverse complement strand
GGTCACCATGTCGGTGCTCCAGTAACCGACATCGTGCAACGCGCTTTTGCGGAAGCAGGCGATCACGCCGGACACCGTGAAGATGCGCCCGTAGACGCGCTGCGCCCGCTTGATCAAGCCGATGATCGACGAGAACTCGCCCACTTGCAGCTTGCCCAGCAAGGTGGAGCGATTACGGATGCGCGGATTGCCGGTGACCGCGCCCACCCGCGGCCCGTCCAGCATATGACTGACCATCCAGTGAGTAGCGTATTCATCCAGCAACGCATCGCCATCCACGCACACCAGAAACTCGCCGTGCGCGGCCAGCGCCGCCATCCGCAGCCCCATCGCCTTACCCTGATTGCTACCGAAGTGGATCACTCGCAACCGTGGAAACTCCTGCTGCAAGGCATCCAATTGCGCGCCGGTATCGTCCTTGGAACCGTCGTTGATGGCGATGATCTCGAACTCGGGATAGCGCTGGCGATTGAGGTGACTGATGGTCTCGCGCACCTGCAAACCTTCGTCGTGGCAGGGCACGATCAGGCTGACCAGCGGGTAGCTCGATAGCGCTGGCGGGTTGATGCGCAGCGGCCGGCGGCGCTCCCATTGCAGGAAATAGATCACGCTGCCGCTTATCCAGGTCAGCGACATCACCAGCGGGTAGTAAAACGCGAAGTCGAGCAGCCAATCGAGGGCGCTGTACATGAGGCCTTCCTCCTAGGGTTCGCGGTAGGGGTAGTCCGCCGCCGAGATATACGGCCGGATCGCTTCCAGCGGCGGCTGGCCGGTAATGAAGTTATCCGGGTAGTAGCCCAGATGACGCGCCCCTTGCGCTTGCAGCAGGCGCATGCGCGCGCCCATCTGGGCGGCGCTGATCGGCTGCTGAGTGCGCCAATCCTGCGCGGCCAGCTCGAACACCGTGCGCTGTATGCCGCCCGGTTGGGCCGCCACCGCCGCGGCTAGGCGCCGATACCAATCGGCATGATCGGCCTGCTGGTCCAGTTGCGGCATCGCCATCAGTCCGGTGTAGTCGTAGGCGCCGATGAACGCTGGCAGGCTTTGCGCGAACCAGGCCTCCGCAGCGGGATCGAACACCACCGTGGCGTAAAGGTTGCGCGCGGTCTTCAACGGTAGCCGCCAGCGCTGCACACGCGTGGTCAACGCCTGGGTGAAACCTATCAAGGACGCGGTGCGCTGCGCCGCCGACTCACCCGCCCACGGCCCGAGCCGATCGGTGTCGCGCAGGTAGGCATCGTCGGAAAACAACAGACCGACCATCGGCGCGTGCATCGCCAAGTCTTCGTAGATATCCCCCACCCAGGCGCGTACCCGATCGTCCCAGGGCGCCAGCCGGTAATGGTCCTGCCCCGGCTGGCCGGGACGCACATCCGACAGGGTCGGCAGCCGCAGCTCCGCCGGTGGATGGAAGGCCAACACCGGCAACCAGGCGTAGACATCCACTCCGGCACGCGTGCGCAACTGCCAGGACACCCGCGAAAACAGATCCGCGCGCATCGGCAGGTGTCGATTGGGAAAGTACAAAGCGTCTGCCACCCCGTCGCCGTCCGGGTCGGCGTAGGCTTGCAGCCAGACCTGGGTCGGCTTCATCCGTTTGATGCGGTCGAGCAAGGCGGAAAGGTTTTTTTCCTGCTGGGTCGGATCGGCATCGTAGACATAGTCCAGATCCACCTGCACGATGCGTTGCGGCGATGCATCGCTGGGGCTGCGCATCAGCGTGGCCAATCCCGCCACATCAATGTTATCGCCCACCAGCAGGCGCGGAATGGTCTTTCCTGGCGTCAACTGAACGGCCATCTGGCCGTCCAAACTAAACGATACCGGCATGCCGACGGCGCGGGCCTCTTCCTGCGCCACGCCAGTGTAGGCGCCGTAGGGCCAGACGATCACTCGCGGCCGATGCCCCGTATGCGCCTGGAGCTGGCTAGCGCTGCGTGCCAAGTCGTCGTGCACGCGCCGCCGATAGCTCGCTTCGTCCTCGTAGCCGGCAGTGCCATAGCTCAGGCTGACCGCCGCCGGAAACTCGTTGCCTTGAGGGTTGGCCGGCACGCCGTGATGCAGGTCGTAACTGTGCGAAGCCAGCTCGACCAGCCCGGAAGCCTGCATCTGATTCACTTGCTCCCAGCTGAGGAAACAGCTGCGATCGCAATCGCTGCCGTTGTAGTTGAAGCGTTGCCCGGGCGGCAGATCCAGCCAACTTCCCTCCAGCGCCAGCAGCGCCGGGTAGTGGTAGGCGCGCAGCAAGGGAAACACGCGTGTGTAGGCGCTGACCAGGCCGTCGTCGAAGGTCAGCAGCACCGACTGGGGCGGCAGCGGCGTGCCACCGTTCATCGCGTCGAGTACCTGTTGCAGGCTGACCATGTGGTAGCCGTTGGCGTACAGCCAATCGAAATGCGCGATCAGGTGATCGGTACTGATCGCGCTTTGATCGCGGTTGCCGGCGTCGCGCAGATCGTCGCGCACGTCGTGGTAGCTCAGCACGGTCAGCGTCGGCATGGCGGGCGCCGGCGGCACCGGTCCGCTCGCCAGCGCATAACGGTCGGACGCGCCCAGGCTCAGGCTCTGCACCAGTAGCAACGCGCCCAGTATCCAGCGGATGATCGGCGGCATGCTCATTCTCCCCAATGCATGGTCAGATCCAGCATGACGCGGGAATCGCGCTGGCCATCGTAAGGCTGGCTGCTCCAGGTCAAGCCCCAACCGAAAGCCAGTCCGGCGCGCGGCTGGAAACGCTGGCCGTAGCGCACGTTGGCGATCCAGCCGCTGCCGAAGCCGCGCTCCTGGTAAGTTCCCGCGGCGACGTCGATGCGCTGCCGCCACTCGCGCTCATAGCGCTGGTACAGCAGATTTTCCAGCCGCGAGCCGAGCATCGCCCAGCGCGCCCGATCGGGGCTGTAATAGGGCACGTCGGTGCGCTGGTTGCTGGATTGACCCAGTTGCAGGTTGCCGTCCAGGGTCAGGTAGTCGCGGGTAAACAGCCGCTGGATCAACTCGCCCTGCCAACTGCGGCGGCGGTTGCCATCGGTGAAGCTGTCGTAGGCGTAGCCCAACCGGGCCGAGGTCAGCTCGTTGGCACGCCACTGGCTGGACAGGTTGAGCGTGCGCGCGGTGATCCCGTAGAAACTGGCACGCAGCGGTACGTCCTGATCGCCGGTGCTGCTGACGTCGCCGGAGAACGTCCAGTGGTCGCTGGGCGCCCAGCGCAGGCCAGCCTCCACCGCGGTCCGCGACGAACGGCTGCGGGTATCGGTGCCGATCGCCGGCAGCACTTGCAAATAGGCCTGCAGTCCGCGCCAATAGGTGCGCACACCGACGCCCAGGCGATCACGATCAACCGCGCCCTCCGGCAGATTGGCGCTGGCCAGATGGGTCAATCCATAAATACGCCAGTGATCGGCCAGCAGCGGGCTCATCAGCGTGGCCTGGGTCTCATGATCGTCATCGCCGAAATCGGGCGAACCGCCGCGACCACGATCATGTTCCACATCGAATTGCCAGCCCCGCTGACGATCCCAGGATTGCCGCGTCAGCTGGGTCTGGCCGTCGCGCGGCTGCACCGCCTCTACGTCGCGCAAGGTCGGTTCGACTCGCGCGTAGTCGTCCAGATCGCGCCAGCTATTGAGCAGCCCCAGGCGCACCGACAGGTCGGTCGGGTCCAGCCCGGCGGCGGTGACGGCGGCGTCCTCGGCGGCGCGCGGCAATCCGCGTGCGCGCTGCAAATCGCTCCATTGGCGCCACAGCGTAGCGTTGGCCGGCGCCTGATCGCGCAACGGCTCCAGGCGCTGCGCCGCGGCCTGCAATTGCCAGGTGTACTGGCGCATCAGCGCCGCATTGAGCGCGGCGTCGGTCTTGCGCGGATTGGCCACGGGCTGAGCCGAGGCCACCTTGGGTGACCAGGCCGGCTCGCTGGCGGCCACCCGATCGATCAAGGCGATGGCCGCCTTCTCGTGACCGGCTTCCAGGTTGGCGTACATCAGCCCAATGCGCGGATCGCTGATGCCTTGCGCATACGGCGGCGGCCGCTGTGCGATCGCCTGCTGGTAGAGCACCATCGCCTGCTCCGGTTGGCGCTGTTGCAGCAAGGCATCGGCTATGGCCGGGTCGGCATACGTGGGCATGCTGACCTGCTCGCGCTGCAATTGCCGATATGCGGCCACCGCTTCGGCGCTGCGCTGCGCCTGGTCCAGCGCGATCAACCGATCGGCGCTGGCACTGGCGGTGACGGTGGGAAAACGCGCCCCCGTGCTGGTCAGCACGTCATCCAGCGCGGATACCGCGCGATCGGCCTCGCGGTAGGGCTGACGCGGATCGGCGGCGACGGCCTCGCTCCAGCGCAGCCGATGCGCCGCCGCCTCGTTTTGCAGACGCGCCAGCTCGATCCCCGGCAGCGGCGGTTGCAGGTCGTGCGCCAGTGCCAGCGCGCGTTGCGGCGCGCCCACTTCGGCCAGCAAATAGACTTTGAGACGGCGCGCATCCGGGTCGTCCGGCCAGCGCGCCAGCCATTGCTCGCACAGCGCCAGCGCATCGATCCGATGCCCGGCGTCGCGCTGGCTTTTGATCGCGGCCAGCCACGCCTCGCGCTGCTGCGCGGCCGTATCGGACACTGCGCTGAAGGCACCAGGCGCCAGCGCCAGCATCACGCTGCACGCCGCCCCTCGTACCACCGACTCCCACCGGACCGTCCGTTGGCGCATGCTCCCTACTCCCCTTGACGTGTACTCACTAGCACCGACGCCACGTTGAGTGGGCGTGATGCCAGGCACGCAACTCCTTCTTTACCGGTGGCTTTACCACATCGCACGCGAAAAAGCCGCGATGCTTCATACCGTTATAAATGCACCGCTGATTCTGAATGCCTTGGCTGTGCCAAGAGTCACGCTGGGCATTCGGCAGGCGCATGGCATGCTGGGGTGTCGGCACCCTGGCCGAGGCTGCAAGCATTCACTCATGACATCCAAGCTCTCCCTGCCGGCTGCGCTGGCCCTTATGCTGATCACGTTTCATGCCGGCGCCGCCGACCACGCGTTCGACCCACTGAAGACCTTCGCCCCCTACAGCATGCCCGACGCGGCCAATCGCTACCGCTCTTCCAACGGCCTGCCCGGGCCGGATTACTGGCAGAATCGCGCCGACTATACGATCAAGGCTACGCTCGATCCAAGCCAGCGCATGCTCAGCGGCGAGGTGCTGATCAACTACACCAATCACAGCCCCGACACGCTGGATTTCCTCTGGCTGCAACTGGACCAGAACCGCTACAAGACCGACGCGCGCGCCAACTTCAGCGCCGACAAATACCCCACCGAGCACACCGACGGCTACCGCATCGCCGCCGTCGAGGTCGACGACGGTCACGGCATGCAAACGGCGCACTACATCATCAACGACACCCGCATGCGGGTCGACTTGCCGGCGGGGCTCAAACCCAGCGACGGCCAGGTCAAGCTGCGCATCCGCTACAGCTATCAGGTGCCGGATAAGGAAATCGGCGGGCGCAACGACTGGCTGGCGACCAAGAACGGCGACATCTTCGAGATGGCGCAGTGGTACCCGCGCCTGTCTGTCTACGACGACCGCCACGGCTGGGACACCGCGCCCTTCCTCAACAACGAGTTCTATCTGGAATACGGCGATTTCGATTACTCGATCACCGCGCCCTCCGACATGCTGGTGGTCGGCTCCGGCGAGCTGGTCAATCCGCAGGAGGTGCTGAGCAAGACCGAGCTGCAGCGGCTGGAGCAGGCGCGCCATAGCGACACCACGGTGATGATCCGCACGCCCGCCGAGGTCACTAACCCGGCCAGCCGCCTCAAGCAAGGCGGCACGCTGACCTGGCATTTCCAGATGCACAACAGCCGCGACGTCGCTTTTGGCGCGTCCAAGGCCTTCGTGTGGGACGCCGCGCGAATCAATCTGCCCAGCGGCAAGACCGCCCTGGCGATGTCCGCCTACCCGGTGGAAAGCATCGGCAAGGACGCCTGGGACCGCTCCACCGAATACCTCAAGCACTCGGTGGAATACTTCTCCAAGCAGTGGTTCGAGTACCCCTATCCCAACGCCATCGCCGAGGCCGGCACGGTCGGCGGCATGGAATATCCGGGCATGGTGTTCGACGACTACCGGGCCAAGGGCAAGGATTTCTATGCGCTGACCACGCACGAGATCGGCCACACTTGGTTCCCGATGATCGTCGGCTCCAACGAGCGCACCGACGCCTGGGTCGACGAGGGCTTCAACACCTTCATCGACGTCTACGCCGCCGACGCGTTCAACCACGGCGAGTTCTCGCCCAAGCGCGACGGCGAGTACGCGCCCCACGGCGGCAACCCGGTCGAAGAGATCCAGAGCCTGCTGCACGACCCCGAAGCGCCGCCGATCCTGACCCCGGCCGACCAGATCAAGGAGAAATACCGCCACCCGGTGACCTACTTCAAATCGACGCTGGGCCTCGTCTTGCTGCGCGAGCAGATCCTCGGACCGGAGCGTTTCGACGCCGCGTTCCGCCAGTACATCCGCGCCTGGGCCTACAAGCACCCGTCGCCGTCGGATTTCTTCCGCGCGATGGAAAACGCCGGCGGCGAGAACCTGTCCTGGTGGTGGCGCGGCTGGTACCAATACAACTGGAATCTTGATCTGGCGGTCAGCGCGGTCACCTATGTCGACGGCGACTTCCACAAGGGTGCCCTGGTGACGGTGGAAAACCGCGATCAGTTGGTGATGCCTGCCACCTTGCAAGTCACCTACGTCGATGGCAGCAGCACGCAGCTGCACGTACCGGTGGAAACCTGGATGCAGCACCACAGCTTCGTGATACGCGTGGACGGCGCCAAGGCGGTGCGTTCGGCCACCATCGACCCCGACCAGCAGATACCTGACGAGGACCGCAGCAACAACACCTTCACCCTGCGCTAGTTGCCAGCCGACTCAGGCCAGCTACTATTCTCGCTGCGACCGCGGCAACCGGCGTCACCGGGCGCCGCGGTCGGACCTAGATACAGGCGCCGCAACGCCCGCGGCGTGCTACGCCCGAGCCCGCCTGCAGCGTCCGGGGCGGCGGCACAAAACCAGTGTCAACCACGGTCCTCTCCATGCCGCATGACCCGATAGCCAAGCCGGAGCACGATCAGCGATTCCGCTTGCTGGTCGAGGCCATTCAGGACTACTCGATCTACATGCTCGATCCGCAGGGACGAGTCGCGACCTGGAATGCCGGGGCCCAGCGCCACAAGGGCTACACGGCCGATGAAATCATTGGCCGGGATTTCGCCTGCTTCTTCATCAGCGCAGACGTCGAGCAGCAGGTGCCGCAGCGGCTGCTTGAGCAGGCCGCGCGCAACGACCATGCCGAGCTCGAAGGCTGGCACCTGCGCAAGGATGGCAGCCGATTCTGGGCCAGCGCCCTGCTTGATGCGATCCGCGATGAAAACGGCAAACTCCACGGCTTCGCCACCATCACCCGCAACTTGAGCGAGCGACAGAGCCCGCAAGCCGCCTTGCGCGCCAGCGAAGAGCGCTTTCGCCTGGCGATGCAGCATTCCGCGGTAGGCATGGCCCTGATCAGCCTGAGTGGCCAGTGGTTGCAGGTCAATCGAGCGGTCTGCGATCTGCTCGGCTATAGCCACGCCGAACTGCTCCAGCGCACGTTTCAGGAACTGACCCACCCCGACGACCTCGACGCCGATCTAAGCCTGCTGCAGGACCTGCTGGAGGGACGGATCGATTCCTACCGCATCGAAAAGCGCTACCTGCGTAAGGACGGCAGCAGCGTGTGGGGCTTGCTGGCCGTATCACTGGTGCGCGAAGGCGATGACGATCGCACGGGCGCGCCCCAGTACTTCATCTCGCAGATTCAAGACATCGATTACATCAAGCGGATAGAGCGGGAGCTGCACGAGCAAAAGGATCGCCTGCACGTCACCTTGTATTCGATCGGCGATGGTGTGATTACCACCGACAACAGCGGCCGTATCGATTTCATGAATCCGGTGGCCGAGCAACTGACCGGCTGGAATCTGAGTCAAGTCCGCGGCCAGCCCGTCGAACAGGCCTTTCATGTGGTGCACACCGAAACCGGCCATCGCGTGGAAAATCCCGTGCGTGCCTGCCTTGCCGACCAACGCACCACCAACATGCAGCCCAAAAGCGTCCTCATCGCACGCAGCGGCGAGCGCTACGACGTGCAAGACTCGGCCGCGCCGATCCGCACCGAAGAAGGCAACATGGTCGGCGCGGTACTGGTGTTCCAGAACATCACTCACCTGCGCAGCATCCAGCGCGAGCTGGCATTCCAGGCCCAGCACGATCCGCTGACCGGACTGCCCAATCGCCGCCACTTCGAAGAGGCACTCAATGAGGCGGCGCGCAGCGCGCGCAACCAGCCGACCGAGCATGTGCTGTGCTTTCTCGATCTGGATCAGTTCAAGCTGATCAACGACACCGCTGGCCATGCCGCCGGTGACATGGTGCTGCGGCTGGTTGGGCGAACGCTCTGCCAAGGGGTTCGCTCGGGCGACTTGGTGGCGCGACTGGGCGGCGACGAATTCGCGATCATTCTTTACGGCTGCAGCCTTGAACGCGCTTACGCTCTGCTCAGCGTCATCGGCAACGCCATCGCCACGCTTCAGCTACCCTGGGAAGGCCAGGTCTATCGCATCACCGCCAGTATCGGCCTGACCAGCATAGACACCAACAGCGAATTCGGCCACGTGCTCATGAAACAGGCTGACATAGCCTGCTATACGGCCAAACATGACGGCCGAAACCGCGTCGCCACCTACACCAGCGATCAGCAGGACATCGGTAGCGCCCACCGCGATCTGCTGATGGCGGCGGAAATACGCGGCGCGCTGACGCAGAATCGCCTTTGCATGCACTTTCAGCGCATCGTGGCGCTGGAAGGCCATGACACACCACACTATGAGGCGCTGCTGCGCATCATCGACCAGCACGGCCAGGCCACCTCGCCGTCCAACTTCATTCGCGCCGCCGAACGCTACGACTTGATGGGTGAAATAGACCGCTGGGTGCTGATCGACGTACTGGAGCTAAAGGGCGCGCAACTGGCGGTGATTCCCAAGCTCAAGCTCAGCATCAACCTGTCGGCCAATTCGCTCAACGATCCCCGTTTTCTGCCGTTCTTCCTCGACCTGATCGGCCGCTCCGCGCTCAAGCCGACGCAGCTTACGATCGAGATCACTGAAACCGCGTTGATCAATAACCTGCTGGCCGCCAGTGAAATGGTCCGGCGCATCCATGCCATCGGGTGCCGGATCGCGCTGGACGACTTCGGCGTGGGCTTGAGTTCATTCAATTACCTGCGCACCTTTCCGGTCGACTACATCAAGATCGATGGCAGCTTTATCCGCCAGATCGATCAAAACCCCGTCGACCTGGCGATCAGCAAGGCGATCAACCACGTCGCCCACGAAGTGGGTGCCAAGACCATCGCCGAGTATGTCGAAAACGAAGCGATCCTCGAATGCGTGCGCAGCATCGGCGTGGACTATGCGCAAGGCCACGCGGTTGGCCAGCCGATCGAACTGGACCGGCTGCTGGCGCTCTACCAGTCGTGGCGATAATCCCTCAGGCGTCGTTTTCCCCGCTCAACCGAAGTTTCAGATCACCCTCAGCGTCGACCACGATATTGACCGTGATCGGTTGGCAGCAGACTTGGCAGTCCTCGATATAGTGCTGATCGCCGGCGGAGGCATCGACCAGCATTTCGATCGGCTCGCCGCAATACGGACAATGAAGGTCGAAGGCATCAAGCATGGTGAACTCCTGGCGACGCCGACGCGTCACGGTGCGCTTATGTGGCGGCAAAGCATAGACCGACGTGCGGCCCAGCCGCCGCACCTCGACCGTCAGACTACCCAATCCCCGTCACCCGCCGGTCGCGCGACCGCTCGCTGCGCGTCATAGGGCGACACTCGATCGCCAGTCTTGCGGCAACGCGATCCGGAACAGCCCCCGTCGACGCACCCGTGCGGCCAGTCCTAGCAAGGCGCGATCGCGACTGAGCAAGGCATCGGCCCTCACCGCGTGGGCCAGCTCCAGAAACTTCTGATCATCCGCATCCGGACAGCGCGGGAGCGCCACCTCGGCGCCCGTGCGCGGCGCCGACCAGGGCACTAGCGTTGCGTCATAGTCGAGTACCGCCTGCGCCCGCCGCGGTGCTGGCAAAGCCAAAACCGGATAAGTCAGCACGCGCAGCCACTCGTCGCGGCAAGGCGAATCGCTGAAGGCTATCGCCATCCCCTGCGCCAACGCAGCCCGCAGGCCCGCGCAACGTGGGTCGTCGAAAACAAACAAGTCGAGGCAGACATTGGTGTCCAGCACCAGACGCATGGGGACATTCACGGGATTCACCGCCGATCGGCCGCCCGAACGCGGCAAGCGAAGCACCTTAGGGCAAAGGTGGCCAGCCTGACTACAGCGCGATGCGCTCGGCCTGCCTGCCGCTGGGAAAAGCACCCCTCGCGCCATATGCCGGATGGCCCGCGCGCATCCGCCGCGCATTTTTTTGCGGCGCGTTACGGAAATCCAGGCCCGTTCAGTAAAATACCAAACATGACAGTCAACCCATGGGTTCCTGCTGCGTTTAAAGCTCAATTATCCATTGCTCGCCCAACGTGGCGATTTGGGGAGTGCCCGTCCATGCGACGCACCTTTGTTGTGGGCTGCCATCGCTCGGGCACCACAGTCACTCAAGCCATGCTGGCCAGGCACCCGGATGTTTATTCGCTGCCGGAAACTGCTTTTTTCGTGGAGCTGTTCGCCCGCCTGAAGCATCGCTGGGGCGATCACGATGCCAGAGCGCGGCCCCAGCGACTGGTCCACCGCCTGGGCTTCGCGCGTCATCGCGCACGCGACGCCCTGATCGGATTGAAGCAGCAGCTCGGCGCGCCCCTGGAATCCTGGCCTGGTCCGATTCGCAGTGTCAGTTGTGCGCGCAGCTTCATCCGCACCCTCGATTACGTCGCCGCGCAAGCCGAACGCTCGATGTGGCTGGAGAAAACACCCCATCACCTGCTGTACATCCCGGAAATCCAGCAGCATGTTCCAGATGCGCGCTTCATCCATGTGATCCGTCCAGGCATCGATGTGATGGCCTCGGTGATCGATGCCAATATGCGCTTTACTGGCAACCACGCCTTTCTCGGCGACATCAACCTGTGGGTGCAGCGCTGGAATCGGGCGATGGCCATCCATCACTCTTATCTGGGCAAGCCTGGTCACCACGTGATCGCGCTGGAAGATCTGGTCCGCGACCCGCAGACGGAATGGCGCCGGCTATGCCGCTTTCTGGATCTGCAGCCACACGCACCGATGCCAGACGCCTGCGATCAACCGATTGCCGATCTGCAGAGCGAACCATGGAAGCTCGGTGCCATCGGTGGGCTTCCCAGCACGCCGGAGCGCAAGGCCGAGAGCCTGTTCGGCCCGCGCCTGCGCCAATGGCTGCTGGAACAAACCGGCGCCTACGACGCGCTATACGCGCGTTGCCGTCAGCAACGCCTCGACAACCCACTCAAGGCCGCGGGCAATTCAACCGTGCGGCGAGCGGAACTGAGCCTGCCATCCTGTAATTAGCGGGAGCCAGGCGCCAATCCAGCCAGCAAGCTGACTGCGGCCAAACTGCCGGTTGTCGAGCCGCCGATGCGGAGAACTACCGACAGCCGCCATTCAAAACATCGCACGATAATTCGCACTTGGAGTTAACGCTCACAAAGCGATAACGTACTTATTTAAATGCATCTGGCGAGTCGTAATTAGTTCCGATCGCGCGAGCGTCGAAATCAATTCCCCACGACGCATGCAGCCATTCGGAGAACTGATCGGTGAACACCCAGCGTTTGCTTTGCCTTGCGCTCAACGCCGCCCTGTGCACGGGCGCCTTGACCATCGGCGGTTACAGCGGCCTCGCCCATGCGCAGGACAACGGTCCGGCCGATGATGCCGCGCAAGGGCCGGGACCAGGCGATGCGCAAGCACCGCCGTACACCCCGCCCAGCGCCGACCAGCTTTATCAGATGGTCGCGCCCGTCGCCCTGTACCCGGACAACCTGGTGGCCCAGGTGCTGGCGGCGTCGACCTATCCGGACCAGGTCAGCGCGGCGCAAAACCTGATACAGCAAAATCCCAACCTGCACGGAGCCTTGTTGCAGGCAGCGATCGATCCGCAACCCTGGGACGCCAGCGTCAAGGGGTTGACCACCTTCCCCACGGTGCTGCAGCAATTGGCCAGCAATCCGCAGTGGACGGCCGCCCTGGGCACCGTTTACGTCAACGACCCCACCGACGTGATGAATGCGATCCAGGTGATGCGCCAGCGCGCCGCCCAGCACGGCAACTTGCGCAGCTCGGCGCAACAGCAGGTGATCACCCAGCCGGCGGGCGCGCAAACCGCCGACGTGGACGCAGACGCCGGCGCACCACCGCCGGACGACGGCGGCATGGTCTACGAAGGCCCGCAGGTGGTGCAGGCGCCCTCGGAAACCATCGTGATCGAGCCGGCCAATCCAGACACCGTGTACGTGCCCTATTACGATCCGGGCGTGGTGTATGGCGGCGGGCTACCGTTCTACCCTGGCTACTCCTACGCGCCCGGCTACAGCGGCGCCGACCTCGCCCTGGTTGGCGCGGTGGGTTTCGGTGTCGGCATCCTGGTCGGCGACCTGTTTGGGCACAACCACTACTACCACGGCCCCGCCTGGGGCTGGCACAGCTGGGGCGTGCGCTGGGGTGGCGGTCGCGGATTCGGTCCGCACGGCGGCTGGGGACGCTCGGGCGTGGTCTACAACCACAACACCTACGTGTCGCACTCCACCACCATCGTCAATCACTTCGACCATCGCAACGTGGTCAACAACCACTTTGATAACCGTGGCGGCTTCAATAATCACTTCGACAATCGCGGCGCGTTCGATCATCGGGTGATCAATCATGGCGCGGGAAATTTCCAGCCGCATGGTGGCGCCGTCGGTGCGCCCACGCGATTCAATGCCGTGCACACCACGATCAACCGCAGCGCGACCGGGCAGCACGCGTTCGCCCAGCCGGAGCAGCACGCCGTGCAGCCGCCGCACGAAGATCACGCCATGCCGCGAGAAATGCCCCACGCCGAGCAACACTTTGAGCCGCGCGGCGAGCAGTTTCATCCGCAGCAAGCCCATCACGAAGCACCGCACGGGGCACCCGCCCATCACGCTGAATCGCACCGCGTAGAACATCGCTAAAGAAGGATGAGTGCCGGCCGGCGCGCGTAATCGCACCCGGCCGGCTCACCCGCGTAACCGCAAGCGCTCCGCGGCGAGGCGCGCATGCTTCAAGCCGTGCCCAGGCACGGACACACCGGGACTTGGCAGGCAGGCTCGTCTGCGAGGCGGCCTTGGCGAGATCGACGGATGGACGTCCATACGTCCATCACATCGATCATCCGCCCACTAATGCTCCATGAAGTCAACGTCAGACACATCGACTTTTACGTGCGTATTTTTTCACGGACTTGTCACCGCCGGAATCCGATATTTTTCCGACAAGCACGACATAAAGGAGTCCCCGCCCCGTGAAGAAGTCGATCATCCAACACTCTCTTTTCCCAATCGCCAGCGCGCTGCTTCTCGGCAGCGCGAGTTTCAGCGCCTGGTCGCAGCAGTCCCCGGCACTGGATCGCGTCAGCCTGTGGGTTGGCGGTTACTATTCCAACAATGACACCACGCTGTCGGCGCATGGCCGACAAGAATTTTCCGGACTCAACGGTTCGGCCAATTTCGAGCATGACTTGGGGCTTGACGAACACAGCACCAACCCGCGTGTGCGTGCCGATTTCCTGCTGGGCGACAGCCAGGGTTTTTCGTTCGACTATTACCAGATCCATCGCTCCAGGAACGAAAGCTACAACGGCAACATCCCGGTTCTGAACACGCCCGTCGGCGCCAATCTCCAGGGCATCGTCAACTACAATTTCGGCTCAGCCAGCTACAAGTGGTGGTTCGGCCATGCCAATGACGTGTTCGGTATCGGCATCGGCGCCGCTTACTACCAGGTCGACCTGCGTCTGCGTGCCAATGCCTCCGGAGCCGGGCAAGTGGTCAGCTATTCGGACGGCTATAACCAAAGCGAATGGGCGCCCATGCTCAGCCTGGGCTGGCGGCATGCGTTCAACGATCAGTGGCGCATGTATGTCGATGCCTCCGGCGTAAAGAAAAACGGTGGCAACCTCAGCGGCAATATCTGGAACGGCGCGGTCGGCGTGGAGTGGTTCCCTTGGCAGAATTTCGGCTTTGCGCTGGAGTACGACGCCTCGCGCCTGCATCTGAACAAGGAATACAGCGATGCCCGCCTCAAGCTCAACCTCGACTCCAACGGTCCGGCGTTCTATCTGCGCGCGCGCTTCTGAGGACACGCAAGGTACGCCGCCCGTTCCCGCCGTCGCAGACGTTGAGATCGCTTAGACCTAACCTTGTGTCGGTCGGCTCCCCGCCGTGGTAGCCGCACCTCCGACGACTTGGCAGTGGTCGGTTTAAAACCTTCGCGCCGGGCTCGCTGCCAGGCGCGTTTTTTTTTGAGGCCGCCACATAGGCTCAGCGCGGCACGGCCGGTGCGACGGGGGTAGTCGATGGCGGGCCCATCAGGGGTTGCACCAGCGCGTAGAGCACGCGCACATCCTGCGCATCCAGCACGCGGCTATCGTTGGCGCGGTAATGATGGTGAAACGCCCGCAGCGCCGCGGCGCGATCGTCCAGCGGATAGCCCAGCGCGGCCAATGCCAGCCAAGGATCGAATCCCGGCGGCGGATCGCTCAAAACGCCACGCGGCCAGCGCCCGAAACCGGCCTCGGCCAATTGCTGCCACGGAAAGCGCGGGCCCGGATCGGAGCGCCGGGTGGGTGCCAGATCCTCATGCCCGATCACCTGGCTGCGATCGATCCGCAGCCGGGTGGTGAGATCGGCCAGCAGACGCAGCAGCGCGTCGATCTGCGCCGGCGCGAAGGCGCTATTGCCGTCGTTATCCAGCTCGATTCCGATCGACGCGGAGTTGACGTCTTCGATGGTGCCCCAACGGCCTGCACCGGCGTGCCAGGCGCGCTCACTGTCGGCCACCAGTTGATAGATATGCCCGTCGCCACCGATCAGATAATGCGCGCTGACCGGCCCCTCGCGGTTGCCGCCGCGCAAGGTCCGCAAACTTTTGTCGACCGAGTTCTGCTCGGTGTAGTGCAGCACGATCAACTGCGCGCGGCGCGTGTCGTGGTTGGGCGAAGGCATCCAACTGGCCATCGGATTGCGCAACGGCGCCGGCGCACAGGCTGCCAGCGCCAACAACAGCGGCAGCAATGCCAGCCCGCGCAGCCAACGGCAACCACGCTCAACACGATGCCGGCGACCATCTGACGCGCTACGCATAGCGACCGTTGCGTCGACACCATCGCGCCTGGCATTGGTCGGCCAGTGCGCAGCCATGCGCATGCCCCGATCATCGTTGCCCGTCAGGTGCGGCCATGCCGTGCCGTGCGCACTTGGCTGGAACAGCACAGAGGAAACGAGCTTCACGACAGGTCTCCCCGTAGGTTGGCAATCGGGCGCTTATAGCATCGCGTACGGGGTGGCTGTCGGCGACCAGGCGGCGTCAAGCGCCCAGCATAGCGCGCGCGACGGACAAATCCTGCGAGCCAGCCATGCTGCCATCGGAGCATGCATTTCGGGCTAGCGCACGTCGCAGTGATCCAGTGCGACGTTAGCGTAGGCGCTACAGGCATGCCCGCATGTGCGGCGCCCGTGGCTCCACGCCTCACGGCACGCAGGGCCCTACTTACGCGGTCACTCGCTCACTTTTCTGGATGGCGCGGCCCGATGACCACGCCCTAGGCCGCGCCGAGCGGCGACACCGTCCGCGTACCGGCGAGGGGGATCATCGCGCGGTCGCCATGGCTTTCCGCGCTAGCTGACTTCGCTGCCCAGTCGCAGGTTGATACCCAGTGCCGTCGCCAGTTGGCGCATCGATTCGCCGTCACGCTTCAAGGTGATCCAGCCGGCGGCGGCCGCGTCGCCGGTTTCCCATACCCACAGCGTATAGCCGTGCTCGGCCAAGCGGTCGTAGGCCAGGCCAAGCAAGCTCGCTTCATCAATGTCGTCGTGAAACTCGTCATCGTCCGGATCGCCATCCCAGTCGATGTCCAGATTCCAGCGCGCGACCAGCTCATCGATCGCCTGCACCAGGGCGCGGGTGTCGCCCGGCGCGATGTAGAAACCCGAGCGCCAGTCGATCACCTGACCGATCACCTCGACCGGCTCGAACTCGTCAGGCTCGCGTCCGGCCACCGCCTCGCGGTAAGCATCGAACTGTTGCAGGGCGGTGTCTTCATCGCCCGGATTGATCAGTTGCAGTAGCTGCCAGACCAGGGTCTCGACCGAACGTTCTTCGCCGTCGTCGGCATCGTCATGGTCGTAATCGTCGTCGAAGGGGTTCATGGCCGTGTTCGCTCAAGGTCGGAGGCGCATAGTCGCCCCTGCCCGCGCGCTTGGGAAGTCTGCGCACCGCGCAAGCCAAAGCAAACGCACGATGTACCGAATGCCCTGTGCCTCAATCACACAGCGTGCGACCACACGCGGCTCGGCCACGCCTACATGCGTGGGAAACGGCTACCCTAGGCCATCCGCGTCAACACCTGGCCCCAAGGAAACCCCATGTCCCATCCGATTCATAGCGCCTCCGTAGCGGTCTTCAAGCAATTGCTCGGCGGCCTTTCAACGATCCTCGGCAAAGCGCAGGCGCATGCTGAGGACAAACATCTGGAACCGTCCGCGCTGACCGAGGCGCGGCTTTTTCCGGACATGTTTCCGCTGCGCCGGCAGGTGCAGATCGCCTGCGACTTCGCGCGCGGCGTCAGCGCGCGGTTGGCCGGTGTCGAGCTGCCCACGTTCGAGGACAACGAGCAGACCTTGCAGGAGTTGCGCGGTTTGATCGAGCGCAGCATCGCCTTCATCGACGCCCTTGATCCGGCGCACTTCGACACCGCGGCGCAACGCCAGATCGTGATTCGGCCGGGCACGCCCAAGGAGCGTCATTTCAACGGCCAGGATTACCTCCAAAGCTACGGTCTGCCGCAGTTTTTCTTCCACGTCACCACCAGCTACGCGCTGCTGCGCCACAACGGCCTGGAGATCGGCAAGCGCGATTACATGGGCGCCTACTAAGCCCTTCGCGCATCGGCCCGCCGACGACATCGGCGAGTCGCCGGCTTAACTCGCGTCGGATCATACTGCGCCGCAAACACCGCCCGCCTGGGCGGTGTCACGCCACCGATGATCACGCGGGAGTGCAGCCATGCTGGGACAGATCGATGCCATCGCCAATATCGCCGTGAAGGATCTGGCGGTGGCGCGCCATTTCTATGAAGACACGCTGGGCCTGCGCGCCAGCGGCGGCCAAGGCGATGAGGTGGCTGTCTATCGCAGTGGTCATACCTGTGTGTTCGTCTATCGGTCCGCCTATGCGCGGACCAACCAGGCCACCGTGCTGAGCTGGATGGTCGGCCCGCGCATCGGCGAACTGGCACGCGCGCTCAAAGCCAAGGGCGTGGTGTTTGAACATTACGCCATGCCGGGCATGACGCTGGAAGGCGACGTCCATGTCGCCGAGGGGCATCGCATCGC
>JBEVMS010000255.1:0-6509 GCA_040508515.1 Dyella sp. | reverse complement strand
TGTCTTCAACCGATCGCGAAAATTCCGACGGCCTGCTCGAGAAGCTGATCGCCGTCAACCGCGTGGCCAAGACCGTCAAGGGTGGCCGCCAGATGAGCTTTACCGCACTGACCGTTGTCGGTGACGGCGAGGGCCGAGTGGGCTTTGGTTATGGCAAGGCGCGCGAAGTGCCGGTCGCCATTTCCAAGGCGATGGATCGTGCCCGTCGTCAGATGGTCACCATCGATCTCAACAACGGCACCTTGTGGTACGCCATCAAGGCCAACCACGGTGCGGCGCGCGTCTACATGCAGCCCGCTTCCGAAGGTACCGGCGTGATCGCTGGCGGCGCGATGCGCGCTGTGCTGGAAGTGGTCGGCGTCAAGAACGTGTTGGCCAAGGCGGTCGGTTCGCGTAACCCGATCAACTTGGTCCGCGCCACCATCAAGGGCCTGCAGGCCATTGCCTCGCCCAAGCGCATCGCCGCCAAGCGTGGCAAGACCGTCGAAGAGGTGCTGGGCAATGGCTAAGATCGATTCCGCCGAAAAGACCGTGCGCGTGCGCCTGGTCAAGGGTCTGCGCGGCGTGCAGAACCGTCACCGTCTCAGCGTCAAGGCGCTGGGTCTGGGTAAAGTCAACGATGTCCGTGAGTTGAAGGACAGCCCGCAGGTTCGTGGTCTGATCAACACGGTCTACTACCTGGTCCGGGTCGAGGAGTAAGCATCATGCGTCTTAATGACATCAAGCCGGCCGCCGGCTCGCGCAAAACGCGTCTTCGCGTCGGTCGCGGTATCGGTTCGGGCCTGGGCAAGACTGCCGGTCGCGGTCACAAGGGTCAGCACGCCCGTGCTGGTGGCACCCACAAGTTCGGTTTTGAAGGCGGCCAGATGCCGCTGCAGCGCCGCCTCCCTAAGGTCGGTTTCCGTTCCAAGACCAAGGCCGAGAGCCAGGAAGTTTTCCTGTATCAGCTGGCTAGCCTGAAGGCTGACGTGATCGATCTGGTGGTGCTGCATCAAGCCAAGTTGATCGATTCGCGCGCCAAGAAGGTCAAGGTGGTTGCCAAGGGTGAAATTGGTCGCGCCGTGAAATTGTCGGGCTTGCTCGCCACCGCAGGTGCCAAGGCAGCTATTGAAGCTGCCGGCGGCAGCGTGGAGTAATCGACCGTGGCGTCAGCCCAGGGCAATCAGCTCGGATCGCTCGGTAAGTTGACGGAACTGCGTCAGCGCATCTTTTTTGTCATTGGTGCGCTGATCGTTTTTCGTCTTGGCTCGTTCATTCCGGTTCCAGGTGTCAATCCGGAAGCGATGACTAGCCTGATCGAGCAGGGCGGCGGGCTGCTGAACATGTTCAACATGTTCTCCGGCGGCTCGTTGGCTCGTTTTTCGGTGTTCGCGCTCGGCGTCGTGCCCTATATCTCCGCCTCGATCGTGGTGCAGATGATGGGTTCGGTGATTCCGAGTTTGGCGCAGTTGCGCAAAGAGGGTGAGGCGGGGCGTCGCAAGATGACCACCTACACCCGTTTCGGTACGGTGGGTCTGGCGGCGTTCCAAGCCTTCGGCATCGCTGTGGCGCTTCAGAAGCAAGTCGCCTCAGGCGGCGCGCCGGTGGTCTATACGCCGGGTCTGGGCTTTGTACTGGCCTCGATCGTCGGGTTGACCGCTGGCACGATGTTCCTGATGTGGCTCGGGGAACAGATCACCGAGCGCGGTATCGGCAACGGCATTTCGCTGTTGATCTTTGCCGGTATCGTGGCCGGCTTGCCGGGTGCGGTGGCGCATACCTTGAGCATGGCCAGCAACGGCGAGTTGTCGCCGTTGCGCCTGATCATGGTGGCCGCGTTGATTCTCGTGGTGACCGCTTTCGTGGTTTTCATGGAGCGAGCGCAACGTCGGATCACGGTGAACTACGCTCGGCGTTCGGGTGGACAACGGGCCTATATGAACCAGGCCTCGTACATTCCGCTGAAGGTCAACATGGCGGGTGTGATTCCGCCGATCTTCGCCTCCAGTCTGCTGATGTTTCCGGCGACGGCGGCGACCTGGTTCGGTAATGCACATCCGATGCCTTGGCTGACCGCGTTGACCCAGGCCTTGAGCCCCGGTGAACCGCTGTACGACATCGTGTTCGCGGTGCTGGTGATCACCTTCGCGTTCTTCTACACCGCGATCGTGTTCAACTCGCAGGAAACCGCGGACAACCTCAAGCGTTCCGGAGCGTTGATTCCCGGGATTCGTCCGGGTCGCTCCACGGCGGACTATGTGGACAACGTCATGACCCGATTGACTGGTGTCGGCGCGCTGTACCTGGTTCTTGTCTGCCTGGTTCCAACCTTCATGCAGAAGGCCTGGAACGTACCTTTCTACTTCGGCGGCACCTCTCTGCTGATCGTGGTGGTCGTGGTGATGGATTTCACTGCTCAAGTGCAATCGCATTTGGTCAGTCACCAGTATGAAAGTCTGCTCAAGAAGGCCAATTTGCGCCGCAACTGATGGCTGCTGGGGTTGCGTAGGTTGGTCTGAAGTCGGGGAGCGGCGGCACGCGGTGCCGCAGGGCTTTCCTGTTGGGATAATTCAAGTTAAAATTGCGCGTTTACCGCGCACGAAACGCATCGGAGAGATACATCATGGCGCGCATCGCGGGTGTCAATTTGCCAGTCCAGAAGCATGTCTGGGTCGGCCTGCAGAGCATTTTCGGTATCGGCCGCAGCCGGGCCAAGAAGGTCTGCGCGGACGCAGGCGTGGTTCCGACCACGCCGATCAAGTCCCTCAGTGAGGGTGAGGTGGAGAAAATCCGCCACGAAATCGGTAAGTACGTCGTCGAAGGCGACCTGCGCCGTGAAGTTGGTATGGCCATCAAGCGGTTGATGGATTTGGGCTGCTACCGCGGCCTGCGTCATCGCCGTGGTTTGCCGGTGCGCGGCCAGCGTACGCGTACCAATGCACGCACCCGCAAGGGTCCGCGTCGCGCGATCAAGAAGTAACGGATACCTATTATGGCTAAGCCGGTTAAAACCAAAAAGAAGATCAAGCGTATCGTCACGGATGCCGTGGCTCACGTGCAGGCTTCTTTCAACAACACCATCGTCACCATCACCGACCGCCAGGGCAATGCGCTGTCGTGGGCGACTGCGGGCGGCGCGGGTTTCCGCGGTTCGCGCAAGTCGACCCCGTTCGCTGCGCAGGTCGCCGCCGAGAAGGCCGGCCGCGCTGCTGGCGACTACGGCGTGAAGACCGTGGAAGTACGCATCAAGGGCCCTGGCCCGGGCCGCGAGTCGGCAGTGCGTTCGCTTAACGCGTTGGGCTACAAAGTGCTCAACATCATTGACGTCACGCCGATTCCGCACAACGGCTGCCGTCCCCCCAAGAAGCGTCGCGTCTAAGGTGCATAACCATGGCACGTTATCGTGGAGCTACCTGCAAACTCGCGCGTCGTGAGGGTGCAGATCTGAGTCTGAAGAGCCCGGCCCGCGCACTTGATTCCAAGTGCAAGCTGGAAAACAAGCCCGGCCAGCATGGCGCCAACAAGCGCGCGCGCCTGTCGGACTACGCTGTGCAGCTGCGTGAGAAGCAGAAGGTTAAGCGCATCTACGGTGTGCTCGAGCGTCAGTTCAGCAACTACTACGCCAAGGCTGCCGGTTCCAAGGGCAACACCGGTGAGAACCTGCTGCGCCTGCTCGAAAGCCGGCTGGACAACGTCGTTTACCGGATGGGTTTTGCGGTGACCCGCGCCCAGGCCCGCCAGCTGGTCGCTCACAAGGCGATCCTGGTCAACGGCAAGAAGGTCAATATTCCCTCGTACCAGGTTCGCCCGGGCGACGAGATCGCGCTGACCGAGCGTGCACGCACTCAGCTGCGCGTACAGGAAGCGGCAACTGTGTTCGACACCATGGACCTGCGCCCGATCTGGGTTGAGGTTGATGCCAAGAAGTTCGCCGGTACGTTCAAGTCGGTGCCGGATCGCGGTGATCTGCCGTCCGATATCAACGAAGCGCTGATCGTCGAGCTTTACTCGAAGTAATTTACCGGAGCCTTGCATGGCAGTTTCGTCAACTAGTGTGCTGCGGCCTCGCGGCCTCAGCGTCGAGCAGCTCGGAGCCAACCGCGCCAAGGTGGTAGTCGAGCCGCTCGAGCGTGGTTTCGGCCACACCCTGGGCAACGCGCTGCGCCGCGTGCTGCTCTCTTCGATCCCCGGCAGCGCTATCGTCGAGGTCGAGATCGATGGCGTGCTTCACGAATACACCACCCTTGAGGGTTTGCAGGAGGACGTGATCGAAGTCCTGCTGAACCTCAAGGATGTCGCGATCAGGCAGCATACGGGTGATGAAGTCACCTTGACGCTGTCCAGAAAGGGCAAGGGCGTCGTTACCGCGGGTGATATCGCCGTCGATCACTCGGTGGAAATCATCAACCCCGAGCACGTGATCTGCCATCTGACCAAAGACATCGCGCTGAACATGCGCCTGAAGGTGCGTCGCGGCGTCGGCTACCAGCCGGCCAGCGCGCGCCAGCATCCGGACGACGAAACGCGTCCGATCGGTCGCTTGCAGCTCGATGCCTCGTTCGCGCCGGTGTTGCGCGTGGCTTACGAAGTGGACGCCGCTCGTGTTGAGCAGCGCACCAACCTCGACAAGCTGGTACTGGACATTGAAACCAACGGCACCATCGGTGCGGAAGATGCGGTTCGCAAGGCTGCTGAAATCCTCAACGATCAGCTGTCGGTGTTCGGTGACTTCTCGCGTCGCGAGAGCGCCACCGATAAGGCGGAGAAGGGCGGGTTCGATCCGCTGCTGCTGCGCCCGATCGACGATCTCGAGTTGACTGTTCGTTCGGCCAACTGCCTCAAGGCCGAGAGCATCTACTACATCGGTGACCTCGTTCAGAAGACCGAAGTCGAGCTGCTGAAGACCCCGAACCTGGGTAAGAAGTCGCTGACCGAAATCAAGGACGTGCTGGGCGGGCGTGGTCTCGCGCTCGGCATGAAACTTGAAAACTGGCCGCCGCCGGGCTTGTCGCACGGTATGCAGTTGGGTTGATCCGATAAAAGCCGCAGTCTTCGGACTGCGGCTTTCGGCGTAAGGCGTGTTGATTAGCGCTGTGATGTCGAAAAATTCGCAAAGCCATTTGGCCGCGCAACCCAGGCACGTCCTGGTTTAAAGCAAGCACTTAAAAGTAACTCACAAGCATAGCGGGCAACCGCGGGAAGTCGGCATATGCGCGACTTTTCATAACAACAGACAAGAGAATTTCACCATGCGCCATATGAAATCCGGTCGCAAGCTCAACCGTACGAGCAGCCACCGCGAAGCCATGTTCAAGAACATGGCCGCATCGCTGATCAAGCACGAATTGATCCGCACCACCTTGCCCAAGGCGAAGGAACTTCGCCGCGTGGCCGAGCCGCTGATCACCCTGGCCAAGACTGACGGCGTCGCCAACCGCCGCCTCGCTTTTGCGCGTCTGCGCGACAAGCAGGCCGTGGGCAAGCTGTTCGTCGAGCTGGGGCCGCGTTACCGCGAGCGTCCCGGCGGCTACCTGCGCATCCTCAAGTGCGGCTTCCGTCCGGGCGACAACGCGCCGATGGCATACGTCGAGCTGGTGGGGCGCCCGAGTGTCGAGGCGGTTGACGCCGAATAAGCGCCTGCCTTCGATCAAGCAAAACCCCGGCTGGGCAACCTGTCGGGGTTTTTGCTTTTGGGTTTTCCGATTCGGGCATTGGCATGCGCTGGTTCGCTGACAGCATCGAATCGAGCGGATAATGTCCCGTGTTTCTACCAAGGTCACTGCGCCGCCATGAATCCTTTGCGTTGGTCGTTTCGCGTTTGCTCGCTAGCCGGTTTCTTGATTTGTGTGGCGCTGCTGGCGTTCGCGCTGTACGCGCAATACGTGCTGGGTATGCAGCCATGTCCGTTGTGCATTTTCCAGCGCATCCCGTTCGCCTTTATGGCGTTGGTGTTTTTGCTCGGTGCGCTACATGGACCGCGCGGCGGCGGGCGTTGGGGCTACAGCGTGGCGGTGCTGATTGGCGCGCTCGCCGGCGCTGGCGTCGCGGCGCGGCACTTGTGGATCCAGACCTTGCCGGCCGATCAGGTGCCTTCGTGTGGGCCAGATCTGGGCTACATGCTGGGTACATTTCCGTTCGCCAAGACGCTCAAGATGGTGCTGACCGGCTCGGGTGAATGTGCCAAGGTCGAAACGATCCTTGGTTTGCCGATGCCGGCCTGGACCTTGTTATGGTTTGTCGTGTTGGCGGTGTGGGCGGTGTTGGCCGCGCGTCGCCAGCGTCGTTGATTATCCGTTCGGGCCAAGCCCAGAGTTTTGATGAACTTTTCTACCGTTGATGCCGCTTCGGCGCAGACCCTGAACCAATCGACACACTGGTCGCCGTCCTCCTGGCAGGAGCGTCCAGCACTGCAGCAGCCGCTGTACGAGGACACCGCCGAACTGACGCGTGCCACCGATGAGCTGGCACGACTGCCGCCGCTGGTGACCTCGTGGGAAGTCCTGGCGCTGAAACAGGCGCTGGCCGAGGCG
>JBEVMS010000231.1:0-3697 GCA_040508515.1 Dyella sp. | reverse complement strand
CTGGCGGCCTTGGGTTTGACCAGCCAGAACTTGTATTGCAGGCCGCGGAAGTCGCGCAGGATCTGCGCGCCCCAGGCGCTGCCGGTCAGCTCGACATGGCGTGTGACCAGCGAGCGCAGGTGCTGCATGTAGTGCTCCATCGAATCCGAGCCGATGCGCAGGATGTCGACCAGCTCGTGGTTGTAGCAATCGACGAAATCGCGCTCCAGGTCCAGCACGTAGGCGAAGCCGCCGGTCATGCCCGCGCCGAAGTTCAGCCCGACCTTGCCCAGTACCGCCACCACGCCGCCGGTCATGTACTCGCAGCAGTGATCGCCGGCGCCCTCGACCACCGCCAGCGCGCCGGAGTTGCGCACCGCGAAGCGCTCGCCGGCGCGCCCGGCGGCGAACAGTTCACCATCGGTGGCGCCGTACAGGCAGGTATTGCCGATGATCGCCGCGTCCTGGCTGGCAAACGGCGAATCGGCCGGCGGACGCACCACGATGCGGCCACCGGCCATGCCTTTGCCGACGCCGTCGTTGGCTTCGCCGGTGAGATCGATATGCACGCCGCCGGCATTCCAGGCGCCCAGGCTTTGCCCCGCTGCGCCGGTCAGCTTGAGCACGATCGGCGCCTCGTCCAGACCGTGATCGCCATACAACCGCGCCACCTCACCGGAGAGCCGCGCGCCGATCGCCCGATCGGTGTTGGCGATGGCGTACTCGAACACGCCGCCGCTGCGACTGAGCAGCGCCTGGTCCACGTCGGCGCTGATCCGCGAAGCCAGCGCGGCCGGATCGCGCATCGGGTTGCGCGCCAAGGTGCAGGCGGCATCGGCGCTGGCGGCCAGACCGACGCCATCGATCAGCGGCGACAGGTCCAGCTTGTGCTGCACCGTGGTGGTGCCGGCGGTCTGTTGCAGCAGCTCGGTGCGCCCGATGATCTCGCTCAAAGAGCGCACACCCAGCTGCGCCAGTTGCGCGCGCACATCCTCGGCGACGAAGCGGAAATAGTTCATCACCATTTCCGGCAGACCGATGAAGTGATCGCGGCGCAGCACCGGATGCTGGGTCGCCACGCCGGTGGCGCAGTTGTTCAAGTGGCAGATGCGCAGGTATTTGCAGCCCAGCGCGACCATCGGCCCGGTACCGAAGCCGAAGCTTTCGGCGCCCAGCAAAGCCGCCTTGAGCACGTCCAGCCCGGTCTTCAGGCCGCCGTCGGTCTGCAGCCGCACCCGCCCGCGCAGATCGTTGCGGCGCAGCGTCTGCTGGGTTTCGGCCAGGCCCAGTTCCCACGGTGTGCCGGCGTACTTGATCGAGGTCAGCGGGCTGGCGCCGGTGCCGCCGTCGTGACCGGAGACGGTGATCAGATCCGCGCCGGCCTTGACCACGCCAGCGGCCACCGTGCCGACCCCGGCATGGCTGACCAGCTTGACCGAGACCAGCGCCTGCGGGTTGACCTCCTTCAAATCGTGGATCAGCTGGGCCAGATCCTCGATCGAATAGATGTCGTGATGCGGCGGCGGCGAGATCAACCCGATCCCCGGCTTGGCGTAGCGCAGCCGCGCGATGGTGGCGTCCACCTTGTGCCCGGGCAGCTGACCGCCCTCGCCCGGCTTGGCGCCCTGGGCGATCTTGATCTGCAACACCTCGGCGTTGACCAGATAGGACGGCGTGACGCCAAAGCGTCCCGAGGCGACCTGCTTGATCTTGGACATCTTCTCGGTGCCGTAGCGCACCGGGTCTTCGCCGCCCTCACCGGAGTTGGACCGCGCGCCCAGCCGGTTCATCGCGATTGCCAGCGCCTCGTGCGCCTCGGGCGAAAGCGCCCCAAGCGACATGCCGGCCGAGTCGAAGCGCTTCAAAATCGCCTCGACCGGCTCGACCTCGTCCAGCGGCACCGGCGGACCCAGCGGCGTGATCGCCAACAGATCGCGCAGCGCCGAGGGCGGCCGCGCATCAACGTGGTGCGCGTAGCTGCGGTAATCGGCGCTGCTGCCGGTGCGCACCGCCGTCTGCAGGCTGGCGATCACGTCCGGGTTGTACATGTGGTACTCGCCGCCATGCACGTACTTGTAGAGCCCGCCGGCGCGCAGAGGTTTGGCCTCGTTCCAGGCGTCGGCGGCCAGCAGGCGCTGCTCGTGTTCCAGCTCGGCGAAGCCGGCGCCGCCGATCCGCGAGGGCGTGCCGGGGAAGCACAGCTCGACCACCTCCGGCGCCAGCCCGACGATCTCGAACAGCTGCGCGCCGCGGTAGCCGGCCACGGTGGAGATGCCCATCTTGGAGAGAATCTTCAACAGACCCTTGCGGATGCCGCGACGATAACTGCGGCCAATCTCCAGGCGGTCGCCGCCGATGTGCCCTTCGCGCCCCAGCTCGAACAGGCTCTGGTAGGCCAGCCAGGGATAGATCGCGGTGGCGCCGTAGCCGATCAGGCAGGCGAATTGGTGCGGATCGCGCGGGGTGGCGGTCTCCACGATGAGGTTGCATTGGCAGCGCAGGCCCTGCTCGATCAGGTGCGCGTGCACCGCGCCGGTGGCCAGCAAGGTATGTATCGGCAGCTTGTCGCGCTGCGGGTAACGGTCGGACAGGAACACCAGAGCGTGCCCGGCGCGCACCGCCTGCGCGGCATCGCGGCAGAGCCGGCGCAAGGCCGCCTCCAAGCCTTCCTCGGGCGCGTACATCAGATCGAAACGCGGGGTGGCGGCAAATTCCGGCATCGCCAGCAACTGGCGCAATTTGCGCTGCGAGAGCACCGGCGAATTGATCAGGATCTGCTTGGCGTTCTCCGGGCCCAGCTCGAATACGTTGCCTTCCGGGCCGATCTGGGTGACCAGCGACATCACCAGTTTTTCGCGCAGCGGATCGATCGGCGGGTTGGTCACCTGCGCGAAGGCCTGGCGGAAGCGGTCGAACAGCGGACGCACCTGGCGCGACAGCGCCGCCATCGGGGTGTCGTCGCCCATCGAACCGGTGGCCTCGGCCTCCAGCTCGGCCAGCACCTTGAGCACCGTCTCGCGTTCCTCGCGCGACAGCCCGTAGAGCTTCTGGTAACGGCGCAGTTCGTCGGTGGGCAGCGGTTCGGCCGCCAGCGAGGGGTCGATCAGGTTCGATTCCAGATAGCTGACGCCCTCGCGCAGCCAATCGCGGAACGGCGCACGTGCGCGGTTGATCGCATCGATATCGGCATCGCGCAGCAGCCGGCACTGCGCGAAGTCGACCGCGATCATCTCGCCCGGCGCCAGGCGACCCTTGGCCACCACCCGCGCCGAGGGCACGTCCCACAGGCCGGCCTCGGAGGCGACGATCACATGGTTGTCGTCCGACAGCGCCCAGCGCGCCGGGCGCAGGCCGTTGCGGTCCAGCGTGCAGGCGGCGTAGCGACCATCGCACATGACCAGTCCGGCCGGGCCGTCCCAGGGTTCCGAGTGCAATGCGTAGTATTCGTAGAACGCGGCCAGGTCTTCGTCGATGTTCTCGCGCGCGGCGAACGCCGGCGGCACCAGCACGCGCATCGCTGCCAGCAGGTCCAGCCCGCCGGCCAGCAGCACTTCCAACGCGTTGTCCAGGCTTTCCGAATCCGAACCGGTCTGGCTGACCAGCGGGCCGATGTCGGACAGATCCACCAGTGGCGAGCGCATGATCGTCGCCCGCGCCTGCATCCAGCGCCGGTTGGCGCGGATGGTATTGATCTCGCCGTTGTGCGCCAGCAGCCGGA
>JBEVMS010000222.1:0-28202 GCA_040508515.1 Dyella sp. | reverse complement strand
CGATCATTCCGGCCAACATCAATCACCCGGAAAGCGAGCCGATGATCATCGGGCGCAACTTCCTGACCAAGATCAACGCCAACATCGGCAACAGCGCGGTCAGCTCGGGCATCGCTGAGGAAGTGGAAAAGCTAGTCTGGTCGATCCGCTGGGGCGCGGACAACGTGATGGACTTGTCCACCGGCAAGCACATCCACGAGACGCGCGAGTGGATCATCCGCAACTCGCCAGTGCCGATCGGCACGGTGCCGATCTACCAGGCGCTGGAGAAGGTCGATGGCGTGGCCGAGGACCTCACCTGGGAAATCTTCCGCGACACCTTGATCGAACAGGCCGAGCAGGGCGTGGATTACTTCACCATCCACGCCGGCGTGCTGTTGCGCTTCGTGCCGATGACCGCCAAGCGGGTCACCGGGATCGTCTCGCGCGGCGGCTCGATCATGGCCAAGTGGTGCCTGGCGCACCACCGCGAGAATTTCCTCTACACGCACTTTGAGGACATCTGCGAGATCATGAAGGCCTACGACGTGTCCTTCAGCCTCGGCGATGGCCTGCGCCCCGGTTGCATCGCCGATGCCAACGACGCGGCACAGTTCGGTGAGCTGGATACCTTGGGCGAGTTGACCCAGATTGCCTGGAAGCACGACGTGCAGACCATGATCGAAGGCCCCGGCCATGTGCCGATGCATTTGATCAAGGAGAACATGGAGCGCCAGCTGGAGAAATGCCACGAGGCGCCGTTCTACACGCTGGGGCCGCTGACCACCGATATCGCGCCCGGCTACGACCACATCACCAGCGCGATCGGCGCGGCGATGATCGGCTGGTTCGGCACCGCGATGCTCTGCTACGTCACCCCCAAGGAACACCTGGGCCTGCCCAACAAGCAGGACGTGCGCGACGGCATCATCGCCTACAAGATCGCTGCGCACGCGGCGGATCTGGCCAAGGGCCATCCGGGTGCGCAGGTGCGCGACAACGCGTTGTCCAAGGCACGCTTCGAATTCCGCTGGGACGATCAGTTCAACCTGGGTCTGGACCCGGACAAGGCGCGCGAATTTCACGACGAGACGATGCCCAAGGAAGCGCACAAGTCAGCGCACTTTTGCTCCATGTGCGGGCCAAAGTTCTGTTCGATGCGGATCACCCAGGACGTGCGCGACTACGCCGCGCAGCAGGGCGTCGACGAGGCCGCTGCGCTTGATGAAGGCATGGCGGCTAAATCGATCGAGTTCCGCCTGCAGGGCGCGGAGGTTTATCGTAAAGCCTGACGTTTGGACGTCCATACGAGGCCATCGAGACAGGCCGCGAGCGTGTCGGCGCGATCGTTCACCTGCGTTTCGCGCGACGTGCTCAAAGATGATCGGGTTTTCGTCGGTGTGCATGCCGACGAAGACCCCATCCATTCATTTGAGCGAGGAGGCGGGTATGGCGGTCAAGCCATTTCTTACCGATATCGAGACGATCCGCGCGCGTGCGCGCCAGCACATCGAACAAGGCGCGATCACTCAGGGCTACCGGGCCGATCGCGAGATGGTGATCAAGCTGCTTAACGAGGCGCTGGCCACCGAGATCGTCTGCGTGCTGCGTTACAAGTACCACTATTACGCGGCGCAAGGAATTCATTCGCAGAGCGTCAAGGCCGAATTCCTTCAGCACGCCGCCGAGGAGCAGTTGCACGCCGATCGGATCGCCGAGCGCATCACCCAGCTCGACGGCAAGCCCGATTTCAATCCCAAAAGCCTGCTAACGCGCAGCCATGCAGATTATGTCGAGGGCGAAGATTTGATCGACATGATCAAGGAAGACCTGATCGCCGAACGCATCGCGATCGACAGCTACAAGGACATCATCAACTATATCGGCGGCGACGACCCAACCAGTCGACGCATCATGGAAGACATCCTGGCGCAGGAAGAGGAACACGCCGAGGACATGGCCACCTTGCTGGAGAATCTGGGCAAGACGGGCGAGCCGCCGGCCAAGCCGACCCACTAGGCGCAAAGTTAAACGCCGCCCGGCCGCGCCGCGACGTAGGTTTCGCCGCGCGGCTTTTTTGCGCGCATGATGAAGACGGATGGGCCGGTCGAGACAACGACGATGGATATCTGGAGCGGTGGTTGTGCATGCGGCGCAGTGCAGTACGAGGCGCACGCCGCGCCGATCAATCCGCATTACTGCCACTGCCTGATCTGTCGGCGTAGCGTCGGCGCGCCGGTGGTGGCGTGGGTTAATTTCCCGGTGGCGCAGTTTCGCTGGCGCCGTGGAATGCCAACCTACTACGCCAGTTCCAGCGTGATGCGGCGCGGTTTTTGCGAGCGCTGCGGCAGTTCACTGTGCACCGAGGAAGACGACGGTTATGTTTGCGTGACCATCGCCAGCCTGGATCAGGCCGCCGACGTGGCGCCCGAATATCACATCTATGCCCAGCACGCCTTGGAATGGTTGCGCCTAGCCGATGGCTTGCCGCGCGAGGCGCGCGACGATCGTGCGTGATCGATCGCATGGCCAGGGTGTTACCGCGACGCGCGTGCTGCGTCTTCCACGTCAAGGCCGCCTTTCCCGGTAATCGGCCATGACCCAAAAAAAATACCCCGCCGGCGGCGGGGTATGGGGAACCATCGAGGCGCGGGGGCGATCAAGCTGTGGCGTGATCGGCCTGGTAGCGCGCGACGCCGTCGAGGATTTCCTGCTTGGCTTCGTCGGCGCCGACCCAGCCTTCAAGCTTGACCCACTTGCCCTTCTCAAGATCCTTGTAATGCTCGAAGAAGTGGCCGATGCGCTCCAGCCAGTGGCCGGAAACCTGGTCGATGTTCTTGATGTGCGCGTAGCCGGCGAAGATCTTCGGCACTGGCACCACCACCAGCTTCTCGTCGCTGCCGGCTTCGTCGGTCATCTTCAGCATGCCGACGGGCACGCAACGGATCACCGAGGCGGGCACCAGCGGCAGCGGCAGGATCACCAGCGCGTCCAGCGGATCGCCGTCGCCACCCAGGGTGCCCGGCACGTAGCCGTAGTTGCAGGGGTAGCGCATCGGGGTGGAGAGGATGCGGTCGACGAAGATCGCGTCGCTCTGCTTGTCGACTTCGTACTTGACCGGCTCGGCATCCTTGGGGATTTCGATGATCACGTTGATTTCGTTCGGCACGTCGCGGCCGGCGGGAACCTGATGCAAAGCCATGGGATGTCCTTGAAGGGAAGGGGAAATAGGGAGCGTTAGACGGTCAAGAATACGCTAAAACCCTGCCGCGCCGCAGCACCGCAAGGTCGCCGGATGCTGCGCGGGGAGGCTAGCTCGGCTGCGGCAGTCGGTAGGGGCGCTCGCGTAGCCACTTGGTGGCGATCCATTTCTCGCCGCGCAGCACCGGCAGACCGGCATGCAGCGAGGCGTGATCGCCTTCCTCGTAGGCGAAGTAGACCGCCGAGCCCTGCAAGGCGGTCACTTCCAGATTTATCGCGGGAAAGCCGGTGCCGCCGCCGGCTTCTGGTGTGTTGAGATACATCACCACGCTGGCCACGCGCTGGCCACCCTGCGCGGTCACACGCGCGTGGCCAGGTTGGCTCGGATCGAACCAGTCCACATGCGGCTGGTATTCCTGGCCTGGCAGGTAATGCAACACTTGCAGGCCCTCGCCGTGGATCACTGGCATATCCACCAGCGCGGCGATGCGCTGTTCGATGCGCTCGATCAGCGCGGTTTCACCCAGCGCGAAGAACATCCCCTCGCCGGTGCGGGCTTCATGCTGCTCGGCGCCGCCGTCGGTGCTGACCGTCAGCGCACGCTTCAGGCGCGGGCGCGCCAGGGCGATCAGCTCGCTGCACTCGTCATCGCTGAGGATGCCTTGAAGCAGGCGCAGCGTGGGTGATTCCACGCCGAGGCTGATGGTGATGGGATGTCCGGCCGCGTCCACCTGCGGCCCCACCGGATGGCGCGGTCGACGGCCAGCCGTGGCTTGCGTGGCGGTCAACGCCATCAGCGGAATCTTCAGCACCTCGGCGACCATTCGCCGGCTGCTGGCGGCGTCGTAGCCGTGCTGTTTCATCAGCGCCAGGACCTGCGGCACGCCGTGGCCGGCGCGGGTGGTGTCCAGAATCCACTGGCGCAACTCAGGGCGAATAGTTGGGCGATGTTTCATGAGGCAATTCTAGCCAGCCATGGGGAAGCTTGCTGGCGGAGCGGTCGACCGCCTCGCGGCGGCCGACGCATGGGAAGACAAGCGCGTGCGGCTTACTTCAATTTATCCCATAGAAACTCGGTGCTCAGCGCGATCCGGAAGGCGGATTGCTTGTTATCCGCCGCCGCACCGTGGCCGCCCTCGGTGTTCTCGTAGAACAGCACGTTGGTGTAGCCCATCGCGTCCATCTTGGCGACCATCTTGCGCGCCTGCACCGGGCCGACGCGGTCATCGCTGGTGGCGGTGTAGAACAGCGTGGGCGGGTAACTGACGCCTGGCTTGAGGTTCTGATAAGGCGAGAAGGTCTTGATGAAGGCCCACTGGTCCGGCTGGTCCGGATCGCCGTATTCGGCCATCCACGACGCGCCGGCGGACAGATGGGTGTAGCGCTTCATGTCCAGCAGCGGGACTTCGCAGACGATGCCGCCGAACAATTGCGGGTACAACGTGAGCATGTTGCCCATCAGCAGACCGCCGTTGCTGCCGCCCTCGGCGCCCAGATGCGCGGGCGAAGTGATCTTGCGCGTGGCCAGATCCTCGGCAACCGCGGCAAAATCCTCATAGGCACGCAGGCGATTGGCCTTGAGCGCGGCCTGGTGCCAGCGCGGGCCGTACTCGCCGCCGCCGCGGATGTTGGCGATCACGTAGACGCCGCCGCGATCGAGCCAGGAGCGCCCGATGCTGCCGCTGTAGGCCGGTTGCAGGGAAACCTCAAAGCCGCCGTAGCCGTACAGCAAGGTGGGATTTTTGCCGTCGGCCTTGAGTCCCTTCGGCGCGATCTCGAAGTACGGCACGCGGGTGCCGTCCTTGGAGGTGGCGAAGTGCTGGCTGACGTCGTACTTGCTGGCGTCGAAGAACGCCGGACTATGCTTAAGGGGCGCCGCCTCGCCCTGACCCAGGGTGCCGTAGTACAGCGTGGTCGGCTGCAGGTAGCCGGAGACGGTGAGGAAATAGTCGTCGCTGTCGTCGGCGTCGATGCCGCCGGCTTCAATCGTCGACAGCGCCGGCGCGCCGCCCAGCGGCTGGCGCTTCCAATTGCCGTCAGCCTGCGGAGTGAGCACTTCGAGCTTGCTGACGACATCGTCCATCACGTTGAGGATCAGGTGATGGCGCGTCCACGAATGCTCGGCCAGCGAGGTATGCGCGGTGGGAACGAATAGTTCGGTCAGCACGCGCTTGCCGGCGATGAAATCGTCGAACTTGGTCGCCAGCAACGAGCCGGAAGGATAGGTCTTGCCGTCCACGGTCCAGGGGGTGCGCGGCTCGATCAGCAGCCACTCGCGCTCCACGTCGGTGACTGCGTCGTTGGGCACGTCGATCTTGCGCAGCTTGCCGTCGCTGCCGCGCAGGTAGGTTTCGCTGTCGTAGAAGGCCAACTGGCGCACCACGAAGTCACGCACGAAGCCGGGCGTGTTGTCGCGGTAGGCGTTGATCGTCATGTCAGTGGGCTTGCCCTCGTAGACCAGCGTGGCATCTGTCAGTGGCGTGCCGCGGGTCCATACCTTGGCGATGCGTGGATAGCTCGACTCGGTCATCGAGCCGGGGCCGAAATCGGTGCCGACGTAGATGTGGTCGCGGTCGATCCAGGCAACCTGGCTCTTGGCCGCCGGCAGCTCGAAGCCGCCTGGGACGAACTGCTTGCTGGTCAGGTCGAACTCGCGCACCGCGCTGGCGTCGCCGCCATCGGGCGACAGTGAAATCAAACAACGCGTGTAGTCGGGCTTGAGGCATTGCGCGCCCTTGTAGACCCAGCGCTTGCCCTCGGCCTGACCCAGCGCGTCGACGTCCAGCACGGTCTCCCATTGCGGGTTGTCTTTGCGATATTCGGCCAGCGTGGTGCGCCGCCAGAGGCCGCGCGGGTGCTTCTGGTCGCGCCAGAAGTTGTAGTAATAGGCGCCCATTTTCTGCACGAAGGGAATGCGTGCATCGGAGTCCATCACTTCCAGCACGCGATCGCGCATCTGGGTGAAGCTGGCCGAGTCAGCGTAGCGCTTGGCGGTGACGGCATTCTGCTGCTGGACCCAGGCCATCGGCTTGGCGCCGTGGATGTCTTCCAGCCACAGGAACGGATCGTCGCTGGCGGGCGGGATAGTGGCGGCAGGTGCGGCGGGCGGTTGGGCGTAAGTCATGCCGCTGAAGGTAAGGGCGGCGAACAGTGCAATCCAGTGTGGCTTCATTGATGGGCTCCCCAGTCCAAGTGCTATCTATGGCAGCCCCGCCAGGTAGTGTCCATGTGACTTGTGGCCCAGACGGCGCCGGGGGCTAGCCCGGCGCCGCGTGTTCTAGAGCAGCGGGATCAGCAACAAGGCCACGATGTTGATGATCTTGATCAGCGGATTGACCGCAGGGCCGGCGGTGTCCTTGTAGGGATCGCCGACGGTATCGCCGGTGACCGCAGCCTTGTGCGCGTCCGAACCCTTGCCGCCGTGGTGACCGTCCTCGATGTACTTCTTGGCGTTGTCCCAGGCGCCGCCGCCGGTGGTCATCGAGATCGCCACGAACAGGCCGGTGACGATGGTCCCGATCAACACGCCGCCCAGCGCCTGCGCACCGGCCAGCGGACCGCCCAGCGCCTTGAAGCCGAATACCACCAGCACCGGCACCAGCACCGGCAGCAACGAGGGAACCAGCATCTCGCGGATCGCCGAGCGGGTCAGCAGATCGACCGCGCGCGAATAGTCCGGCTTGGCGGTACCGGCCATGATCCCGGGAATATCGCGAAACTGCCGGCGCACTTCCTCCACCACCGCGCCGGCAGCGCGGCCGACCGCCTCCATCGCCATTGCGGCGAACAGGTAGGGAATCAGTCCGCCCACCAGCAAGCCGATGATCACGTAATGGTTGGACAGGTCGAAGCTGACCGATGCCACGTTGAAATGCTGCCCCAGGTTATGCGTGTAGTCGGCGAACAAGACCAGCGCGGCCAGTCCGGCCGTGCCGATCGCATAGCCCTTGGTGACCGCCTTGGTGGTGTTGCCGACCGCATCCAGCGGATCGGTGACGCCGCGTACTTCCGGTGGCAGTTCGGCCATCTCGGCGATGCCGCCGGCGTTGTCGGTGATCGGGCCGTAGGCGTCCAGCGCCACGATCATCCCGGTCATGCTGAGCATGGCGGTGGCGGCGATCGCGATGCCGTACAGCCCACACAGCGCGAACGCGCCCCAGATCGCCGCACACACCGCCAGCACCGGCCAGGCGGTCGACTTCATCGACACGCCCAGCCCGGCGATGATGTTGGTGGCGTGTCCGGTGGTGGATGAGCGCGCCACATGCTGCACCGGTTTGTATTCGGTGGCCGTGTAGTACTCGGTGATCACCACCATCGCGCCGGTCAGCGCCAGACCGATCAGCGGGCCGCCCAATAAATTTCCGACGCCGAACGCGGAATCGGCCATCAAGCTCTGGGTGATCGGCCAGAACATCAGCGCCGCCAGCACCGCCGATACGATCACGCCCGCGTACAGCGCGTTCATGATCTTCGCCCCGCGTACCTTGACGAAGAACGTGCCGACCACCGAGGCCAGGATCGAGGCGCCGCCCAACAGCAACGGAAACAGCACCCCGTTGGCGCCGGTCTGCTCGGCCATCACCGCGCCCAGCAGCATGGTGGCGATCAAGGTCACCGCGTAGGTTTCGAACAGATCCGCCGCCATGCCGGCACAGTCGCCCACGTTGTCGCCCACGTTGTCGGCGATCACCGCCGGGTTGCGCGGGTCATCTTCGGGAATGCCGGCCTCGACCTTGCCGACCAGATCGGCGCCGACATCCGCGCCCTTGGTGAAGATGCCGCCGCCCAGGCGCGCGAAGATCGAGATCAACGAGGCACCGAAGGCGAAGCCGATCAGCGCGTGCAGCGCGCGCATGGTGTCGTAGCCGAAGTGGCTGAGTATCAAGTAATAGCCGGCGACCCCGGCCAGGGCCAAGCCGACCACCAGCATGCCGGTGATCGCGCCGCCGCGAAACGCCACCGCCAGGGCCGCCGCCAGACCATGGCGTGCCGCTTCGGCGGTACGCACATTGGC
This sequence comes from Dyella sp., assembly GCA_040508515.1. Taxonomy (GTDB): domain Bacteria; phylum Pseudomonadota; class Gammaproteobacteria; order Xanthomonadales; family Rhodanobacteraceae; genus JBEVMS01. Next base: position 20,005 of record JBEVMS010000222.1, on the reverse strand, counting down.
GCGCACCGAGACATTCATGCCGATATAGCCGGCCGCGCCGGAAAGTACTGCACCGAGTCCGAAACCGATCGCGGTGCCGCCGTCGAGCACCAGCGCGATGACGATCAGCAGTACCAGCCCGACCGCGCCGATGGTCAGGTATTGTCGGTTGAGATAAGCACGCGCGCCTTCCTGGATGGCCGCGGCAATTTCCTGCATGCGTGGGTTGCCCGGCGACTTGGCCAACACCCAGCGTGCCGACCACGCCCCATACACGATTGCCACCACCGCACACGCCAGCACGATCCACCAGCCATATTGCTGCAGCATCAGAGCCTCCCGTTGATTGAGTTGTGGCCATCGTTGCCGACGGTTGCGGCAGTATGGCATCGACTGCGCGGGCAAGGCTTCTTGCGCTGCAACGGCGTGGCGTGAGGGGGAGTCGCGCGTGCAAGCGAGCGAGCGCGGGGCGGCGTTCAAGCGTGCAAGAAAGTGCGGCAGTCGCGCGTTTGAAAGTCGCACGTGCGTTGTGGGCGTTTTGTCATGTGCGCTTCGTCAAAGCGCAAAACACGCGCGCTAGCGTTATTGACTGGGCTGTGCGTGACAGTGGCGTGGGCCGCGGCGGGCGGCTTCGAGGAGATTCATCATGCGCTGGTCGTTGTTGCGCCGCTTGCCTGCCCTGACTTTGCGTGCCCGGTTGATCTACCGTTCGCTGGCGATGCTGCTGCTGTTGCTGGCCATTGGAGGGCTCACGTTGGGCCAGGTGCGCCAAACCGATCAGCGCATCGGCGCGTTGCTGGAAGACGGGCTCACCCCGGTCGGCGCGGTGGGGCGCATCCAGAACGATTACAGCGATAACCTCAACGCCTTGACCCATGCGGCGCTGACGCGGCTGCCCTCGGCGGTGGACGATGCGCGCAATCAAATCAAGGCCAACCAGGGCGAGATCGAACGCCAATGGCGGCAGCTCAAGAGCAGCGGTCTGGCCGAGCAACAAGCCAACTTGCTGACGCTGACCGAGGTCCATCGACAGGCGGCGCAAGCGGCGATGGACGAGGCATTCAAGGCGCTGGACAAGGGAGATTTCGACATCGCCCAATTGCAAGTGTCCGCCGATGTGCAGTCCGCCTTCGTGCCGTTGCATGCGGACTTCGCCAATCTGTTCGAATTGGCCACGCGCAGCGGCGAACAGGGCGTGCAACAGGCGCACGACGCCGGTCGGCGCGCCTTGCTGCTGTTATTGGTGCTGTTGCTGCTTGGCGTGGGCGCGGCGATCGTGTTGGACACGTGGCTGATCCGCACCATCGGCCGGCAACTGCGCGGAGCCGTCGAGGCGGCTGAACGCATTGCTGCGGGCGAGCTAGGTCAACCGATCGCTGCAGGACGCGCCGACGAGATCGGCGCCTTGCGCCGCGCATTGGGTCGCACCGATCAGGTGTTGAGCGGCGTGGTGGCGCAGGTGCGTCACGCGGCTGAAGCGGTGCAAGGCGCAGCCGACCGTATCGTCAGTGACAACGGCGCACTCAATGCGCGCAGCCAGGATCAGGCAGTGGGCTTGCAGCAGACCACCGCCTCGATGCGGCAAATGACCCGGGCGGTCCGCGACGGCGTGGCCCATGCCGAGCAGGCCGACCAATTGGCGCAAGCCGCGCGCGAGCAGGCCGAACTGGGCGCGGGCATTTTGCAGCAGGCGGTCGGCTCGATGCAGCGCATCGGCCAGGTCGGCGAACAGCTCACGTCCATCGTCGAGGCGATCGACGAAGTGGCCTTCCAGACGCGTTTGCTGGCGCTCAACGCGGCGGTGGAAGCGGCGCATGCCGGCGAGCACGGTCGGGGCTTCGCCGTGGTCGCCCAAGAAGTGCGCCAGTTGGCGCAACGCTGCACCGACGCGGCGCGTCAGGCGCGTGGACTGATCGACGACAGCAGCGAGGCGATTCGTCAGGGCACGGTGTTGGTGGAACGCTCCGGCGACGTGCTGGGGGTCATCGTGTCGCAGGCCGGCGAAGTGTCCCAGGCGGTCGCGGCGATCAGCGTGACCAGCCGCCAGCAATCGACCGGGATCGAACAAGTCGATGCGGCGGTCGGCCAGATGGACCTCAGCACGCGGCAAAACGTGGCGCTGGTGGAGCAGGCCGCCGCCTCCGGCGAGGCGTTGCGCGCGCAGGCCGATGCCTTGCTGGGACGGATCGACTTTTTCCGCGTCAGTGCCTGATTGGCGTCAGTAGCTCTTATTCATCGGCGCGCTTGAGGCACATCAACCTGTGTCGAAGCTGCGTACGACTTCGCATCGCCGAGCGCGACCTCGCCAGCACGGCGGCGCGATTGCCCGCATGGGTGGACTGCCTATCCGCGCGATACTGTCGAGCTGGGCTGCATGCCGATCGGCGCAGCCACGCTTGAAGGCCTGCAAGAGTAGGTATGGGGCAGGCACCATCTCCTTCCTGCGAGGCACTGCACTACCCGGTGGCGCAAGCGCGCGGCGCCCGGGCGGATCGCCTCACGGGATCAGGCTTGCGCCGACCACGGCGGCAAACGCGTCGGCACAGTCCGCAGCTTGAGGCTGACATAGTCGGGCAGGCCGTCGCGGCCGAAGGGTAGCGGCGCTTCGCCACGGATTAGCGGCGCCAGGTAACGGCGCGCGGCGTCGGTGATCGCGTAGCCGTCGCGGCTGATAAAGCGGCGCGGCATGGTCTTCTCGTGGTTGGCGATCTTGCTCAAAGGGGCCGGTTCGATCGTCCAGCGGTAGGGTGTTTCGCCAGTGCGCACGATCACTGGCATCACCGCGTTGTGCCCGGCCAGCGCGTAATCCACCGCCGCCTTGCCGACCGCATAGGCTTGCTCGGCGTCGACCTGGGAGGCGAGGTGGCGCGCCGAGCGTTGCAGGTAATCGGGCACCGCCCAGTGGTATTTGTAGCCCAGATGATCGCGCACCAGCCCGGCCAGCACCGGCGCCAAGCCGCCCAGTTGGGCATGCCCGAAGGCATCGCGCGCGCCGGTTTCGCTGAGGAAGTGCCCGTCGCCGTCGCGCACGCCCTCGGAGGCCACCACGGTGCACCAGCCGACCTGTTCCACGGTGGCCTTGACCTTGGCTAAAAACGCGCTCTGATCGAAGCGCACTTCGGGAAACAGGATCACGTGCGGCGCGGCATCGGCGCCTGTCCCCGCCAGCCCGGCCGCGGCGGCGATCCAGCCGGCGTGCCGGCCCATCACCTCCAGAATGAAGACCTTGGTCGAGGTATCCGCCATCGAGGCCACGTCCAGGCTGGCCTCGCGCACCGAGGTGGCGATGTACTTGGCGACCGAGCCGAAGCCGGGGCTGCAGTCGGTCACCGCCAGATCGTTGTCGATGGTCTTGGGCACGCCGATGCAGCGGATGTCGTAACCCATCGACTTGCCCAGCCGGGAGATTTTCAGCGCGGTATCGGCCGAATCGTTGCCGCCGTTGTAAAGGAACCCGCGGATGTCGTGGGCGCGGCAGACTTCGATCAAGCGCTCGTACGCGGCGCGATTTTCCTCCAGCGATGTGAGCTTGAAGCGGCAACTGCCGAAAGCGCCGCCAGGCGTGTGGCGAAGCGCGGCGATCGCGGTCTTCGATTCCTTGGTGGTGTCGATCAGTTCTTCGCGCAGGACGCCTAAAATGCCGTTGCGCGCCGCGTACACCGGGATGCCCCTCGCACGCGCGGTTTCGATCACTCCCGCGGCACTGGCGTTGATCACCGCGGTGACCCCGCCGGACTGGGCGTAGAGGAGGCGACCAAGGGGCGGGGCGGATCGACGGCGCTGGGGCATGGGAAGCTCCTGACGGGATGGCGAGCGGCGCAGACATGGCTGCGACAATCTGACAAGCCTCATGGGCGACAACCACTTGGACTTGCCGCACGCCCCTGGCGGTTTGACGGCACCCGGGGCAGACGTTACTTTGGCAGCCATTTTCTGGAGTCTGGCGGTCACCGCAGTGTGCGGTAGATCGCGGACCTTGTGGAGCATTATGCGACTCGTGCTACTCGGCGCACCCGGTTCGGGCAAGGGCACCCAGGCGGCCAGGCTCAAGAGCGAGCTGGGCGTGCCGCACATCTCGACCGGTGACATGCTGCGCGCCGCGGTCGCGGCGGGCACCCCGCTGGGGCTCAAGGCCAAGGCGGTGATGGACGCCGGGCAGCTGGTTTCCGACGATCTGCTGCTGGGCATGCTGGAAGAGCGCGTGGCTCAAGCGGACGCCGCCGGTGGCTTTATCCTGGACGGCTACCCGCGCAACCTGGCGCAAGCCGCCGCACTGGACGAACTGCTGGCCAAGATCGGTCAGCCGCTGGATGCGGTGATCAAGCTGGATGTGCCCAGCGAGGCGATCATTGGCCGCACCGAGCTGCGCTTCAAGGCCGAGGGCCGGGTCGACGACAATCCCGACACCGTACGCAAGCGCCTGCTCATCTATGCCGAGCAGACCGCGCCGGTGGCCGATTTCTACGCCAAGCGCGGCAAATTGCAGGTGGTCGATGGCGTGGGCGAGCTGCACGTGGTGACCGGGCGGGTCAAGGACGCGCTGCAAAGCGATCGCGCCGCCGTCAACGGCTAAACCGCCAGACACGATAAACCATCCACAGGCCGCGTCATGCGGCCTGTTTCGTTTGCGGGTTTGTGCGAGCATGCCGGCCCGGCGTCTTTTCAATCACGGGTTCTCATGCGTCTGCACATTCTGGGTATCGGCGGCACTTTCATGGGCGGCGTGGCCGCGCTGGCACGCGAACTGGGGCTGCGTGTGGAAGGCTCGGACGCTAACGTCTATCCGCCGATGAGCACGCAGCTCGAAGCGCTGGGCATCACGTTGGCGCAAGGCTATCGCGCCGAGCATCTGCAGCCGGCGCCGGATCTGGTAGTAGTCGGCAACGCGATGAGCCGCGGCAACCCGGCGGTCGAATATATGCTCGATGAAGGCTTGCGCTACGTCTCCGGCCCGCAGTGGCTGGGCGAGACGGTGCTGGCCAGGCGCGAGGTGCTGGCGGTGGCCGGCACGCATGGCAAGACCACCACCACCAGCCTGCTGGCCCACCTTCTGGAACGTGCCGGGCTGGCGCCGGGCTTTCTGGTCGGCGGCGTGCCGGGCAATTTCGGCGTCTCGGCGCGGCTGGGGCAGGGCAAAGCTTTTGTGATCGAAGCGGACGAGTACGACACCGCGTTCTTCGACAAGCGCTCCAAGTTCGTGCATTACCGGCCGCGCATCGCCATTCTCAACAACCTCGAATACGACCACGCGGATATCTTTCCCGATTTGGCGGCGATCCAGCGCCAGTTCCACCACCTGGTGCGGATCGTGCCCAGCAACGGTCGCCTGATCGTCAACGCGCACGACCCCGCGCTGGCCGAGGTACTGGCGATGGGCTGCTGGACGCCGGTGGAGACCTTCGGCATCGGCGTCGGCGATTGGCAGGCGCGCCTGATCGAAGCTGACGGCTCGGCCTTCGCGGTGAGCCATGCCGGACAGACGATCGGTGAGGTGCATTGGTCGTTGCTGGGCCGCCACAACGTGTTCAATGCGTTGGCCGCGCTCGCCGCCGCGCATGCCGCCGGCGTCGATCCGGCCGCCTTGCTGGGCGCGTTTGCGGGGTTCGAGAGCGTCAAGCGGCGTATGGAAGTGGTTGGTCAGGTCGACGGCATCACCGTGTACGACGATTTCGCCCATCACCCCACCGCGATCGCCACCACCCTGGCCGGCTTGCGCGCCAAGGTCGGCGATACGCGCATCGTGGTGGCGCTGGAGCCGCGCTCCAATTCGATGCGCCTGGGTGCGCATGCCGAAGCGCTGGCGCCCTCACTGGCCGACGCCGACGCGGTGGTGTTCCTGCATCGGCCAGAGCTGAGCTGGGATGCACAGCGCGTCACCGCGGCGGTGGCCGGCCAAGCCAGCACGGTGCCGGACGTGGAGGGCTTGCTGAGCAGCCTGCTAAGCCAGACGCGCGCGGGCGACCAGGTGGTGTTCATGTCCAACGGCGGCTTCGAGGGTGCACCGCGTCGGTTCGTCGAGGCGCTGCGCCAGCGTTGAGCGGCTACTCGGCCGGCGCATCGAACACCGGTCGGCGCCGGCTGTATTCCTGCTGCGCGGCCAGCCACACGCCGATGCCGAAGCTGAGCGCCGGCACCGCCAGCAGCAAGCTGCCCGGCCACAGCCCGAACAGCTCAATCAGCCAGCGCCCGAGATAAAAAGTCAGTGTCGCCGCAAGGACCACCACGACATTGACCACGCCGCGTCCCACTAGGCCTTGCGGGCCGATCAGATGCAGGGCCAGCGCCACCAGCGCATATGCCGTGGCGATGATCACGGTGAGCAACAGCAGTGGAAATGGCGTGCCCTCGTGCAGCACCAGCAAACCCAGCACAGTGAAGCCCAGCGCATTAAGCACCACACCGGGCACCAAGACGCGCAGTACCTGTGCCAGCGTCTGCTGGTATTGCGCGTGGGTCGCGGGGGCCAGGGTGAGATAGAGATCGGCCAGGTGCGGCTGCATCCGCTGCATGCCGCGTCCGATCTGCGGAAACCGCGTTAGAGCCAGCAAGATCGCGTACCAGACCACGAAACTGGCGTCCTGCGGCGTGTGCTTCTGGCGAAAGGCGACATAGGCCATCACCAGCACGCCCATCCCGAGCAGCCGCAGCACGGTGGCGGCCAGGTTGTCGTGTGGTAGCAGCAGACTGCGCACCAGCCGCAGGCGTCGCGCGGGGTCTGGCTGCTGTCGATAGCGCCGCAGTTGCCGCTGCATCGCGCGCTCGGCCAGGGCATCGAACACGTTGATCAGGGCGCGCCATAACGGCGTGCGCCGGCGGCCTTCCAGCGAAGGCGTGGATGGCACCGCCGACAGCGGCGCCTGGGCAGGGTCAGCGTCCTCGACACGACCCAACGGATGCAGCGCCAGCCACAGCAGGGCCAACGCCAGCGCCAGCAGCACGACGATCGCTGCCTGGCTTTGCCAGAACATCGGATTGCGCAGGAGGCCCGGCGCCAACACATCGGCCGCCATCACCGCCAAGCCTAGCCACAGCGCCAGCGCCCGACCGCTGCCGATGCACAGCCCCAGCGCGCTGAGCAGCAGGCTGGCGGCAGCGACCAACAAGCCCTGCCGCGCTCCGTCCAGCACCGCGACGACCCCGCCGGCAGGCAGGCTCCAGCCCAGCCATCCGACCAGACCCAGGCCTAGCAATCGCTGTTTCAACTGCGGCAGCAGCCAGTGTTCGCGACGACCAAGCTCACGCAACTGGCTGCCGGCCAGCAGGTGCCAGACCACGTTGGCGGCCATTAGCAGCGCCAGCGCCAGCGCCAGCGTGGCCATGCCGCTGGAGCGGTGCCAGCCGGCCAGTACCAGCACGCTGGCGCCGCCGCCCAGCAGAAAGGCCAGCACGCCGGCGCCCAGCGGCATCCGCCGCAGCGGCAGCAGGAGCAGTGCGCGACTGGCGCTCATGCCAGCTCCACGAACAGATCTTCCACGCTTGGCACCTCGATACTCAGGCTGGCGCCCTCACGCAGGGCGAGTGCTTGCAACGCCTGTGGATCGGCATCCTCGACCAGCAACGTGGCCAATTCGCCACGCACGCTGACGCTGAGCTGGCCCGGTGTCTGCGGTGGCTGCGGTGGCTGCGGCCAGCCTTGCGCGCGGCGCAGCAGCACCCGGCGCAGGTGCTGGCGCAGCTCGGCCAGCGGACGCGTGAACTGCATGCGGCCCTCGCGCAGCAGCGCGATGTCCGCCCCGGCGCGTTCCAGGTCGGCGGTGATATGGGTGGAGAAGATCACCGTGCGGCCGGGCTGGCGCATCAGTTCCAGCAACTCGTCCATGAAGGCACGCCGCGCCTGCGGATCGAGGCTGGCGACCGGTTCGTCCAGCACCAATAGCTCGGGTTCCGGTGCGAGCGCGCGCACGATCGCCAGCTTTTGCCGCTGGCCTTGGGATAGCTGGCCGATCTTCTGCTTCGGATCGAGCTGCCACTCGCCCAGCAGGCGTTCGGTCAGCGGTGCGTTCCAGCGTGTGTAGAACGCGGCGGTGAAGTCGAGGTAGCCGCGCACCTTCATCCAGGGAAACAGATCGAAGCTCTGCGGCACGAAGCCCAGCCGATGCAGTCGTTCGCCGCCCGGCTGAGCGATCGATTCGCCGAACACGCGGATATCGCCGCTGTCCACTGGCGAAAGTCCCAGCAGGCAGCGCAGCAGGGTGGTCTTGCCGGCCCCGTTGCGACCGAGCAGGCCGATCACCCGTCCGGGTGGCACCTGCCAGTCGATGCCGCGCAGCACCTGGCGTTTGCCGAAGGATTTGCACAGCGCCTGCACGTGGATGATCGGCGCGGCGGCGGGCATCGCGAAAGACGGCGGGCGGTCGTCCATGGAGGGATCGATCTGGCGCATGCGAACTCGCGGTGGTGAGGTTCTTCGACTGTCGCCCAGCATGCGCCTTGCCGTCCAGTTTTCGCCGGTCCGCGCGGTGACCCGGGCGAGTGGCAGCGGTAAACTACGCGCCATGGCCACGCCCTCCCCGTTGACCGAACTGCCGCTGTTTCCGCTCTCCTCGGTGCTCTATCCGGGCGGGCGCATGCAGTTGCGCATCTTCGAGCCGCGTTACCTGGACATGGTGCGCGAATGCGCCCGTCACGACGCCGGCTTCGGCGTCTGCCTGATTCTGCAAGGCGAAGAAGTCGGCGAGCCGGCGCTACCGGCTTCGATCGGCACGCTGGCGCGGATCACCGATTTCCATAATCGCGATGACGGTCTGCTCGGCATCGTGATCGAGGGCGCCGAGCGCTTTCGAGTGGTGCGCACGCGCGTGCGCTCGGACGGCTTGATTCGCGGCGAGATCGAGGACTGGGGCATCGGCGAGCCGTTGGCGCCGGTGCCGGTCGAGTTCGCCCTGCTGCAGACCATTTTGGAACGGCTGATCGAGCAGATTGCGCCGCATTGGCAGCACGTGCCGCGCAGCTATTACGACGATGCCGGTTGGGTCGGTTTCCGGCTGGCCGAACTGTTGCCGCTGGCCGCCGAAGAACAGCAGCGCATGCTCGAAGTGGACGATCCGCTGCGTCGACTGGCCGAACTGCGCGATATTTTGCCTCGCTTTCAGAAGGAATAACGACGCGGCAGGCCCTGTCTGCGGCGCTTGTGCTCTGGCAGGGCTTGACCGGCTGTGACAAATGTGTTCCATAGTGTGATATGCGTCACAAAGCGCGCGAGCGTGGCGCACACCTTCGAGCAGGCATCGGGATGGCGCCTGCCTCGAGTGACCATGCTGCAGGGGACGCAAGGGCGGGAGGGGTCATGGCCGATACGCGGGCGAACGCCAGGCGATGCATCGTATGGTTCGGCCAGGCGGACAGTGACGAGCGCGCCGCGTTTGCCCTAGCGGGCTGGCCGTTGCGCCTCGCCGATCCCGCGCAACAGCGGGGCATCGGCACACGCAACGGCGACACCGTGGTGGCGGTGGCGGATCTGCGCCAGTGCTGCGACGAGGCGGCGATCGAGCAGATGGCGCACGTGGTGGCCGATCACGCGCATCTGCCATGGATCGCCTTGCTCGCCAGCGCGCCGGCCACCTCCAGCTCGCCGTTGCATCCGTTGCTGCGCGACTGCCTGGCTTTTTTCACCGCACCGGTGGAGGTGCGCTGGCTGCTGGATATCGTGCAGCGTCTGGACGGTGGCGAGCCGCTGCTGGCGTCGGCCGACGTCATGCCGATCCTGGGCCGCAGCGCCATCATGCTCAGCACCATCGCCAGCATCCGCAAATACGCGCCGGTCGATCTGCCGGTGCTGATCACCGGGGAAACCGGTACCGGCAAGGAGGTGGCGGCGCGCTATCTACACCAGCTCTCGCAGCGTGGCGCGCGGCCGTTCGCGGCGATCAATTGCGGCGCGCTGCCGGCCAATCTGGTGCAGTCCGAATTGTTCGGGCACGAGCGCGGTTCATTCACCGGCGCGACCAGCCGGCGCATCGGCTATTTTGAAGCGGCGGCCGGAGGCACCGTGTTTCTGGATGAGATCGGCGACCTGCCGCTGGATGCGCAGACCAACCTGCTGCGGTTTCTTCAGGAAGGCACACTGGAACGCATCGGCAGCACGCAGTCGATCAAAGTCGATGTGCGGGTGTTGGCGGCGACACATGTGGATCTGGAAAAAGCGATTGCCCAAGGGCGCTTCCGCGAAGACCTCTACTACCGCCTCAACGTGCTGCGCCTGCGCATGCCGGCACTGCGCGAACGCGAAGGCGACGTGGAACTGCTGGCGCAGCATTTCCTGGACAGCTTTCGCGAGCAGCATGACACCCAGGCGCGTGCGTTCAGTCGCAGCGCACGCCAGGCGATGCGTGGCTTTGCCTGGCGCGGCAATGTGCGTGAATTGCTCAATCGGGTGCAGCGCGCGGCGGTGGTCGCCGAGGATGCGCTGATCTCGCCGCAGGATTTGGAACTGTTCGATGCGCCACCTGCGGCGTTGAGCGCCCATCGCATCAGCGCCGAGCGCGATGCGGTGCTTGCCTGTCTGCGCGAAAGCCGCTTCAACATCACCGAATGCGCGCGGCGACTGAAGGTTTCGCGGGTTACGGTCTATCGCCTGTGCAAGAAGCACCAGCTGCCCTTGGATCAGATGCGCTAAGCACCTGGACACGACGTCTGTGGCTAGGAATGCGCTGGCGTGCGGTGGTTGGGAAAATTCTGGCGTTTAGCCATCTAAAAAATGGATGGTCGTTGCAAAAGAGAAGACCCCCGACCCGCAGGGGACGGGTCGGGGGCTTCCGTTGGTGCCCGGCAATTGCTGCCGGGTTACCGCCCTCGTTGCCGCAGTGCGCGGCTTAATCGGCGCGGGCCTAGGGCACGCTGCCTATGTGTCCGTTGAAGCTTTTCCATCGATCCGATCGCGCTTGAGACTTCAGCGCAAGGCGCGATGTAAGGTTTAAAGCTGGCTCCGATAATTGGCGCGCGGCTAAAGACGCCATCACGGAGAGGTGGCGGCATCGTGCATCTGCGCATGCTTAGCCCTGATCGCTCCGTGCTTGTAGGTTGATGAGCAAAGGTCATGCCAAGTGATCTTCGGTCTGAAGTTGGCGTACCTACAGCGTTTCCTGCGTGCGCCCTGCGTGTCGCACGTGTTGCATCCTTTACAGTGTCGACCCGGCAGACGTCCGGGATAACAGCGCATCTGGCGTCACTGTGCGTGCGCGGCTCGATGTAACGTCGCCGATACAGGCAGCGTGTTGCACGTTACAGTGCGCGCTCTCCGGCTCCTTGGTGGCGCTGACTTTGGTGGTTTGGGCTGTGAATTATGGACGTGTAGACGTCTCTATGCATTTCATCGCCAGCGGGGCTCTCGATCCCCACGGCGCCGACAGGGCATTGGAGATGCTGCGTCGCACAAGCGGCGACGCGTCACGATCGGCGCTTTGGCTGTCGTGAAATGGCGTGGATGCAACTCCCCGGCGCTTGCTTGCATGCCCGTTTTCTTTGGGATAGCTTGCCGCTCTCTAGTGCTTAGGCAACGCCAGTTTTGATGGGGGCTACGGTGGCTCCCATGAACGATAACGCTGTCGGGTGCATCAGGTTCCGGGCTGGAGGTGATGGTGAGCGACGATCAAGTGCCGAACGTAGCCGTGCTGCAAATGCGCGGCATCCGCAAAACCTTCGGTACGGTGCGTGCGCTTACTGGTGTCGATTTGACCGCCCGTCGCGGCGAAGTGCTGGCTCTGATGGGTGAGAACGGCGCCGGCAAATCCACTTTGATGAAGATTCTCTCAGGGGCTTACACCGCCGATTCGGGAGGTGAAATCGTCATCGACGGTCAGCCGGTAAGCATCGGTTCGCCCACCGATGCCAAGCGCCTGGGCATTGCCGTGATCTATCAGGAGCTGGCGTTGGCGCCGCAGTTGAGCGTGGCGGAGAACATTTTCCTGGGCCGCGAACCGCGCCGCTTCGGCATGGTCGATCGCGCCGCAATGCTGGCAGGCTCGGTAGACGTGCTGCGCCGGCTGGGCGCGCGCTTCACCGCGGCCAGCAAGGTCGGCAGCCTGTCGGTCGCCGAGCGCCAATTGGTGGAGATCGCCCGCGCGGTGCACGCCAAGGCGCGCATCCTGGTGATGGACGAGCCGACCGCGGCGTTGTCTTCGCATGAAACCGAGCGTCTGTTTGCGTTGATCCAGCAATTGCGCGGCGAAGGGTTGGCGATCATCTACATCAGCCATCGCATGGCCGAAATTTATGCCCTGGCCGACCGCGTCAGCGTATTGCGCGACGGTGCCTACGTCGGCACGCTGGAGCGCGCCGAACTGTCCGAGCAGGCGCTGGTGAAGATGATGGTCGGGCGCGACCCGTCCAGCTTTTACAAGAAGCCATCGAGCAGCGCCGATAAGTCGCCGGGAGAGACATTCTTCGAGGTGGCGGACATGGCGGACGGCCGGCGCGTGCACGGGTGTTCGTTTGGCCTGCGCCGTGGCGAAGTGCTGGGCTTGGCCGGCTTGGTCGGCTCCGGGCGCACCGAGCTGGCGCGCTTGATCTTCGGCATCGACAAGTCCACGGCGGGCACGCTCATGCTCGACGGCAAGCCCCTGGTGTTGCGCACGCCCGAGCAGGCGATCGCCGCCGGTGTGCTCTACCTCACCGAGGATCGCAAGGGCGATGGCTTGTTCCTGGATATGAGTGTCGAGGAGAACATCAACTTCATGGTCTACGGCGGCGATGCCCGCGTCGGCGCGCTCAACCGCGGTGCGGCGCGGCGCCGGGTCGATCAGGCGATCGGCGCGTTCACTATTCGCGTGTCCGGTCGCCAAGCCAAGGTCGGCGCATTGTCCGGGGGCAATCAGCAGAAAGTGTTGCTGGCGCGTTTGATCGAAACCCGCCCGCGCGTGTTGATTTTGGACGAGCCGACCCGGGGTGTGGACATCGGCGCCAAGAGCGAGATCTACAAAATCATCGATCAGTTGGCGGGCGAGGGCATCGGCATCGTGCTGATTTCCAGCGAGCTGGCCGAAGTGGTCGGCTTGTGCGACCGCGTGCTGGTAATGCGCGATGGCTTGCTGGCCGGCGAAGTCGGCGGTGACGGGCAGCCGATCGCGCAGGAGGCGATCATCCGGATCGCCACCGGGGCCACCGCGCAGGCCGCCTGAAACCGGTCACGCACTCATTTCATTAATCAAGATCCGCGCGCACAAGGCCATCGGGTGAGCACAGAAACCAACCATCAGAGTCTTCGCCAGCGCCCGCAGTGGGGCGTCTACCTGCAAATGGCCGGCATGCTGCCGGCGTTGATCGCGCTGGCGATCCTGTTCCAAATGATCACCGGGCGCTTCCTGTCCTGGCAGAACATTTCGATCGTGATGCAGCAGGCCTCGATCAACACGGTGCTGGCCGCCGGGATGACCTTCGTGATCCTGACCGGCGGCATCGACTTGTCGGTGGGCTCGATCCTTGCCGCCTCGGCGGTGGTCGCGGTGGCCGCTTCGTTGATACCGGGCCTGGGCTGGCTGGGTCTGCTGGCGGCGCTGCTGATCGGGCTGGCGTTCGGGTTGCTCAATGGCAGCCTGGTCGCCTTCATGCGCCTGCCGCCGTTTATCGTGACGTTGGGTTCGCTGACCGCCGTGCGCGGCATCGCGCGCCTGCTCGGTAACGACAACACGGTGTTCAACGCCCAGCTGCCGTTCGCCTTTATCGGCAACGCCACCTTGCTGGGCGTGCCCTGGCTGGTGGTGATCGCCTTCGTGGTGGTGCTGGTGTCCTGGCTGGTGCTGCGCCGGACCGTGCTGGGCCTGCGCATCTACGCGGTTGGCGGCAACCCGGATGCGGCGCGCCTGGCCGGGGTCAAGGTGTGGGCGGTGCTGCTGTTCGTCTACGGCATGTCGGGCCTGCTGGCGGGGCTGGGCGGCGTGATGTCGGCGGCACGGCTGTACGCGGCCAACGGCTTGCAGTTGGGCCAGTCCTATGAGCTGGACGCGATCGCTGCGGTGATCCTGGGCGGCACCAGTTTCGTCGGCGGCATCGGCTCGATCTGGGGCACCTTGATCGGCGCGCTGATCATCGCGGTGCTGTCCAACGGGCTGATCCTGTGCGGCGTGTCGGACATCTGGCAGTTCATCATCAAGGGCGTGGTGATCATCGTGGCGGTCAGCCTGGATCGTTACCGGCTGCGCGGTTCGGCGCGCACGTGAACATTCGAGGCCGCGGCAACGACCGCGGCCGCTTGCAATCACTGGAGGAGAAATAAACGTGAAGAAGCGCGTGGCGGTAGCGGCAATCATGGCGGTGCTGGCGATGGGCAGTGCCTCGGCGAAGGAATTGAAGTCGATCGGTATCTCGCTCGGCTCGCTCGGCAACCCGTATTTCGTGGCGCTGGCCAAAGGCGCGGAGGCGGAAGCGAAGAAGAGCAACCCGAATGTCCGAGTGACCACGGTCGGCTTTGATTACGACCTCAACAAGCAGTTCACCCAGATCGACAATTTCATCGCCGCTGGCGTGGATATGATCCTGCTCAATCCGGGCGATCCCAACGCGATCGAGCCGGCGATCAAGCGCGCGCAGGCGGCCGGCATCATCGTGATCGCGGTGGACGCGGCGGCCAAGGGCGCCGATCTGACGGTGACCACCGACAACGTGCAGGCCGGGCGTTTGTCCTGCCAGTACATCGTCGATTCGCTGCATGGCAAGGGCGATGTGATCATCGAGAACGGGCCGCAGGTCACCGCGGTGACCGATCGCGTCAAGGGCTGTAAAGAAGCCTTCGCCAAGGCGCCGGGGCTCAAGGTGTTGTCCGCCGATCAGGACGGCAAAGGCTCGCGCGACGGGGCCTTCGCAGTGATGCAAGGTTACCTCACGCGCTTTCCGAAGATCGACGCGGTGTTCGCGATCAACGATCCGCAGGGCATCGGTTCGGATCTGGCGGCCAAGCAGCTCGGCCGCAAGGACTTGATCATCACCTCGGTCGACGGCGCGCCGGATATCGAGGTGGCGCTCAAATCCAAGGATTCGCTGATCCGCGCCTCGGCCAGCCAGGACCCCTACGCGATGGCCGCGCTCGCGGTGAAGCTCGGCGTGGAGACGCTGGGCGGCAAAAAGCCGGCGCAGACCACCGTGCTGATGCCCTCCAAACTGCTGACCCGCGAAACCATCGGCAGCTACCAGGGCTGGTCGGCGCCGCGTTCGTAATAAACGTCCCGCCTGCATCTGTCGCCGTGCGGCGGATGTAGGTTTGCCGTGCGGCGGTCGGATCGAATCCGCACGTATCGATAGCTTTCAATACGATCTGTTGGACCGCTCGCCCTGGGGTCGCGCCTTTCTTCGACGTCGGCGCATGCATCGCGCCATGGCCGCTGAAACTGGCTCGATTGTGGCCGGCGCCGCTGCGCACTACGATGCGCAACGCGCCATGCCTTGAGTGCGATGCGCGCTTCGTGGCTGCGTGATCCCCATCCTCACCGGCCGCCCTCTTTCAGCTAAGGACGGTGCCGCGCTGTGGCGGTGCCGGGAGTTTCGTCCATGTCCCACGATTCCGTTGCCGCCGCCGATCTGATCGATCTGGCCAAGCGCTACTGGTTGCCGGTCTATCATCCGCGCGAAATCATCCTCGATCATGGCAAGGGCTCGCGTGTGTGGGATAGCGCCGGGCGCGAGTTCGTCGATTTTGGCGCCGGTATCGCGGTTAACGCGCTGGGCCACCAGGATCCGGATCTGCTGGCGGCGCTGCACGAACAAGCGCACAAGCTGTGGCATACCAGCAACGTGTTTTATACCGAGCCGCCGTTGCGGCTGGCCGAGGAACTGGTCGAGGCGTCGGGTTTCGCCGAGCGGGTGTTCTTGTGCAATTCCGGCGCCGAGGCCAACGAGGCGGCGATCAAGCTGGTGCGCAAATGGGCCGCCGCGCAGGGGCGCGGGCCGGATCGGCGGGTGATCCTGACCTTCCGCGGCTCCTTCCATGGGCGTACCCTGGGCGCCGTCACCGCCACCGCGCAGCCGAAGTATCAGGAAGGCTACGAGCCGTTGCCGGGTGGCTTTCGCTATCTGGATTTCAACGATGCCGCCGGGTTGGAGCAGGCCTTCAGCGCCGGCGATGTCGCCGCGGTGATGCTTGAGCCGGTGCAGGGCGAAGGCGGTGTGCTGCCAGCCGCGCCGGGGTTTCTCAAGCGCGCGCGCGAACTGTGCGACCAGCATGGCGCGTTGTTGGTGCTGGACGAAATCCAATGCGGCATGGGCCGCACCGGCACCTTGTTTGCGCATGTGCAGGACGACGTGATCCCGGACATCGTCACCCTGGCCAAGGCGCTCGGCTGCGGTTTTCCAATCGGCGCGATGCTGGCCGGCCCCAAGGTGGCCCAGGCGATGCAGTACGGCGCGCATGGCACGACCTTCGGCGGCAATCCGCTGGCTTCGGCGGTGGCGCGCGTGGCGCTGCGCAAGCTGTCCTCGCCGGAAATCTTAGCCAACGTGGCGGTGCAGGGGATGGCGCTGCGCGATGGTTTGCAGCAGATCACCCAGCAACTTGGCCTGTTCGCCCAAGTGCGCGGGCGCGGTTTGATGCTCGGCGCCGTGCTGGCCGAGCCGTATCGAGGCCGCGCCGGGGAAATCCTCGACCACGCCGCCGCGCATGGTTTGCTGTTGCTGCAAGCCGGCCCGGATGTGTTGCGGCTGGTGCCGGCACTGAATATTTCCAACGACGACATCGCCGAAGGTCTGGCCCGATTGCAGGCCGCGTTGCAGGCGTTCGTCAAGGCTTGAGACAAAAAGGATCTACCCATGCGTTATCTGCACAGCATGCTTCGCGTGCGCGATCTCGACGCCACCTTGCGCTTCTTCTGCGAGGGACTGGGCTTGCGCGAAACCCGCCGCCGCGACAGTGAGCAGGGCCAGTACACCTTGGTCTTCCTGGTGGCGCCCGAAAGCCCCGCGGCGGAGATCGAGCTGACCTTCAACTGGGGCTCGCAGGAAGATTACGGCTCGGCGCGCAATTTCGGCCACCTGGCATTCGAGGTGGACGATATCTACGCCACCTGCGCGCATTTGCAGTCGATGGGGATTAGCGTGTTGCGCCCGCCGCGCGACGGTCGCATGGCGTTCGTACGCTCGCCCGATCAGATTTCGGTCGAGCTGCTGCAAAAAGGCGAGGCGCTGGCCCCGGCCGAACCGTGGACCTCGATGGCCAATAGCGGCAGCTGGTAAACCGCGGCGGCGGCGAAAGCAGACTTTTCCGAGTTAGCCTGCCTTGGCTCCGTACCCACCGAGGCATTGTTGGCTGACGCCTCCCCGCCATCGAGGACGAGGAGGCGATCGCGCTTAGCCCCGCTTAGCCCCGCGCATGGCGGCGCGGGCGGCGTCCAGCGTATCAGCCAGATCCTGATCGCTGTGCGCGCTGGAGATAAAGCCCGCCTCGAAGGCGGAAGGCGCCAGGTAAACCCCTCGCTGCAACATGCCGTGGAAAAAACGATTGAACAGATTGACATCCGCCGCGGTGGCTTGCGCGTAGCTGCGGACCTGCTCCCCGGTGAAGAACAGCCCGAACATGCCGCCCACCTGGTTGGTGCTGAAGGGCAGCCCCTCCGCTTCGGCCACGCCTTGCAAGCCGTCGGTCAGCAAACGCGTGCGTTCGCTCAAGGTTTCATAGAAGCCCGGCGCCTGCACCAGCGTCAACATGGCCAGACCGGCCGCCATCGCCACCGGGTTGCCGCTCAAGGTGCCGGCCTGGTAGATCGGGCCAGAAGGCGCGATCTGCTGCATCAGCTCGCGCCGACCGCCGTACGCACCCACCGGCATGCCGCCGCCGATGATCTTGCCGAAGGTGCTCAGGTCCGGGGTGACGCCGTAATACGCCTGGGCGCCGCCCAGCGCCACGCGGAAACCTGTCATCACCTCATCGAAGATCAGCAGCGCGCCATGCTGCGTGCACAAAGCGCGCAAACCGGCCAGATAGCCGTCCACCGGCGGGATGCAATTCATATTGCCGGCTACCGGTTCGACGATGACCCCGGCGATGTCCGCGCCGTGTTCCGCGAACAGCGCCTGCGCCGCAGCCAGATCGTTGTAGGCCAGCGTCAGCGTCAGATCGGCGGCGGCTTTGGGCACGCCCGGCGAGGTGGGCACGCCGAAAGTCAGCGCGCCGGAGCCGGCCTTGACCAGAAAGCTGTCGCCATGGCCGTGATAGCAGCCTTCGAACTTGACGATCTTGTTGCGCCCGGTGGCTCCACGCGCCAGGCGAATCGCCGACATGGTCGCCTCGGTGCCCGAATTGACCATGCGCACCATCTGCATCGATGGCACCAGCGTGGTGAGCATTTCGGCCATCGCGATCTCGGCCGCGCACGGCGTACCGTAGGAGAGTCCATCGCGCACCGCACGCTCGACCGCCTCGCGCACCTGTGGGTGGTTGTGGCCGACGATCATCGGTCCCCACGAACCGACATAGTCGATATAGCGCTTACCTTCGACATCCCACAGATAGGCGCCATCGGAGCGCTGCGTAAAGAACGGCTCGCCGCCGACGGATTTGAAGGCGCGCACCGGCGAATTGACGCCGCCGGGCATCAGCTGCTGCGCGCGCTGAAAGAGTTCGTGGTTGGTGGTCATGCGTTATTCCTGGGGGGCGGAAGAATAAAGAGCGGCGAAGCGGGACGCGGCCAGAGTGACGTCATCGGCACCGAACACGCCAGTGATCACGGCCAGGTAGTTGGCACCCGCCTCAACCAATAAACCGCCATTGTCCGGGGTGATCCCGCCGATCGCCACCGTCGGCAGGCCAAGCGTGGCCGCGCGGCGCAGCAGTTCCGGCGCGGCGCGCGGTGCGTGCGGCTTGGTCGGCGAGGGGAAGAAGGCGCCGAACGCCAGATAGTCGGCGCCGCTGGCCGCCAACTGCTGGGCGCGTTCGAACGCGTTGTAGCAGGACACCCCGATGATCGCTTGCGGTCCCAGCATCGCGCGCGCCATCGCGACGGGAGCGTCGCGCTCGCCCAGATGCACGCCATCCGCGCCGATGGCGGCGGCCAAGGCTATATCGTCATTGATGATCAAAGGAACCTGCTGTGCGCGGCATAGCTGCAGCAGCGCCTGGGCTTCGGCCAGGCGGCGCGTGGTGTCTTCGCTCTTGTCGCGGTATTGAAGTACGCGCGCGCCGCCCGCCAAAGCCTGGGCGACGTCCGTCAGCAAATGCGTGCTGGAACCGGAAGTGATTGCGTAAAGGCCGCCGCCGCTCAAAACAGTCATCAGGCTCGTTGGGATAGTGGAAGGGGGCGGACGCGCACTTTCGGTCGAGTATCGTCCAGGCGCTTTCGCAAGTAACAGTGAGTTGCGAGAATGGCCGAGACATCCATCACGACCAAAGCCATTATGAGTACGAGTTCTACTGAAGCCATCGCCACCCGCAAGTGGATGTGTGTGGTCTGCGGCTTCATCTATGACGAAACCTTCGGCCTGCCGGAGGAGGGGATCGCCCCGGGCACCCGCTGGCAGGATGTGCCCGATGCCTGGACCTGTCCGGATTGCGGCGCCACCAAGGACGATTTCGAGATGATCGAGGTCGACTGATTCACATCAGGCCCTCAAACCTGAAGGCGGTTTGCCCACGCTGCCCGCAAACCGCCCCAACTGGCCCCGCCAACGCCCCGTCGACATGCTTAGCTGGCAACACACTCACCTTCCATAGAGTGTTTCGTCCAAGGGGGCGCGCCATGCAGCAGTTCATACCGTTCGAAGATGATTGGGATCTGCTGGCTCATCTGCCGCCTGAGCGACTGGTTCCTTACCGAAGTGGACTGGTTCAGCGCTGCTTACTGCCCAGTTCGCCAACCGCAGGTGCCGGGGAGGAGGACCATTCGCCAAGCCGCATCGAGCCGAATCAGTCACTTACAAACCGGTTGTGTACTGATCGCGAAATTTTTGAAAAAGCGCCGAAAAAAAGCTTGCTGTAGGGAGGGTGTGTGCCTATTATTCGCCCCCCGCCGCAGCAGATTGCTTCGACTGGAAACGCCTTCGAAAACAAAGTTTCACGAAGGGGTTGCCGGACGAAAAAAGTGATGTAAGATGCGCGGCTCGCCTAGCTACA